>NZ_JBOGQF010000001.1:0-42443 GCF_050748925.1 Nitrososphaera sp.
GCTTTACATGCGCAGATGTACTGGCAGGTATCAGATCGTGCACCTTGCCTGTGACTCTGAGTACTGAGGGTGCGGATCAATCTGTAACAGGCACAGCAGAAGACAGGGCTGATAACACTGCTGGCGTCACGGTTGGAAATATTAGTATCGACAAGACGGCTCCAATAATCACGGCCAGTAGAAGCCCAGTAGCCAACAGCTATGGATGGAATAACGGTGCAGTGGAAGTGAGTTTCATATGCGATGATGCGCTGTCCGGGGTCGACTCATGCACAGGCTCTATGACCCTCGGCGATGAAGGCGCAGGACAGTCCGTAACAGGTCTAGCAACAGATAAGGCAAATAACTCTGCTTCTAACATGGTTGGCGGCATCAACATAGACCTCACTGCGCCAACAATCACTCACACAATCATTCCCGACGCCAATTCTAACGGGTGGCATAATGCTGATGTTATTGTCCGCTTTGAAGCATCTGAAACACTTTCGGGCATAGATGGTGCTTCCACGCAGGATATGGTGTTTACATTGGAGGGTTCTGGACAGACTACTGGAGATATTGCTTTTACAGATAAGGCGGGCAACAGTGCCAGCGACAGTGTATCTGGAATTTCAATAGACAAGACGGCACCGTCCGTGTCGATTTCTGGTATTGCTAGTGGCGCAGAGTTCATCTGGGGAGATTCAATCCCTGCAGCCGTTTGCAACGCTGCGGATGGCTTATCCGGGATGGACAGCTGCATCCTAACAATGGTGCCAAATAATGGAAATGTCGGTGAACATACCATATCAGCTAAAGCTACGGACAAAGCCGGGAATGTCGCAACAACTAGCATTTCCTACACCATCAAGGCATGGACGCTACGTGGCTTTTATCAGCCGGTAGATATGGGAACCGTCCTGAACACTGTAAAGGGTGGACAGACTGTTCCAATGAAATTTGAGGTGTTTGCAGGTACAGCAGAAAAGACGAGCATATCAGATATCTCATCCTTTACCCAGAAGAAGATAAGCTGCAGCAACATCAATACAGCAATGACGGACGATGTAGAGCTAACAACCACTGGCAACACCGCGTTGAGATATGACAGTACGTCAGGGCAGTTCATAGCAAACTGGAAGACACCAACAGGGCAGGCAGGCACATGCTGGGAAGCTAAAATGACGTCATTAGACGGCTCAATAATTGTAGGGTTCTTCAAGTTGAAGTAGCATATCCGATGCGGAAGTAGAACGCTGTAAAGTGAAGTAAAGAAAGTGTGAGGGAAGAAGAGAAGCTTCTCTTCTTCCTTCTTTGTTTCTTAATGGCGGTTCAATTTCACCGGTTCCCAGAACATCTGTGGGGTATAGATAACGTCCCGCATTTTTGGCGTTTTACGTGGATTGACTATAATCGCACATTAAAGAATGCGCGCCTTTTACGCACGAGAATCCCTAATTAACAAGGCCAGAATTAGACCAACTGATTACAAGGGCACAGCCGTCATTCAGTTCCGGATTGCCATTACGCATTTGTTATTAGAGACAGCGCATCTTTCGATGGCATTGAGAGACGCAACGTTGATCGCACTGGCAATGATAGCGGCGGTAGGCATGTTAGGGGTGATAGCAATAGGCATGGTAAGTGCACCATCTGCAGAAGCGGCAGGCTGCATAAACTCCAATGCTCCTGGCGGAGGAAGCATAGCATTCAATGCAAGCCAAGGGCGCTGTTTCCGTCCGTGAACATAAAGAATCATCAGTAACAGACGATGGTAAACGCTTAGGGCAGAATTAGGTAATCCCCTCTGAGCACAAGAAAAAATATGACGTTTCACATAAAGCAAATGATTGTCTTTTACACACATGTGCAAGCGTATAATGAAAAGGCACCTGAATGCCCGTATCAGGACTTGAAGAAAAGAAAAAAGGCGGGGGAGGATGATTCCCACTACTTGTTCGCTTTGTGGGCCTGATGGTTTCCGTTTTCAAGGAACGCGTTGGCGATCAAGACTGTTGTGTCTGGCGAACCCCCGTGTATTACGATGAACGCAGTATCTCCTGTACCCGGCTCTCCTGCATCCGTAAATTCAAAGTGAATCTGGTAGCCTGCCACGCCGTTGTACGATCCAAATCCATCTGCTTCGTACCTGTCAAAGGGTGCCTTTGGTGGCTGGGGCTGTATTGGGGGGTCGTCAATGCATTTGATGTTTGTCAGACTTTCGCCATCTAGGTGGAAGCGATTGCCGCCATCCCAGTTGATCTCTAGATTGTTGGGTCTGTCGTCAATGCCGCAATGCAGCTCAAAGCCATGTGTGACAATCATGTCGCCTGCAAGTCTGCCGCCGCCTGTCATCCTTCCATCTGCGCAACCTTCAGCCGGACAATCATGCGCATAGGCGTTTCTTGTCCCAAGAGCAAAGATTGACGTGGCCAGAACCGAGCCGAGCATGGCTGTGGCCAGAAAAACGGCCGCTGTTTTTTTCAAATTTCTAGCGTCCTTGCCAGAATGTTCCATTGCTCGTGGCCGCGGCTAGCATGGGATAATAGCTGATTGACCATCTGATGATCGCGGCTCGATATCAAATTAGCGAAAAAATTCAGTAATGGAGTATTCCGTTCAGAATTATGACAGTCGATGGCACAGCTCAAAGCCGGCGCTTTGTTACGCGCTAAAATTATGCGACATTTGCCTGTCCAAAAGCAATTCTTGTAAAGGTGCCGGCCAACTGGTTCTTTCGTCACCTCGATTAACGTAAAATCCGAAAAATCAAGGGGTTTACTATATCGCCACCTGAAATTGGCAACCCGCCTTTCGGGTGGAAATCTGCGAGTCACCAGTATCGCACAGAGTGGCTTAAACGCTCAAATACCTTTGAGGCAGCTATAGTGCACAGATGGCGACAACGGAACTGGACAGCCACGACGAGGTCGTTTACCTTGACTGGAACAACGCCCTTGACGTGCTGGAAAAGGCCTACAAATCCGGCCTGTTTGTGTTAATCATAGGCCCCAAGGGGACCGGCAAGACGACGCTAGTGCGCAAGTTTGCATCCAAGATGAAAAAAGAGCTGCATTCGGTCAACTTTTCGCTGCGCACCCGCGAGTCGCACCTTGTCGGCACCCGCACCATAGAAAAGGGGCAGATAAGCTTTGTCGAAGGCGTGCTGGTAAAATCGATGCGCACCGGCACCATGCTCTATCTCGACGAGTTGAACGCCGCAGAAGCTGACGTATTGCTGAGGCTCGACGAGGCGCTCGACGACAGGCGCCAGCTTGTGCTAAAGGAAGCAGAGGGCCAGGTCGTAAAGGCGTCGCCGGACTGGCTCGCCATCGCCACCATAAACCCGCTGTCGCACGTAGGCACTAAAGAGCTGCCGCCGCAGCTGCTGAGCAGGTTCCCGGTGCGCATGAGGCTCGACTACCCGCCGGAGGACCTGGAGCTTGAAATCGTAAAGCGCCACGCCGCACTCGACGACTCTAAAATCAGAGACGTCAAGCACGCCATACAGCTGGCAAAGAGCCTGCGCGACGCGGCGGCAGTTGAAGAGCTGTACTACAGCCCGTCGCTGCGCGAGACCATTGCCTTTGCCAAGATGCTTTTAGCCGGCATGCCGGCGAGGCAGGCTGCAGAGGTCGTTTACGCAAACGCCTACGACCAGTGGGGCCAGGTCGAGTACCAAAAAGTGATGGACATGATAACATCAATTTTTGGCGACAGGTAATATGTCTGCGGCAATCATGCGCAACGACGTACTGCTCGACATCGCCACGTTCCTTGCCCGCCGGTGGTCAGGCAACAACAAAGTTACCATCGCCATCGCGCCGGAAAAGTCGCCGGCGACAAAGCCGGACAAGAGCCAGATAACGCTCCCGTCGCTTGCCTATTACCTCGGCACGGACTTTCAAAAATACAGGCAGTGGCGCGTCGCCCTGTGGTACGAGTCGATGCGCATGCGCCACTCTGGCAAGGTGCTCTCTAACGAGCATGCATTTGGCTTTCTCCTCAACACCATTGAAACAAAGAGGGTCGAGATCCTCGGCCTGCAGAGCTGGGAGGGCATGGAGCGCGAGCTCTTGTTCAACGAAGGCATATCGTGGATGTCGCGCCAGCTGCTGAACTCCATCTACGGTCGGTACAAGATAGCTGAGGCGTTTTCGCAGTACTTTTTGACCGGCTACGTCAAGGGCGAGCTCTTTGGAGGCGAGATGGAAAAGGTGCAAAAGGCCACCGACTATGCAAACGAGCTGGTACAGGAGGCGGTAGCAAGCGATCATGGCACCGAGTGGATGGAGCAGCACGTCCCCAAGCTGATAAAGATTCTAGAGCTGGACCCGCTCGTGTCGATACCGGTGCTTGCGCCCCACACAAGGGCGGGCGCGTCGCTGACCCAGAGCGATCTCTTGAAGCACATAGAGAAGGTGGTCAAGTCACGAAAGAAGGAAAAGGATTCTGAAGAAAAGGCGCAAGAGATCTATGAGGGCAACGACGTGGCACACGAGTTTGAGACGCTCGTCAAGGAGAGCAAAAAGACCGAGAACAAGGGCTACGACAGCCTAGAGAACTTTGGGCTGAGCGTGCCGGAGCGCATGGACATCGACGAGGCGCGCCTTTACGACCTCGACCTCATACAAAAGGTAAAGGCCGCGTTCCGCGCCTGGAAGACGGGCTGGAAAGAGGTGCATGACGACTCTGGCGACGAGCTCGACGTCGAGGCGCTGGCAGAGTCGTTGCCCAAGCCGTTCCTGTCAGACGTAAAGCTGTCGATAAAGACAAAGGTCGTGCTGCTGCTGGATCATTCAAGCAGCATCGCCGATGTCGAGCTGGAATACAAGCAGGCGACCATCGCGCTCTGCGAGGCGCTGAGCTACCTCGGCGTGAAATTTGCCGTCTACGCATTTTCCACAGAGAGCCGGCAGGTCAAGGCCTGGGTCGTCAAGCCGCCGAATGTCAAGTGGTCGCTGGTGTGCGCGCGCCGGCTGGCGCAGATAAAGGCGGTGGGCGGAACGCCCCTTGCAGAGGTGTATGGCCTGCTGCAGCCAGCGCTAAAGTCGTTCCGACCAGACATCTTTGTGACGCTGACAGACGGCGAGCCTTCGGACTTTGACGCCGTGCGCGCGATGGTGCTTTCGTACCGCAAGGCGGGAGTAAAGATGGCGGCAATAGGCGTGGGCCGGAACCTGAACGACGCGGTGGACATTGGCCACAACCTGAAATACCTCAACTATGAAAAGACGCTTGCAGTCAGCAGGCTGCAGGACATGCCCAAAAAAGTGATAGGGCTCTTGCGTTCCTAGAACGACAGGTTCGGGTTGTCGCGCTTTACCTTTTCCCAGTCGCTCAGAAAAGCCGCGAGGCCCTTATCGGTGAGCGGGTGCGCCATCATCTTGCCCAGTATGTCCGGCGGCAGCGTAACAACATGCGCGCCTATCTTGCCGGCGTCCACCACGTGCATCGGGTGCCGGACGCTTGCCACGAGCACGTTCGTGTCAAAGCGATAGTTGTTGAAAATCTGCACGATTTCGCGTATCAGCGTCATGCCGTCCTGCCCCGCGTCGTCCAGCCTCCCGATGAACGGGCTGACGTAGGACGCGCCCGCCTTTGCAGCCAGCACGGCCTGGTTTGCGGAAAAGACGAGCGTCACGTTGGTGCTGATGCCCTCGCCCTTTAGCTTTTTCACGGCTTTCAGCCCTTCGGGGATCATGGGCACCTTTACTATCACGTTCTGGCCGTATTTTTTCAGCCTGTGCGCCTCTTCGATCATCAAGTCATAGGCCGTCCCGACGACTTCGAGGCTAACCGGGCCCTTGACGATGCGCACTATCTCGTGCATGATCTCGGCAGGGTTGCCCTTTTCCTTTGAGAGGAGGGTTGGGTTGGTGGTGACGCCGTCGACGAGGCCCATGTCATTGTACTTTTTTATCGCCTCAACGTTGGCGGTATCGAGGAATATCTTCATTTATCTTCTTGCCCTACTCCTTGCTTCAATCACTGACCTTGCTATTTCTGTTGCGGTCAGGCCGTGCTGCTCCAGCAACGTGTCGACTTCCTCGTCGCGGCACGACTCGCCAAACACGTCGCGCACGCCCACGCGCTTTATCGGGACCGGGTACGTCTCGCCCGCGGCTTCAGACACTGCCGCGCCGAGGCCGCCAATGATGTTGTGCTCCTCGGCGGTGACTAGGGCGCCCGTCTCTTTTGCGCACCTTGCCACCAGCTCTGTGTCGATGGGCTTTATCGTAAACATGTCGACGACCCCGACCGACAGCCCGTCGCGCTTTAATGCGGCTGACGCCTCAAGCGCCTTGGCCACCATGAGGCCGCACGCGATTATCGTCGCATCCGAGCCTTCGACAAGCGTGTTGCCGCGGCCCACCCTGAACTGGTCTGCCGGCGTGCTGTCCGCGTAGATGAGCTCTGTCGTCGGCCTTGCAAGGCGCATGTAGAACGGGCCGGGCGTGTCGACCATCTCCTTTACCAGGTGGCGCACCGCGACGCCGTCGGCCGGCAGGATGACGCGCATGTTCGGCATCGACCTCGTGGTGCCAATGTCCTCTATCTGCTGGTGCGACGCGCCGTCCGGCCCCACGGTGAGGCCGCCGTGCGACACCACCAGTTTCACGCTCAGTCTGGGGTAGCATATCGTGTTTCGGATCTGGTCTACGGCCCTGCCGGGCACAAAAGCCGCGTACGTGCTTGCAAACGAGACCTTGCCCGCTATCGCAAGGCCGGCAGCAATCGAGACGAGGTTTGCCTCTGCGATGCCGACGTTGAACATGCGCTCGGGGTACTTGTCGCCAAACTTTTTCGTCTTGAGCGAGTCGGTCGTATCGCCGCCGACGCACACTATGCGGGCGTCGGTCTTGCCCAGCTCCACAAGGGCGTCGCCGTACGCCCCTCTCATGTCGACGGTCTTTTTCTCGCTACTTAATAGCATTGAGCTCTTCCTCTATTTGCAGTTCCGATGCGTACGGGATCAATATGTTTTTGCGCGCCTTCATCCAGTCCGTCCTTATCGAAAGGCGGGTTGCATGATCCAGCAGTTTGCGCTCCAGCGCGACTTCTGCCTTGTGGCGCAGGTGTATCACGGCGCCGTGTATGTCGGTGTTGCCATAGACGGCGTTGCCTGCTACAAATATCCTGGCGCCGGCGTCGTATACCTGCTGCAAAGTCGTCGCGTCTATCCCGCCGTCCGCTTCAATATAGCCGCGAAAGCCGTGGTCGCGCAACTTTTTGTTCACGGCAACCATCTTGGGCAGCACCTCCGGCATGAACTTTTGCCCTGCAAAGCCGGGGTTCACCGACATGATGATGATGACATCAAGGTCCGGCAGGTGCGGCAGGAGCCAGTCGGGGATGTCGGTCCTGGGGTTTATCGCAATGCCGGGGCTGATGCCCGACTCTAGGCAGCGCCCCTGTATCTGCACAAACTCGTCTTCGGTGCACGCCTCGGCGTGGACCGTGATGACGTCGCACCGGGCGTCGATGTATTCCTGAATGTGGTCTACCGGCCGCTCTATCATCAGGTGGGCGTCAAACGGCAGCGGCGTCAAAGGCCTCAGCTTTTTTATCGTGTCGGCGAAAAACGTGGTGTTCGGGACGAACCTGCCGTCCATCACGTCGAGGTGGATCATCTCCACGCCCTCGCGCTCGGCTTTTTTGATCTTTTGCTCATAGTTCTCCTTCTCGCCGGCGATGATGGAAGGCGCGATTATCGCCTCGCTTTCCAGCTCTTCGAGCAATACCGGCGTGTGCTTTTTGGGCGGCGCCTTGCCGTGCCACTGCGGGTTGTTGGCCATGTGCCGGACGCCGTTGCCCTTGATGGTGTTTGCGATAATCATCACCGGCTTGTCCTTTACCTGCGCGGCCTTGTTGAGCGCGTCCATCAGCTGCTCGACGCGGTGGCCGTCAACTTCAATCACGTGCCAGTTGAACGCCTCCCACTTGTTCTTGGCCGGGTCTAGTGGCATGATGTCCTCTGTAAAGCCGTCCTGCTGGATGCGGTTTCTGTCAAGCACCGCAACCAGGTTGTCGAGCTTGAATTTCGCGGCCGCCATCGACGCCTCCCACACCTGGCCCTCGTTTGACTCGCCGTCCCCTATCAGGACGTAGACGCGGTTTTTCTTGCCGTCGAGCCTGCTTGCCAGCGCGATGCCGACGCCGACTGAAAGGCCAATGCCCTCCGAGCCGCCCGAGTACTCGATGCCCGGCACGCTGTGGTGCTTTTGGTGGTCTGAATACCGCACTGGGTGGCCCTGCAGGCGCGATCCGAGCTTGCGCAGCGTCTTTAGTTCTTCTGCCGGGAAATAGCCTGCCACTGCAAGCGTAGAGTAATAGCCGGGCGCCGAGTGCGCCTTGGAATTGATGAAGTAGTCGCGCTCCTGCCAGCCGGGGTCCTTGGGGTCGTGCCTCATCCTCCGAAAGTAAAGCGAGCCCATTATCTCGGCCGCCGAGAAAGAGGCGCCAGGGTGGCCCGAGCCGGCCTCTGCGATGCCCTGAATGGCCCACATGCGGACGTCCCGTATCTTTCTCCTCAGCTCTAGGTAGCGCATGTTAAAGCCCATTATTGTCACCTGAAGAGTCCACGGCAGCTTAAAAGCGACGCTGAGGAAAATAAAAAGATAGCTCCGCTAGGTCTGCCGATGGCAGGCGACAGCTATGCAGGACTGGAACTAGGCGTTCGCGCCTATCATTCCCATCCAGGCGTTGAGGATGGGCTCGTACTGCGGCGACGCAGCGCCAATTACGCCTAGCTGCATCATGAATCTCAGGTCATCGCGGACTGCCTTGTGCTCGACAATCTTGCCGTCAGCGATTCTCGAAATATGCACAGCCTTGTATGAGAAGCTGCGGCCCGCAGGAGCGATGCCAAAAAAGTCCCCCGTATGTTTGCCTGTGACTGTCATTATCGACACGACCTTGTCATTTGAGGCGATGCTCTCCTGCTCTTCGTAATGCAGGTCGCTAAAAGCGGCCCTCAGCTTTTTTACGGTATCGATAAATTCATCAGGGCCGCGAAGTTTTGCTCGTTCCGGGCTGGCCTGGGACTCGTGGTTAAAGTAGTCCGGATGGATAAATTCAGGCACTCGGCTCGTATCTCCAGTATTCAGGGCTTCCATCGAACGCCGGACAATCTTGATGTTTCTTTCTTCTGACTGTTGTTGCGTCGACATGTCCTTGATCGCATTTTATATTATTCAAGAGTTTTGACGAAATTAGGATTCCTTTATCCTAGATTTCAGCTTGGCCCTATACTCTGGCGTCAGGTCGCCCTGCTTTATCCCATGCTCCTTCATCCCGTGCTCGCTTATCCTGTCCAAAACCTCTTTTTCCGAGTCTGCCCTGGCGACGAAGCTGCAGTTGTAGCCGGCGTCCTTGCATGCCAGACCTAGCATGCTGTACCGGCGCCTGCATTTGATTAAAGAGTTTCCCGCAGCTAGGCTTTTAGGCTGGCGAGCCGCAATTGATGTTGATGTCTCCTTCGCAACTCTTTGCGAGGCCCCTTCTCATCTATGACGACAAGTGCTATTCGTGCACCCAGTTTGCCAGGGCTGCAAGCGCGCTTTCGAGGGGCTGGATAAGGACGGCAGGCCACTATTACTCGCAGGAGGCAAAGGCCGCCGCTTTGGCGGCCTTTCCGCAGGGCTATGACCCGACAAACATGTTCTGGCTCATCAACAGCCGCGGAGCGTTTGGCGCACGGACAGGCCTGCCAAGGGTTGCCAGGGAGATCGTGGCAGGCTGGTTCAAAGGCGGCAAGAACGCCGACCAGTTTGCCCCCGTGTGCGAATATACGCAAGAGATGTCGTGCTATACGCCTACCAACGTGTTCCGGCGCCTTGCCACGATGCTGAGCCACGGCGCGTCATTTACTTTTGCGCGCGGCTGACGTGCATCTTACCGCAAGAGCCTGCGCTGGTCTTCGTCAAACGTCTCCAGGCTGACGCCCAGCTCCCGCGCAAGCGCCGCAAAAATGGCGTCATAAAACGTGCACCTTTTCTCGCAGGCAAGTTCGTAGGCTTTTCTGGTTACCTGGGCGTCGGGCTTTACAAACCGGATTGCGTTTGTAGATGCAAGCTCGAACAACAATCCGAGGTGTGGCCTGCCGTCCTTCAGGTCCTTCAGAATTGCCTCGTGCTTCCATACTGCATTTATGACCTCGTAGAGGGCGATGTCTGGAGCGACGATTGCCTCGTGTTCAAGCAAGGA
Source organism: Nitrososphaera sp. (assembly GCF_050748925.1). Classification (GTDB taxonomy): domain Archaea; phylum Thermoproteota; class Nitrososphaeria; order Nitrososphaerales; family Nitrososphaeraceae; genus Nitrososphaera. The sequence continues at coordinate 10,189 of NZ_JBOGQF010000001.1, forward strand.
TGCGTCCTTTAGCAGCCCTTCAACAAGGTAGCTGCTGTCCGCGACGAACATCTTTTATCTGCTCCTGTCTTCCTTGATGAGCGAAACATCTTCAGTTGCCGTCGTCCTGATGCCACTTGCTCTTTGAAGCTCCTTTAGCCTCTTGAATGTTCTCTTTGACTGCTCCGAGTCGAGGTACAGCGCTATGGCTTCTTTTATTACAGACGAGATCTTGCCGTGCTTGCGGAGCGCAAGCTTCTCTTTCTCTGAAATCCTGATGCTTATTATTGTCATACATATCGTATTACATTATGTACTATTTAATGGTGTCCGGCTTGCCCCGATGGCAACGGATGCCGGCCTTGCAGAGATGTATTAAAATAACAATGTGGCAGCCTCTAGGGCATGGCCCAGATCAAGGTGGAGAAGGCAAAAATCGACCAAAAGCAGACTTCGCTTCTTGTTATCGGCGTTTTTGAAAACGAGCAGGATTTTTCCCAGTCCAAAGAGCTTGACCCGTCGGTTCTCACGTACATAAAGGAGGCAATCGACAACAAGGACTTTCGCGGCACCTTTGGCACCAGCATCCTCGTCTACACGCTGGGCAAGGGCCCCATGAAAAAGATCCTGGCGCTCGGCCTCGGCAAGCGCGAGAAATTCACCGACGAGATGGCGCGCATATGCGCTGGCAAGGCCGCGCAAAAGGCACGCGAGCTGGGGACAAAAGAGTTCTCGATACTGCAGTTTTCAAACCTCGACGAGGGGCTCATCGAGGCAATGACGGAAGGGCTCGCCCTCGCGCTCTACTCGTTTGACAAGTACAAGGTCGTGGACAAGGACGCGCAAAAGATAGAGTCGGTGACAGTCCTCATCAACTCCGACTCGCCCCGGTTCCAGATGATAGCCGAGAGGGGAAGCCACGTGGCAGAGGCGGTCAACTTTGCCCGCGACCTTGGCAACCTGCCCCCAAACGACTGCCCGCCGGCGCACCTTGCAAGCGTCGCGCTCTTGCTTGCATCAGAATACGGCATGAAGGCCCGCGTCATCGACCGCTATGAACTGGAAAACATGGGCATGGGCGGCATCGTGGCGGTGGGCAAGGGGAGCAACAACCCGTCCAAGCTCATCATCCTCGAATACAATGGGGCGTCAAGCGACGCCAGGCCGTACCTCTTGGTGGGCAAGGCGGTAACGTTTGACACGGGCGGCATATCGATAAAGCCGGGCGAAAAGATGGACGAAATGAAGTTTGACAAGTGCGGCGGGTGCGACGTGCTTGCCATATTGCGGGCAGTCGCGTCGATGAAGCTTGCGGTAAACGTCGTCGGCATCGTGCCGTCGGCAGAGAACATGCCGTCAAGCACCTCATACCGGCCCGGCGACATTGTCAGGATGTACAACGGCAAGACCGTAGAAGTCTTGAACACGGATGCCGAGGGCAGGATGATACTTGCCGACGCGCTTGCCTATGGGATTGCAACATACAACCCCAAGGCAGTCATTGACCTTGCCACCTTGACGGGAGCGGCGATAATCGCCCTCGGCTCCAACGTCGCGGCGCTGATAGGAAACAACAAGCAGCTGACCGACAGGGTCCGGAGGATGGCAGAAAAGTCGGGCGAGCGCATGTGGGACCTCCCGCTGTACGACGAGTTCCACGAGCAGATCAAGAGCTCGTACGCCGACATCAAGAACATCGGCGGCAGGCCCGGCGGCGCCATCACGGCGGCGGCGTTCCTGTCCAACTTTGTCAACGGTGTCCCTTGGGTCCACATGGACATCGCCGGCACGGCCTGGACGCAGGACGGCACGTACGAAAGGAGTTACAACCCCAAGGGCGCGACCGGCTTTGGCATAAGGACGCTGGTCAAGCTCTTGATGGAAGAGGAAAAGCCGCAACAGCAGGCGTCGCAACAACAGTAACAGTATGCCCGTATTCCCGCTGAACAAACTGGTAGGCGAACTGTCAGAGCTTGGCTACTCTTGCAGGCCCGGCGCGTGGTCAGACATCAACGCCGGCCTGCAGCCATACTTTGAGCGGTGGCTGAAAAACCGCGACGGCTTTGTCACGATGGAGCGAGGCAGCATCGACTACATCGGGATTGAGGAAGTCGTCAGGATGGGGCCGTTTTACAACGTCTATTTCCTGGTGGCAAGCGGCTCGCTTGCCGACGGCGACAGCAACGCGCACAACCTTGTGGACGCGATACCGTACTACCGGCTGCGCGGAGGCAAGCCGGCAAACCTCGGTTGGAGCGGCGGGGTGCTCTCTACCCTGCTGGCAAAGGACGCCGAGCTGTCAGCCGAGCTTGCAAAAAACATCATGAAAGATGAGGTCAAGCGCATCAACGTCCGGGCGCGGGACTATTGCTGCGTCATCGAGACGGGCGCGTGGGACCCGGCAGGCATCGCCTCGGTGTTTGGCATAGCCGAGAGGATCGGGGTGCACGCACGCAAGCTGATGAAGCAGGTGCACTTTGGGGAAAATGCTGATGTATAGAAAAGATGCCAGCACTGCTGCTTCCCGACGGCTCACGCACATCAGTAACACAGCAGCGACGACAGGTTTGACTTCCGGGTTCGGAATGGGACCGGGTCGCACCCTGCCGCTATGACCGGCTTACAGTTCCTTTTCATAAAGGCTAATTTAAACTTGCCCATGCCGGTCCTGTAGGCATATGGCAACGCCTGGGCTCACTCTGTGGCCCTCCTTTCAAATGGATTGATGACGCTTGTCTTTTCCTTTTCATCAACGTGATATACTTCATATTCGCCTTTTAACCCGACAAGTTTTTCAGCACTGGGAGTGAATGCGTATTCGTCCATCTCTTTGACTTGCTCAAAAAGCATCTGCCCTATGACCAGCCCATTGGGCTTGGCTTTTGAATTGATCTTTGCACAAATGTTCATTGCCGAGCCAAACAGATCCTCGCTTTGGGAGGAGCTGGATTTTGCAACCGAGACCTCGCCATAGTCCGCGCTTATCCGGTACTGGACTGGCGGCAATTTTTCACTGAGCATTTTCGCGTTGAGCGCGCCGCTTACCATGCCCATCGTAAGGCAGCAGTCCAAAACGTTCTTGAAATTCCTGGCGCTCTTGCCTGGATCGTCCTGCCGCTCGGTATTGTCAAAATAAAAAATAAGGGCGTCGCCTGCATTCTTTACTATCCTGGCGCCAAAGTTGCCCGCAATACGGGCAATCGTGTTCAGGAAAATCTCATAGTACCTGCTTAATTGGGCTGCCGTGAGGTCGGACGAAATCTTGGTGGAGCCCACCATGTCAATAAAGCAGATGCAGCATTCCTGAACTTTTCCTGAAAAGGCAATCTCTTCGTTTCCAACATTCCAGTTCATTCGTCCCCTTGCCGACATCCCAACTGCCGGGAAATGCTCAAACCTCGTCTCTTTGCCCAGTTTTTCCACCTTCTCTTCTTCAAGGGCGTTCTGCAGGTGGGGCAACTTTGCCTTCATGCTCTTTATCCTTTCACGCGTCTGCAGGGACACGTACGGCATGTTCTTTTCTATCTCCGTTGAAAATTGTCTGGAAAACTCGCTGTCTTTCTGGATGGCATCCAGAATCAGAGACTGCCTGTCTTCATCAAACGAGGCAAACGTTTCTGCAAGATCTTTTCCCAGGACCTTGCCGTATTCCGGGCTAGAGCCTGCATACTCTAGCACTCCGAGCACTTCTGGCAAGTCTAGATGCCTGAAACTTGCCGCAATCCCTCCGGCTAGCCCTCTTTCAAGACCTGCAGAGCGCGTGGCGCGCATGACCTCTTCGACAGTCCTGCTCCCGGTTGAGGGAAGATAGTGCCCCGCCCCTTCGCCCATGCCAGCGAGAAAGCCTTCGTTTCCGCCCATCGTCTCTAAAATCCTGCTCCTCTTGTCGCCTTCCAGCATTGAAAAGATGTGGCCCAGGCCAAAGCCAAAACTCCTCGCAAAATCTGCATCCGTTTGCGCCCTGGACAAAAACCTGGACAACAGCCCCTCGTCGGACAGGTTTGCAAGATTGCCTGCAAACCCTATCGCAAGGCCCTCTGAAAATTCATTTCCCATTTTTTTGCCGACGGCTGCCGCCGCTTCCTTCTCGACGCTTTCCACTATCTGCCTGCGAATCTTGCCGATGCCCAGGCCCATGCCAAAACCAAATTCATCCATGCCCGCATGCAATGACAGCCAGTCCCTGGTAGCCGGGGATAAGCGTGGAAATTCAAGTCCGCACCCTTCGCCAAGGCCTGCGGCAAGGCGCGGATTGTTTTTCGCCAGGCCAAAGATCTTTGTCCGAATTGCCTCCGGCAGGTAAGAGATGCGCAATCCAAGGCCGACGCCAAGGCCTGTAGACAGCTGCCCGTTGTGCGCAGCGCGCGCAAGTATGTCATTTTTCACAGCGTCTTCGAGGTAAGAAAACACTGAGCCAAGGCCGGTTCCAAGGCCCCTTGAAAAGCCGGTATCGCCCTCTTCTGCGTGCGACATCGCGAGCCTTCTTTGCGACTCTTCGAGATAGCTGTAGGCTGCCCCGATGCCTTCGCCCAGGCCGGCTGCAAAGTCCACGTCCTTGTCTGCCATCTGGAATCCCTCCGCGCGGCCCTCTTCTGTCAGGTATGTGAACGTCCTTCCCATGCCGATCCCAACGCCTCTTCTAAAGTCCGGATCCTTTTCAAAGAATCGCCCAAGGGGCTCGCCTTCCAGCTCGCCTCCAAAGTAAGAGTACATTGATCCAAAGCCGACTCCCAGGCCTTTAGAGACCTCTGGGTGGCCTGCGGCAAATTCGATGAACCGCTGCTTGTCGGTTTTGTCGTAGACGCTCCAGAGATAGTACCCCGTCCCTTCGCCAAACCCTTCTGAAAACAAGGGGTCGGAAAGCCTGTCGCGCATCAGTTGCTCTCTTTCGACAGGTGAAAAGTGGCTGGCAATCCTTGCCAACCCGCACCCCATTCCTCTTGCAAATTCGCCCCTTGCCGCCATCCTTTCTCTGGTGGTCCGCCTGGCGTCATCGCTGTAGTAAGGCCACGCAAGCGCAGCGCCGGAGCCGAATCCCCGGTCAAACTCGCTGTTTGTATCGGCCAACAAAATGACCTGGTCAAAAAATACGGGCTTTAGATAGTCGATATGCGACCCTATGCCAATCCCAAGGCCCTTCGCAAAGTCATTATTCGAGCCTGCAAAGGCCAGTGCCCTTTTCCTCAACGCGTCACCAATATAATGCCAGGTAAAGCCGAGGCCGTATCCCAGGCCTGTCGCAAAAGCATTGCTGGCCGCGGCTTTGTTGATGAACATCCCATGGGCTTCGGGCGGCAGGTGCTTTAAGACAAGGCCAATGCCGGTTCCTATGCCGTCGTCCAGCTTGACGTCATTTTTTAGCAAAACCTGGAGCCGCGATTGAAATTCAGTGGGCAGGTAAAAAAAGCTCGTTCCAAAACCAAGCCCGAGCCCGTAGGCGACTTCGCCATTGCTGCCAAGCAGCGAGAACAGATCGCCGGGGACAGATTCCCTGTAAATAAATGCGGCATATATCCCGGCGCCAAACGCAAACAGGCAATCTTTTTCCACCCTGTCAATTACAAACCTGCGCAGATCTTTGGAGAGATTTGCGTACCCTGCCGCCAGGCCCATCCCAAAGCCGGTGTCCAGTTCAGAGCTTTTGTCTGCCAATTCTGCCATCTTTTTGGCGTCTTGCTCTTGCAACAGCCCAAATGTGAGGCCAAAACCAAACCCGAGGCCCCTCGATATCTCGAAACTCTTTTGCGCTTTTCTAGTTATTTCTTGCTGCAGCTCCGGCTCTAGCGTTGCATATGTGTAGCCGAGGCCCATCCCAAGCCCGTCTGCAAACTGGGGGTTCTTTTCGGCATGGGACATGACAGCAGTACGCAGGTCGCTTGAAAGCCGGCCGTACAGCCTGCCGGCGCTCTGCCCAAAATACCGGGCAAACAGCATGCCGTGATAGATCTTGTCCAGGACCCTTTCGCGGTTGCTGTCGTCGAGCTCCACGAATCGCTCCCCGAGGCTGTCTGCCAGGCCCACCCCAAATTCTATTTCGGTGTCGACAAATTCAAGAATCGATTCCTGCAGCGACTCGTCCAGCAGTTCAAAGTTCTCGCCAACGCCGCGCCCGATTGCCCTTTCAAAAACGGCCTTTTTTTTCATGAACCCGTATACTTGCTCGGGAACTATCCTCTTGGCAGCAACGCCGTCAGGCGGTGAAATGAACTGGATGTTCCTTCCCAGAAACAGGCCCAGGGAGTAAAGTTCTCCGTCGCCTCGCGGGAGGATTTCCCGGAAATGATTCATCAGGTGCGAAACGATCTTCATCCTGGAATAATCCGGGAGCCTGACGGCATTCCTTGCCGAATCGTGCATCGCATAATTCTGGCCTGAAAGGTAGACCCACGTTCCCAACTTTCGGGTAGGCTCGGCAGGCGGGGAACTGCCAAAAATCCCATTTTGCAGGGCGGCGATAGAATCATGCGTCCTGTCAAACCCGACTTCGTAGCAGAACCGCAGAATGTAGAGAAAATCCACGTCATTCTGCCGGCCCGGAATGTTTTTCATCACCTCAAATTGCCTTTCAAAGTAGTCGTAAACAGGCAACCATGCCTGCGCCATCAGGAGGGCCGCTGACGAGTCGGCAGCCGTTGTCCCGATCTTCAGGCCGTCGCCTGCAGATTGTTTGCCGGCAGAGGTCCTGGCGAGTAGCGCCTTGTAAAAGTCAACTATGGTTAAAAAAAGTGGCTGCTTTTGCCAGAGGATTCTTGCAATCCTGTCGGTGTTTGTGGACACGTACTTTTCAAATATCTCCCTGTATTCTTTGACATCCTTTCCGTATGCCTTCAGCAAGGCCTTCATCGTTTCGAGGTCGCATGTGACTTCATGGGTGTATATGTCTGGAATGTCCAGCGTCAGGCCCCTGTACATTTCCAGATAAGTGGGCTTGAGGGCGATGTATAGGTTCTTGATGGGCCGAGAATTAATGATCTCTAACGCGCCGAAGGCGTTCTGCAGATCTCGCTTGACAAGGCCCTCTGGGAAATTATCCCAGATTACCAGATCGTTTGGGCCAAACTGGTGAGAAAGCAAGGAGATATTTTCTCTGCGGGCCTCAAGCCCTGCGGGATTAGAGGGATTGATGATAAAGATCCTGTCATAATTATTACTGCCAGTTGCCTCCTTGTTTCGAACCAGCTCGATTATTGTCCTGGATTTTCCGCATCCGCTGGGGCCAAAAAGGAAGACTTTATCCTCCCTGAGCAGGCTTTGAAAGTCCTTAAAGGGGACAAAGGGAAGATCTTGATGTGCAGATTCGGTAAACTGGACATTAATGGCGGTTGCAATTTTTTGGACCGTCTGCTTCCAATCCTTATCGGATTGTACCTCGGCAAAGGATACGTCATAAGGTTCGATGGACTTTAGTTCTGTTTTTTGCGTTCTAGCCATGAAGGGGGCGCCTCGCTGGATATCTCCTCTCATAGACAATTAACGATGAAAGGTAAAAAGCATTTGCTTGCTGACATACCAATTCATCTGGAGCGCGCGTTGAGAAAAGTCGATCCGGCTAAATCTTGACAGTACCCAGATTTGGCTTCCGGGTTCGGAATGAGACCAGGTCGCGCCCTGCCGCTATGACCGGCTTGCAGTCATTCCTTCCGGCTCTCCTCTTCCTTGCTGTCAAAATCCAGCCTCTCGTCGAGCTTTTTTTGCAATTCCTTGTATATGTGGTACTTTTGCGTCCACTTTGAAAACACTATCCACTGCCTGATGCCCACTCCCAGCCACACGAAAAAAACCAGGACCGCGATGATGGGTATTGCACTTCCCACATCATCTCCGTCAGTCAGCGCATTGATGACGATGGCAGACACCGGCACAATCGTGATAAACGAAATAACCATTATGATCACCATCTTTTTTGTGAAATCCAGCAGGTGAATGACATTATCCAGTATTTCTAGCAGGTTCTCGTGCGCCGTCCCTTTCTTGCTGCTGTCGGTCATGTCACTCATCAGGCACTCCTCCCCGGTGCATTATAAAGAAGGCAGTAACTCTGTTACCCGCGCTCATTTCCTGCCTTCGCTCCTTGGAAACAGCGATTCATAGGGTTCAAGCACCGCGCTGACAATTTCCTTGCCTTTCTCCGAGACCCTGTATTTGATTATCCTGCTTTGCCCCCAGGGTTCCTCGAACCTGATTATCAGGCCTTTTTCCACAAGCTCGTCAATAATCGGCTTGTGCTTGACGTTGTTGAGCCCGCAGTAGCTCATCAACTGGCTCTGGTTGAGCTCCCCATAATCGCCCAACTTCAATATTATGTCCTTTCTGATGTAAATCCTCTCCCGGTGTGCATGTACCAATTTGACTCAATTGCCATAGACGCGTTGCTGTCTGACTGAAGCAATAGCTATTCTGCCATTATTTCCAGCCGCTGTTTTTCCTATTGGCGGGCAAATAAGCATTCAGGTAACTCAGTTACGTAGGACAGGTAAACAAGGGTTAAAGCGAGAAATTCCATGTCATGTCTATGGTCTGGAAAACAGTGATAATTGCAGTGGCCATAGTGTTTGCATCAGTCATCGTGGGCGGCGCCATCATCGTGGCACAGGCTCTGGCAAACAGCAGCTTTGACGAAAGAGGCCGGGAATCCGGCGACCCTGGGCAGAGTTCGCAGCAGGTGCCTCCCCGAATAGAAGGGGTGAAGGTGAGCATCGCGGACAATGACCGGAGCAATTCGTACAGCCCAAACCCTGTAGAGATCAAAGCCGGAGAGACGATAACCTGGATAAACGACGACTCTGCCGTGCACACGGTAACGTCTAGCGACGGCGCTTTTGACTCTGGCGTGTTGAGGAGGGGCGAGACATTCAGCTTTACGTTTGACAAAGAAGGAGAATACCCCTACTTTTGCGCCCTCCATCCCAATATGGCGGGAACAGTGGCGGCTGCGCCAGATGAATGAGCGATTGCCATCGCGCGAAAAATACGGGAAGTGGATCATCTCCTGCAACCCGCCGCCCCTGGGTCTTTGCAAATCTATATAACGCATTCACGCCAAAAAGCATCTGCATGGGCAACGACGACCCGTCATCGACCCACAGGGTCGCAGTCATGGACTATGAGCTGTGCCAGCCGCGGAAGTGCGGGCTAGAGTGCATCATCTACTGCCCAGTGAACAAGACCGGCGGCCAGTGCATCGTGCAGCGCCCGGAGGACAACAAGGCACTCATCTCAGAAGACCTCTGCACGGGCTGCGGAATATGCATAAAGAAATGCCCCTTTGACGCCATAGTCATAGTCAACCTTGCAAAAGAGCTGACGGAAGAAAAAATCCACCAGTACGGCGTCAACTCATTCCGCTTTTACCGCCTGCCGACTCCCAAGAGAGGTTCAGTAGTGGGCCTCGTGGGCAGAAACGGCATGGGCAAGTCCACCATCGTCAACATCCTTTCCGGCACGGTCAAGCCCAACCTGGGCAAGTACGAAGGCGACCAGCCGTGGGACAAGGTTCTGAAATATTTCCAGGGCACCGAGCTAAAGGCGCACTTTGACAAGATTGCAAACGGCCAGATGCGCGCGTCCATCAAGCCGCAGCTGGTCTACATGATACCAAAGGCGTTCAAGGGCACGCCAAAGGAGCTGCTGGCAAAATACGACGAGCGCAAGGTCGCAGACAAACTGATCGACGAGCTCGGCCTGCAGACCATACTCTCGCGCGACATTGCCACCCTCAGTGGCGGCGAGCTTCAACGTTTGGCAGTCGCCGTGGCGGCGGCAAAGGATGCCGAGTACTACTTTTTCGACGAGCCGTCGTCGTACAACGACGTCTACCAACGCCTTGCAGTCGCCAAGGTGATGAAGGGCCTGGCCGAAGAGGGCAAGAGCGTGATGGTCGTAGAGCACGACATGACCCTGCTCGACTACCTGTCAGACTATGTCCACATCATCTATGGCGAGCCGGGGGCGTACGGCATCGTGTCTGCGCTGCAGAGCACCAAGGTCGGCATCAACAATTTCCTCGAAGGCTACTTGCCGGCAGAAAACGTGCGGTTCAGGGAGAAGGCGTTCCGCTTTGACGCCACCACGTCGGAAGACAGCTTTGTGCAGGACGCCACGGTCGCAAGCTATACCGACGTTAGCAAGGCGTTCCCGTCGTTCAAGCTCACCGTGGCGGCAGGCAGGATACGCAGGGGCGAAATAGTGGGCATGGTGGGCGCAAACGCGCTGGGCAAGACCACGTTCATGCGCATGCTCGCAGGCGTCGACAAGCCCGACTCGGGCACTATAGACGTGGGCGCCAAGATATCGTACAAGCCCCAGTACCTCAACCAGGAATACGAAGGCGACGTGCGCTCGCTCTTTTACGCCGCCTACCAGATGCCGGTGGAAAACTCGCCGGCAGAAGAGCGGATCATAATCCCGATAGGCGCCAAAAAGCTCTATGAAAAGAGCGTCAAGAACCTCAGCGGGGGCGAGCTGCAAAAAGTCGCCGTGACGGCTTCATTGCTGCGCCCTGCCGACATCTATGCACTTGACGAGCCGTCTGCCTTCCTTGACGCGGAGGACAGAATAGCCGTCGCAAAATTCCTGCAGCGCTTCGTCCGGGGCCAGGACAGGTCGGCCATAATCATCGACCACGACCTGCAGCTCATCGACCTGGTATCGGATACCATCGTGATGTTTGACGGCGAGCCGGGCGTTCAAGGTCATGCCACCGCGCCGATGCGCAGGGAAGACGGCATGAACATGTTCCTCAAAGAGCTTGCCATCACCTACAGGCGCGACGACACCACCGGCAGGCCCCGTGTCAACAAGGATGGCGGCAGGCTGGACCGGGACCAAAAGAGCTCTGGCAACTATTACTATGTGAAGCAGTAATGCCACACATGCTGAAAACCGTCCTTGCAGGCGTCCTCGACCCCGAAGAGGCGTCGCAGGTCTATTCCGCGTTTGACCAGATAGGCGACATCGTGATTGTAAAGATACCGGACGAGCTTGCGGGCAAGAAAAAGGTCATCGCCGAAGCGATACTGGCAAACGTCAAGACGGCAAAGGCGGTGTTTGCGCAGGCGTCGGCGGTCAAGGGCGACTTTCGAGTCCGTGACCTTGAGCACCTGGCCGGTGAGAACCGGACTGTGACTGAATACAAAGAGCACGCGTGCAAGTTCAAAGTCGACGTCGCCCGGGCGTATTTTTCCCCCCGCCTGTCGACAGAGAGGCAGAGGATAGCCGAGCTCACCGGCGACAACGACGTCGTGGTGAACATGTTCGCCGGCGTCGGCACCTATTCTGTCGTCATTGCGAAAAAGGTCCGGACTGCCCGGGTGTACAGCATCGACTCAAACTCTGTCGCAAACGACCTGTGCATTGAAAACGCGCGCCTGAACAAGGTGTCCGAGCGCGTAATCCCGATATGCGGCGACGCTGCAAAGGTCATCGAGGAGCAGCTTGCCGGGGTTGCCGACAGGGTGCTGATGCCGCTTCCTGAAAGGGCAAAGGAGTTCATCGAGCCGGCCGTGCTCGCACTAAAAGCGCGCGGCGTCGCCCACTATTTTGTGCACGTCAAGGCCGACGGCAAAAAGGGCTCAAAAGAGGCAGGCGAAAAGGACGCCTCTGACGCCTTTGCAAAATACGACCACGAGGTCCTGAAAGTGACTACGGTGCGAGAGGTCGGCCCGCGCATCTACCAAATAGTCGCCGACGTGCAGATCAGGAAGTAGCAGTAGCAGCGGCGCCCGGCTCTTCCTTTGGCGCCGTGAGCATCGTGTACCCTATCCAGCCAAGCACCATGAGCAGCACGCCGATGGCGCCGACCATCGTGAACTTCATCACGATCGCGTCGTACTGGGTGCCAAACATCAGGTAGGCATAGATTATGAACACCGCTATGGCGACGGCCAGCAGGCCCGCTCCCGCGCCCCTGTTGCCCCTCCTCTTCATAGGCATTCAGGCAACGCCTGCATCTTATCAATCTTATTCCTTTCTTCTCACCTTGAACGCGACGCGCATCAACGCCTGGTACTCGACTATCTTGTCGCTGTTGACAATGACGTTCAGCTTGACCACCTCTGCAGTGCGTATGTCCTTGACAGTCAATGCCGTTTCTGCAACCGCGTTCTTGACCGCGTCGTCAAAGCTCTTGGTCGACTCGCCCAGGATGTCTATGTACTTGAAAACCATGCGACTATCATCCGGGCTGCGCTTTTAAACTCACCTTTCGCCCCTGCAAGCCGTGGCTGTGGGAGGCAATCCATGGAAACAATTACCAGAAGACGCCATTCTAACAATATTTACATAGAACCCGACTCTACCATTACCTGCTTGGACTTTAAGAACAGGCTGATCCTGTTTTTCATACTCATCGCAGTCATACCCATAGCTGCGCTTTCTGTGGTCTTTACCATCACGGTAATAGAGTTCAAGGAGCAGATCTCAAACGTCTATTCGGGCTTTGTCTCCAACATGGCCATACTGCAAAAGAACAAGGGCGACCTTCTTGCGATGAGGGCCGACCTCGTACAGTACACGAGCTCGCAGGACGCGGGGCAAAAGGCGTCGGCCATAACGCACATGCAGGGGCTGAAAAGCAGCATCGCCGGGATTGCCGGCGATTACAAGATGATAAAAGACCTGCCAGGCGGGTTTGAGCCCCCAGGCGTCATAATCCAGCCGGTCAGCAGCTTTAACGTCGCCAAGCTGGCGTCTGACGAGACCGTCGTTGCCAACAGGATAACCCAGCAGTGGAAGGACTATTCAACAAAGGCAGACGACCTTGCCATCCTGGCGTCAGACCCGAACTTTGCCTCCCAGGCGTCGGCCACCGCGGGCCAGCTAATAGTGCTCAACGACAGGCTGGTCGAGTCATACGACGCGCTCGTTGAGCTGAACACCCAGATAGGCGAGGCGTCGCGCGAGCAGTCGCAGCAGGTGATGCAGGTCGCCTTCTTTTACGGCGGGCTCGCATCGGCGATATCCGCGGCGTGCGCGACTGCGGCAGCCATACTGGTGTCAAAGAGGGTGGTGCTCGGCGACCTCGTCAGGATGAGCAAGCTCGACCTCATCGAGACGACGCTTCGCGACCTGATAGGCGGGGGCGCGGACGCGCTGGTGGGCATGATAAAGAGCCAGATGTCCGAAGAAGCCGGCACGCCGATGCCTGCGCAAAGAGAAGTGCAGACCGCGTTTGTCCAGTCTGCAAGCGAGGACGTCATCATCGGCAAGTCCAGGGCCAAGCCTTACGACGAGGCCAAGCCCGGCAGGCCCTCTGGCGCATTTGTAGATGAGCAAGTGCCTCAAAACGAGTCGCCGGCAGGCCCCGACTATGCCGGCAAGCTGGTCATGCTCAACGCCGGCAGCAAGCCCGGCGCGGGAGCTACAGCGGTGCTGGACCGGCTGTTTTCGGGCAAGAACCTAGTGGTGCTGACCCGCAAGGGGAGCAACATCTACCACAGGGCGCAGGGCAAGGCGGTGATCGTCTGCGTGCTGGGGCAGGGCGCTTTGGGCAAAGAGCGCGTAATCCCATCTGCAAATGAGGGCGAGCTGGCGCAGGCCATAGAGGCCATAATGAAGGAAAACCCGTCGGCGACCGTGCTTGTCGACAGCGCGACAGAACTCGTCTACACGCTCGGCTTTGAGCGCGTCTTTGCGCTCTTGCGCAGCCTGTCAGAGGCCGTGTCGTCGCACGGGGAGGCGAGCGTCGTCGTGCTAGTGAACAAAAAAGCCCACGAATCCCGGATAATCGAGGCAATAATCAGCATGGCTAACGAGTTTGTCGATTAGCTCTGCCTAACAGCGCCGTTTAAATCCATTTAGCGGGCAATAATGCCCATGCCGGAGACCATGTGCAGAAGGTGCGGGGCCGAGATGGCAGAACATGCCGACTGCGACCTGTGCGGGCGCGCCCTCAGCGTCATATGTCCCGAGTGCGGCTATCTGCCGGACGACAGGGTCCACGTCGACTGCGTGACTGCGGCCTCTCTTCTCAGTTCAACTCGAGCGCCATGAGGTAGGCGTCCTCGCCGTCCCTGTAGTACGAGCGCAGGCGCGACTTTGTGTCAAATTTCAGCTTTTCGTACATTTTTATCGCGCCGGTGTTGCTGGCCCTGACCTCGAGGTAGATCTCGTCGGCCTTTCTTTGCAGCACGCCGTTTATGCCCTCGAGCATCAGCGCCTTGCCGAGGCCCTTGCCGCGGTGGTCGTCAAGCACGGCTACCGATACGACATGGCCTTTTTTCACAAAGCCCAGCTTGCGAAAGTTCGAAAAGCCAAATTCCAGCTTGCACATGATATAGCCCACTATCCTGTCGTCTATCTCGGCGACGATGAACGCCTCCGGCAGCTCGTGCAGTATCGACTCGAAAAAGTAGTCAGAGTAGTGCTCTGGCAGCGCGGCCATGTTGATGTCGACTACGGCCGGCAGGTCCCTGTCCTCGCACCGGCGTATGATATAGTCGCCAACCTTGCGCAGCGCTGTCTGCAAACTGGCAGTAATTCAGAAACGGCATTAAAAAACCTTAAGGACGAGGAACTCGGAACAAGCTTTTAATTCGATTGTTGCCAATGAATTGCGGTGGCGGTATTCGTCAACGGCGGCTATTCCCGGGCAGTGCCGGCGGTGTCTTCGTTTTACACCATACTCGACACGCAGAGGCACCCGACGGGGGACGCCGTGCGCTTTCTCATAGCCGAGAATGAAATCTACTCTACTTTTCCCAAGTTGTTGAGAGAGCTTGCCAAGGAGGGCATGATAGCCACTGCCAAGCGCGCCCGGTACAGTTCCAGGCTGATGCCGACGCTTTCGTCAGCCAACCTGACCGTGGAAAACAGGGTCGTGATCACGGTATCCAAGATCCAGAGCGCCAGGCCGCGCAGCAAGTACCTCACGTCGATTCCTGTAATCCTCTTCCTGGCTACCCTGACTGTGGTGTTTATCGACGGCCTCTACAAATCCGGCTCGGACTTTACGCGCCTGTTCGTGCAGGACCCAATCCTGCTTGCAGTCGTCTACACGATGTCGCTCCTCGGGATACTGGGCGTTCACGAGATGGGGCACATGATAGCAAACAAGTGGCACGGGATAAGGACTTCGTGGCCATACTTTATCCCCGGCATCCCGGGATTTTTCATCCCGACGTTTGGAGCGATGATAGTGACGCGCAGCGCCATGACCAACCGCAACGTGCTCTTTGACGTTGGCATCTCCGGCCCCATAGCCGGCCTGATAGTCACTATGGTAGTGTCAGTGTATGGCGCTTCTATATCTGTCATCATACCTGACGACCAGGCGCAGGACATCGGGGGCCTGATGCCCCTGCGCAGCAGCATACTGATGACGGCGACTTTGCAGCTGGCGGGCCAGGACGCCGCCAGCAGCGACTCGGTCCTGATAATGTCGCCCGTGCTCTTTGCGGCATGGGTGGGCTTTTTCATAACGTTCCTCAACCTCATGCCTGCCGCGCAGCTGGACGGCGGGCACATCGTCAGGTCCGCGCTCGGCGTGAGGTGGCACCGCATACTCACCTACAGCAGCATAGGGGTCCTGTTCGGCCTCGGCTTTTACCCGATGGCGTTTCTGGTGCTCATCATAGCCATGAGGGCGCCCGAGAGCACGCCGCTTGACGACGTGTCGCCACTCTCAAAAAAACGCAAGGCGCTCTTCTGGGTCGCGATTGCGCTGGCGGTGCTGTGCGCCCCGCTCCCCGACGAGGCTCTCAGCCCGCTGTTTTGACAAGCGCAATGTCGGCGTCTGACACCACGAGCGACTTGTGCCCCTTGCCGTGCTTGGCCAGCATCTTTTCAAACGCGTCCTTGACCCCCGCATAGGTGGAAAAGCCCAGCTTGGCCGCATAATAGTTGGGCAGGCTCGACACTATGCCAAGCTCGCGCTTTGTCTTTAATTCCTGGATGTACAGCAGGTGCTCAAGCCCCTCGACGTACGGCGACAGCGCGACCTGCTCCTGCTTTAGCCTGCCTTCCATCAGCGCCTGCAGCGCGCCACCGCCTATGCCTTCGCGGCATTCTGCCAGCAGCACGGCCGTCCCGCCCTCCTTGACCGCGTGCGCGCAGTTCCAGAGCGAATTGAGCGCGCCTGCAAGCGTCGCGTGCGGCCCGGACTCGCTGCTTGCGCTGATTACCGCCGAGCGCACCTGCTCGGCCTCTGCCGCCGGCATGGACCTTAACTGCTGGAGCGCGCCTGCAAAGGCGCCGCTCACCGTCCCCGTGTGGACGCCGGCGATGCCGGTGCTGTTTGCTACCAGCTCTACCGACGTCGCCTGCAAGCCCTCCACCGCGGCAGTTGCTACCTTTAGCGGCGCGCCCTCGACGCCGGGCTCCGGCACGTTGCCGCGCCGGGCGCCAAACGCCTCTGCCATTTTTTCTGGATAGAGCGCCCGCACCAGCGCCGTGGGCGCCCCGGCAAACCCAAACAGAGGGTCGTACCCGACCTGCGAAACTATCACCGTGCTCTGGAATTTTTTGCACCGCTCCTCAAGCGACTGGTAGTCGATGCGGTTGATCGAAACAGGCGCCGCCTGCGGGTCTGTAAACGCGGCAAGGCCAGACCGCAGGGAGCCGGCAAGCCGCCCCGGCACGTCCACCGTGACTGAAGGGGCCCTGGCGGCTATCTGGCTGACTGCCTTGGCAGCCGCCCTTGAAGACGACAGCGCGACCAGCAGCATGTTGTCGGTGACCGGCACGCCGCCAAGCGCCTCTCTGGCCTGGTCGTCGGGCATGGCCGGAAAGTTTGACGAGACCTGGCTTGCGAGGTTTTCAAACCTGATGTCAAGCACTACGTCCGTGGTGCCGTAGCGAAGCCATATCTCTGGCATGTATGCAATAAAAGATAAAATAATTGAGTATTATACTTTATACTGTTTGGCATCGGACTTTCCGCTCGAGTTTGCATCGTTCCTGCTCAAGAGCAACGCGCTGAGGTTCGGAGCTTTTACGCTTGCCTCCGGCAAGCCGAGCCCCTACTACATAGACCTGCGCATGCTGCCCAGCTTTCCGCAGCATTTCAAGCTTACGATAAACGCACTCAAGGGCGCCATTGCAAAGCTAAAGTTTGACACGCTAGCCTCCGTCCCGACCTCCGGCCTCGTGTTCGGCTCGGCACTGGCTTACGAGGCGTCCAAGCCTTTTGTCTACGTCAGAAAAGAGTCCAAGGGTTATGGCACGAGCAAGCTCGTGGAGGGCCACCTGCCTTCCGGCTCCAAGGTCCTAGTGATTGACGACGTGGCTACGACCGGCACGTCAGTCAGCAAGGCAATAGACGTCATACGCGCAAACGGGGGCGTGGTCGACGACGTGGTCGCCGTCCTGAGCCGGATGGAAGGCGCCGAGGAAAAGCTGAAAGAGATGGGCGTCCGGCTCACCGCCGTCATAACGATACAGGACATCGTGAGCACGCTCCACAAGTCCGGCCTGGTAGACGACGCCACCCTCGGCGCCGTGATGAGGCAAGTCTCTACCCGGGAATACGAAACCGACTAGGGCTGGATGTTTACCTGCGGGACTGTGGCCTGCGCAGCTGCCGTCGCCTCAAATGGCGTGTACGGCTGCAGCCCCCACGGGCCGAGCCCCAGGAACCCGCTCTGGTTGAAGGTGTTGTTTGGGAACGTGCGCAGGTGGACGTTAAAGTCCCTGACGCCTTCGTTGTAGTAGGTCCTTGATACCGCGATGCGGTTTTCAGTGCCTGCAAGCTCGTCCATCACCCTTCTCAGCGTAATGTCTGCTTTCAGGTTGGGGTACTGCTCGTATGTTACCAAAATCTTGCTGAGCGCCTCTTCTATCTGGTTGCTCGTCTCTACGCGGTCGTTCACCGTCGGCGCGCGCTGCCAGTCGGTCCTGAGCCGCGTCACGTTCTCAAGGACGCTCCTTTCGAATTCAAGGTGGGTCTGCGCCACGCTGACTATGTTGGGTATCAGGTCGTACCGGCGCTGCAGCTGCACGTTGACGTCGCCTTCAAGCCCCCTGCCGACTTCGATGCGGAGCGACCCGCCGCCAGAGTCGCGTTCCAGCGACATCAGCACGAGCACGCCGTTGTCCTTGCCCTCCTTGCCGATGCCCTTTATCCCGTCCAGTGTCACCTCGTTGTAGATATAGTTGGCAAGCATGTCGCGGTCCTGGATCTCGACGCCGTCTCTCTTGATGCCGTGCCCCTCGAAACTTGGTATGGTGTAAATGACGATCTCGTTTGTGGTCGCCCTGTCTAGCCCTCTGAGGTACGAGTGGATTACCTCTTCCTGCCCTGCCGAAATCACGCCCGCATTGTCAAAGATGTAGGTCCGGCGGACCTCGGAATTCTGGGCAAAAGCCGGCGCAGCCGATACTAGCGCCAGGGCTGCAAGAAAATAGAAAATGGGCCGGGTCACGCAGGTGTTTCTGGATTTAGAAATGCTAATAATCCTTCCGGAATATTGCGAGTTCATCAAAAGTGTGACGGGGCCAGATACCTCCGCCATGGCCCCGATTATGACCCACAGCACTGCGTGAAAGCCCATCTGTCAATGCTGCGCGCATCAGCGTATGTGTCTTTTAGCCTTCGTAGATCATCAGGTTCTTTTCTTCAAGAAGCGTGTGCAGGTTGTGGACTGCGCGGTACACCTCGCTCTCCTTCTTGGCGCCCGTGCACACCAGCTTGCCGGACGCAAAGAGCAGTATGACAGTCTTTGGGTCAAGCATCCTGTGGATGAGGCCCGGGAACTGCTCCGGCTCGTACATGCTCCTTGGCAGCACCCTTGCCGCCAGTTCGAGGTGGATCTTGCCGCCGAGGCTTGCAGACGCGACGATGTTCTGTATCTCTATTTGTGGATCGTGCTCTAGCGGGATGCCGCCTTTTTTCAGCTTTAAAACAACATTTTTCACGGCCTGGATTGCCATCTTTTCCGATTTTGCGCCGGTGCAGACCATCTTGCCGGAGCTAAAGATAAGTGTGGCAGTCTTGGGCGACCTCAGCCTAAAGACCAGGCCGGGGAACTGGTCAGGATGATATTCCACATCCGGGAAAATCTGCGTAATCAGATTCAGGTTGACCGTCTGGTTCACGGTGGCGGACGCAACCACGTTTTCGATGCTGACGATGGGCTTGGTCTGCGGCATACCTGCCTTTATAAAGGGCTAGTATATATACGTGCTTTAGATATTTCAACTTATTCGGGTGTTTTTTGCAGTTACTCGCCTATTACCTTGACCAGCACCCTCTTTGGCCGCCGGCCGTCAAACTCGCCGTAGAATATCTGCTCCCACGGGCCGAAATCCAGCTTGCCGTTTGTTATCGCGACCGTCACTTCCCTGCCCATCACCTGCCTTTTCAGGTGGGCGTCCGCGTTGTCCTCGCCAGTCCTGTTGTGCAGGTATGATTCCGGCGAATACGGCGCCAGTCCCTCCAGCCACCGCTGAAAGTCCTGGTGGAGCCCGCCTTCGTCGTCGTTGATGAACACGCTGGCCGAGATGTGCATCGCGTTGACGAGCACGATGCCCTCCTTTACCCCGCTCTCTTGCACGACCTCTCTTACCTGCGGGGTGATGTTGACGTATGCGTGGCGCTCTTGCGTGTCAAAAGTAAGGTAGGCAGTCCTGGACTTCATACTGACGGCGGCGGAGGCGGCGGTGGCGATTGCTGGCCTGTCGGCGGCTGATCAGACTGAGATGCCGGCGGCCCGCCCTTTTTCTTGCCCATCTTTGTGAAAAAGAGTATCACGAGGATTACCGCGATGATGATATAGTTGACCGGCGGGCTGATTACCTTGGCTATGATGCCGGCGCCCTGCATGACGTAAACGACGCGGCCGATATAGTTGTCTTCCCTGATGGGATAGTCTGTGCCCGGTATCGACGCCGGGTTTGCGTCGCCCTTGGTCCTGACGATGCGCTCGCCGTCGCCCCGCTCGTCTATCTCTATCACGCGGTGCACGATGACCCTGTCCTCGCCATCAGGCCTGTTGAATACAATGATGTCTCCAACCTTCAGGTCGTCCCACGATCCGCCGTTCCTCACCATGAGTATGTCGTTTACCTCAAGCGTCGGGATCATGCTGCCGCTTGAAACAATATAGAACGGGTTATTGGTGTCAAAAGCTAGCCTGAGCCCAAGCCACACTATTGCGACGCCTGCGACCACGATGACGATGTCGCGCACGGCTACAGGCATCTTGGACCTGGGCTTTTCCAACGTGGCTTTCTTCGGCCCGTTCGTTAGATAAACCTTTAGCGCATGTCGAGCTGCTTCATTATCGACTTGCGCAGGAGGGGCATCCTGTTCATCATTATCGACAGTATTTCGGCAGTCTCGTCCCTGTCGGGGAGCCTGCCGTTCTTGTTTTCAAACGACGCCATAAAGTTGCCGACTACCATGCCGGAGATGAGGCCGTAGGCAAACTCTTCAATGTCGCCCTGACGGGGCATCATCTTGCGCGCAAGCCCGATGGGCACCTTTGGGTCCTTGCCTGCCGCCTTTATCAAGGCCTCAAGCTCTTTTCTGTCCACTGCTTCGAGGCCCATCATGGCAGGCAACATGGCACGGGTATTTGATGTTTTTTCTGCAACCCGGGCCTGGCAGAACCCTAACTTTTTTAATGGCTTGATATAGCAATTCTCTGATGTCAGGCAGCAACAGTTGTTCCGTGGTCCTGCTCGAGCTTGGCGTGGCCGCGTTTGACAGCGCAGGCAGCGTCGCCGCTTCAAAGAAATTTGAGAGCGCGCTCCGCTCGTACCGCCTGCTGAAAAGCGGCTCTACCTCTGACGAGATCAGGCAGTTTGTGGAAAAATTACGCTCATACGATACCATATCTGTAAATGACGCCAGCCTTGCAATAGTCCTGCGCCAGGCAGGCCTTGACACGCAGCTGATGGCCGAAGAAAAGCAGCAAGAGATCCAGGGGGCCAAGCCCGACTATATAGTAAAGGCCGGCTTTGCCGCAAGCGCGACTGACGCCATGCAGGCGCTGCGCGACTTTGCGATAGAGCTTTCGTCTTCGCGCGTAAAAGAGGCGTCGGAGAAGCTGGATCTGCACATCGTCCAGTCGATAAACGGGCTTGACGAGCTGGACAAGATAATCAACACCATAAGCACGAGAATGCGCGAATGGTACGGCCTGCACTTTCCAGAGCTTGACAACATGCTCCAGAGCCAGGTGGCGCAGGCAGAGATAATCGCCCGCGCCGGCTCTAGGGACAAGATAACCCGCGAAATCCTGGAGAGCTCTGGCATGCAGGACAAAAAAGTCGAGATAATCTTGGACGCGGCAAAGCGCAGCAGGGGAGGCGACATGACGCCGGAAAACCTTGCAATTGTAAAGAAACTGGCAGACCAGGTCATACTGCAATCCGACCTGCGCCGCGTCCTTTCCGATCACATTGAAGCGGCGATGGAAACGGTCGCCCCAAACGTCAAGGAACTGCTAACTGCAACCGTTGGCGCAAGGATTCTTGCCAAGGCAGGCAGCCTGGCAAGGCTGGCAATGCTGCCGGCAAGCACCATCCAGGTCCTTGGCGCAGAAAAGGCGCTGTTTCGGGCGCTAAAGACGGGCGCCCGGCCGCCAAAGCACGGCATACTATTCCAGCATCCAGTCATCCATGCGGCGCCAAAGTGGCAGCGGGGCAAGATAGCGAGGGCCATCGCGTCAAAGGTGGCAATTGCCGCAAGGATCGACTACTACCGCCACGAGGGCAAGGACACGGCGATTTCAGAGAAACTAAAGACCCGGCTTGATGAAATCCGCGAAAAGTACAAGGAGCCGGTGTCAGAAAAAGAGCGCGACCAGAAATACAGGGAGCACGAGCGCCGCGAAGGCAGAAGGGGCGGAGGAGGATATGGCCGCGACAGGCGCGGCGGAGGCGGAGGAAGATTCGGTGGCGGCGGTGGAAGGCGCTACGGCGGTGGCCGCGACAGGCGCGGCGGAGGCGAAAGGTTTGGCGGCGGCAGCCGCGACAGGCGAGACGCCAGCTTTGGTGATAGAGGCAGCAGCTCCGGTGGCGGCGGTGGAGGCTATGGCCGCGACAGGCGCGACGACAACGCCCGGGACGGTAGCAGTTCCGGCAGCGGCGGATACAGGCGCGACGACAGTGCAAGGGATAGTGGCAGCTCTGGCGGCGGATATGGCAGAGACAGGCGTGAAAGCAACGCTGGCGATAGCAGTAATTCCGGTGGCGGTGGATACGGCGGCAGCCGCGACAGGCGCGGCGGAGGAGGATATGGCCGCGAAAGGCGCGAGGGCGGCGGTGGCGACACTGGCAGCTCTAGCAGCGGCGGTAGCAGCTCTGGCGGCCCAAAGAGCGAGCCGGGAAGGGACAGAAAGCGCTTTGGAAAACGACGGTATTAGGTGGATATCAGTCGCCGGAGAAAAGCACGCCGCGACTCTGAACCTCGTCCCCGGCAACAACGTCTACGGGGAAAAGCTGGTCAAGTACGACGGCGAGGAATACCGGCTGTGGGACCCGTTTCGGAGCAAGCTTGCCGGCTCGCTGAAAAAAGGGCTGAAAAAAATGCCTATACAGAACGGCACCAAGGTACTGTACCTCGGCGCGTCAACCGGAACCACCGTGAGCCACGTCTCTGACATTGTCGGCAACAGCGGCATCGTCTTTGCAGTCGAGCCTGCGACCCGGGTCGCAAGGGACCTGATAGAAAACGTCGCCTCAAAGCGCAAAAACGTCGTGCCGGTACTTGAAGACGCGAGGCGCCCGCAGTCGTATTTCTCGGTGTTTGGCAAGGTCGACGTGGTCTATTGCGACATTGCGCAGCCCGACCAGACCGACATTGCAATCGCAAACTGCAACGCGTACTTGAAGCCCGGGGGAATCATGCTCCTTCTGGTAAAGACGCAGAGCATCGACGTGACTAGAGACCCAAACGCGGTGATAGCGCAGGAGGCCAAAAAGCTGGAAAAGGCCGGCTTTACGATAGAGCAGATATTGAAACTGGAGCCCTTTGACAAGGACCACGGAATGATCTACTGTTTCAAATGAGCGTGCGCTGCTCCAGCTCTTCGAGCATCAGCCGCAGCGGCTTCCACGACTTTCTTGCAAACGCCGGCGGGCACTTTTTCCTGCCGACCCAGTCTTTGATAAAGAGCATCGTGCGCTCGTCAGACGGGTAGCCTGAGCCGATGTCGCGGTGGCGCTTTCTGATCTTTTTTATTTCCGCGTCGCGCGTTATCTTTGCCAGTATCGAAGCCGCAGACACGACGACGTTTATCCTGTCGGCGTGGTGCAGCGAGTGGATCGTCGGGACGGTTTCAAGGTGGCTTGCGATATAGTCGCGGTACCTGCCGGTGTTTGTGTCGCAGCAGTCGACGAACACCTCCTTTGCGTTAATGTGGCTGATGACGTGGGCCATCGCCTTTGCCTCAAGCCTGTTCAGGCCTTTTAGCAGGACGTTTGCATCGACCTCTGTCGACTTTATTACGTGGATGTGGTGGTGCTCTGACAGGCTGATTATCTCGCCGTACAGCCTTTCGCGGGCCTGCGCCGTCAGCAATTTAGAGTCCTTGACGCCCATCTCTTTCAGTTTCGCGATTTTGGATTCGCGGACGCTGACGCCGGCGACGACCAGCGGGCCGATGATGGAACCGCGCCCCGCCTCGTCAACCCCGCCAACAAGCATAAGCTGTCTATGTGAAAATGCCGGTAGCTTTTAGAGATTGCGCTTTGCGGTAATGATCAGGTTTATCCGCCCTTTCTTTCTGGCTGTCAAAATCCGGTTGATAGGGTTAAATTCCGCTTGCCCTAAATTGCGCAGGTGGCAAAGCTTGATTGGGCCATTGCGCCGGAATTGCGAGGCACGCTATCCCTATCTGCGGATGCAAGTGTTTCAGCAAGATACGAGGCTTTATTCATAAAAGCAACGAATCTTTTAGCCCCAACGGTCAAGCCCAAGCCG
This sequence comes from Nitrososphaera sp., assembly GCF_050748925.1. Lineage (GTDB taxonomy): Archaea > Thermoproteota > Nitrososphaeria > Nitrososphaerales > Nitrososphaeraceae > Nitrososphaera. The sequence continues at coordinate 34,031 of NZ_JBOGQF010000001.1, forward strand.
ATAGCTGTTTTCTTTGTCAGAGACGTGCTGAAAATCAACCTCACCGCCCAAGAAAAGATAGCAGAATATTGGCGTGACATGATCGTGTACAATCTTGCCAGGATGGATCTTCATCATGATGAAAGAGAAGTAATGGTGATTTTGCTTGAAGAGCTAGTCCACGCATACTATGACAGTTTGGACAAAGAATATGTGGGAAAAATAGTGGCGCAGGTGTATCCGCAGGTCAAGTTCGACGCAGTAAAGATGCAGTATGTGCCAAACACCTGACATGGGCACGCTGCATCAGCGTTATCCGCCTGTTACCTTTATCATCCAGTCATCCAGCGGCGCCCTGCCCTCAATCCCTGATGTGGCCCTGCCGCATTTGTGCACAATAAATACGGCATCCCACCTGCCTCCGGCATGGAAGGGTTTACGCAGACGGTGGAGGGGCAGACCAAGCTTCTCGTGCCCGAGCTGTCGCTCACCGAAAGGGTGCCGCCCAAGGTCCCCGCCTTTTTCAACCCCGCGGCAAAACTGAACCGCGACCTGTCTGTGCTTGCGTACCGCGCCTATGCGCCGCGGCTAGATGAAAAGACGTTTGCCGACGGCTTTGGAGGGGTAGGCGCCCGCGCGCTCCGGGTGGCGGCAGAGGTGCCAGAGATAGATCAGGTGTACTGCAACGACGTGAACCCCACTGCGATAGAGGCGGCAAAGCAGTCGGCAGAGCTGAATTCCGTCTCTGGCAGGTGCAATTTCTCGATAAACGAGGTATGCAAGTTCCTGATGCAGGGCGACAGGGAAGGCGAGCGTTTCGGGATAATCGACCTCGACCCGTTCGGCACGCCGGCAAAACACATCGACTGCGTGCTGCGCGCCGTCCTTGACGACGGCCTGATATCGATAACGGCCACCGACACCGCGGTGCTGCACGGCGTCTACCCGGAGGTGTGCCGCCGGCGCTATTACGGCATGCCTCTCAACAACAGCTATGGCAACGAAGTGGCGATACGACTGCTGGCGTCGCTGATAGCGCTTACGGCGTCAAGGCTGGAACTTGCGATAAAGCCGATTTTTTCCCACGCCACGATGACCTACCTGCGGGTCTACGCGACGGTGGCGGTGAACTCGGGGCAGGCAAACGACGTCTATAGCAACATCGGCTACGTGATGCACTGCTTTAACTGCGGCCACCGGATGTCTGCAGGCGAATACGACGGCAGCGCAAAATGCGCCCTCTGCCAGCACAGGATGAGGATCGGCGGCCAGCTGTGGACCGGCCTGCTTCATGACCGTGACTTTGTCGCCAAAATGTCAGAAGGGGCAACCGACCCCAAATGCAAAAAGGTGCTTGACGCGGCCGTCGACGAAATAGAAATCCCCTACTACTTCAAGGGCGACGAGATATCGTCCATGCTAAAGACAAACCCGCACTCTATAACGGCTGTAATCGAAAAGTTGCGAGCCGCAGGCTATCGCACGTCAAAGGCGTCGCTGAATCCCGGCGCCTTCAAGACCGACGCTAGAATAGACCAGGTGCTCGCAGCGCTCAGGTAGGGAACGAGTCAATCGACTGCTCTATCAGGCTGTCCATTTCCGCCTTGATGTCTTCCAGCTCGGGGCTTGGCTCCCTTTCTTCGGAATCCACCAGGGTTTCCATCTCTTGCAGGTATTCGTCAAACTTGTCAAGCGCCTGTTCGTACAGAGAATAACTTGCCTGCCATTCCTGCGGCGGCTGGACGAGCCTGCTGCGCAGTTCTTGCGCCCTGGCACTTGCATCAATTATCCCGTCTTGCATCTGTTCAGAGTCGATGACATCGTCCAGCCAGTTTTCAAAATTTGACTCTAGCTCGGTGACGATAAAATTGTGTTCGGTATAGACAAATGAAAGGTTGTCGGCAGGATGGTTGGCAATCTCTTCTGAGGAAAAGTCGTCGTCGGTGATGTTTGCCGCCGTGGTGTTGCCCTGCGGGATGGCCCATATCATGGCGCTTGCGGCAATTATGCCGGCCACTATGGCGGCGGTTATCACGATGCCTTTCTTGCTTGCCAACTTGTGTGTGTGGTTGTTTGAGAGATGTCCAATAAAAAGCATATCAAAATATACCGCGTTTGCCTCATGATTTTATCAATGAGCGCGCAGCCCGCCACAGGCAAGATAATCTACAGGCACGACATCACGCCGGACCTTTCCATAATCCGCATCCAGCCCTCCGACGGGAGCCTGGTCCCTGACTTCAAGCCGGGCCAGTTCATCACGCTTGGGCTGCAGCTGGAAGGCGAAGAAAAAATCACAAACCGCGCCTACTCGCTTGCCTCGCCTCCGGAGCAAAAGCAGTATTTCGAGCTGTACATTAAATGGGCGACAGAGCCGGTGCCCGGCAAGTTCACGACGGCACTGTTCAACATGAAGCAAGGCGACCAGCTGTACTGGCGCAAGCCTGCCGGCGCGTTCACCTTAGAAGAAAAAAGGCCGGACGGCATGCCTGACGAAAGGGCGCTGGTGCTCGTCGCGTCGGGGACGGGCCTCGCGCCTTTTGTCGCCTATGCCCTGCACCTGCAAGCCACCGGCTCAAAGAGAAGGATAGCCTTGCTGCACGGCGCGCGCAACGTAAAGGAGCTGGGCTACCGCGACCTCTTCCAAAAGATGGACAACATCATTTACCTGCCGACCGTCAGCAGGCCAAACGAGCCCGAGTCGCAGGGCTGGGCGGGCCATACCGGGAGGGTCGAGTCGCTGCTGGTGCCAAACGGCGGCGCGTCCGAGCTTGAAAGGGCGCTTGGCTACAAGGTGTCGCCTGACAACTCTTTCTTTTACATATGTGGCTACCAGGGCACCATCGACAGCGTAATATCGATACTGCAGCCGCTCGGGTTTGTCAGCAACCGCAACAAGCGCAAGGACGGCTCGTTTGACGTAAAGATAGAGACGTACGGGCAGTGATGCCGAGAAGCTGTTTAATATCATGCCCCGGATAATTGTGCATGGCAGACGAAGCCGGCATAATGGACATAACAGACACGCCTGACGTCGCGGTCTGGGCCAAGGGAATAAAAAAGAACGCAGGCGCGCCCTCCGACAGGGTAAAGGAGCCGTCAAAAATTGCCTCGATGACTCTTCACAGGACGACAAAAGACGGCGAAATAATGGTCGACCCTGCCAACAAAAAAGAAGTGGCAAAGGCGATAGCAGAGCACTCTTCCATGACAGACGAGTCTGGATATGGCAAATAAAAAGACGATAAAATTCCACGGCCAGCAGGTGCACGACGTGGTCGTGCGCTATACGCAGATAGGCGGCGCGTCGGCAACCCTTGAAGAATTTGACGCGGCCAAGGATCCCGAAGTCTGCGAGACCATCAACGTCCAGGTCGTGTCCGAGTTTGTGACTATAACGTTCTACAGAGACGAAAAGGCCAATTCTATAGTGCGCCGGGTCCTGATCCCGGTCCACAGGGTGGAGCGCATGGAGGTCAAGGACCTGCAAGCCTGACACCATACAGCAATCCTCATTACACTCTTCTGACAATACAGCGCAGTGTACGCTGCAAGGACCACCCCGTACCAGGGATCCCTCATGATCGACATTTGCGACCTTGACCTCGTAGGCCGCAAGCTGGAGCAGAACGGGCTTGTCATCAACCTTACAAAAGAGTATTACCAGCAGCAGGTCATCGAGACGTCGCAGGCCGGCGAGCTCTTGGCCCGGTGCGCGATAGCCAACCTCGTGGGCAAGATAATCGTGGGCCAGGCCATAGAGATGAAGCTGGCCAAGGAAGCGAGCGTCAAAAAGATATCAGGCGTGCCTTTTCTCATGATATTCAAGTTCCAGAACAATTGAGGTGATGATGGTGCCGATAGAAGAGGAAGAAGTGGCCGGCGAGCACGATGATGACAATAATAATGATGACAACAATAATGACAATGATGATAATAATGATGACAATGATGACAACAATAATGACAACCGGCAGATGGACAAGGCCGACAGGCGCTACAAGCGCCACGAGCGGGAGAACCGCTTTCTGAAAAAGAGCTCTGAAGACTACCAGGTCATCGAAGAGGTTTTTGACAAGCCCACAATGATGGTGATACAAAAGATGATAAACCATGGAACAATAAAGTCGCTCCAGAGCCACTTTGCCGCCGGCAAGGAATCCAAGGTCTTTATCGCTGAGGGGCCTGACGGCTCGCCGCTGGCAGTCAAGATCTACCTGACCGTGAGCGCCGAGTTCAAGAAAAGGATGCAGTACATCGCCGGCGACCCGCGCTTTACCGAGATAAAAAAAGACACGAGGAGTTTCATCGCGGCGTGGGCGCGTAAAGAGTTCAAGAACCTGAAAGCGGCGCACAATGCCGGCATCAGGGTGCCTGCGCCCTTTGCGGTGGAAAAGAACGTGCTCGTGATGGAGTTTATAGGCGACGACCAGGGCCGGCTTGCAGAGCAGCTGGAAAACCTGGAAGTGACGGCAGATGACTACCGCGAAACCGTCAACCAGCTGACTATGCTGTACCAAAAGGCAAACCTGGTGCATGCCGACCTGTCGGAATACAACGTCTTCAAGAACCCCAGGGGCGAGATAATGCTGCTTGACTTTGGATCCGCAGTCGACATCCGGCACCCGCATTCAAAACAGTTTTTAGTCCGCGACGTTGAAAATATCAACAGGTTCTTTACAAAGCGTGGAATCGATGTCATCGACACGGACCTGCTAATAAAAAAAATAACGGGATCAAAATGAGTTTCGCACACAACGTCAAGATTCCAAGGGAAAGGATAGGCGCACTGATAGGCAAGTCCGGAAAGGTAAAGCAGGACATCGAGAAGCGCTGCGGGGTCGCCATAGAGATAGACAGCGAAAATGGCGACGCCCTGATAACCGGCGACAAGCCGGTAGAGCAGATGGAGATATTCAAGGCAATCGAGATAATATCGGCCATAGGCCGGGGGTTTTCGCCCCAGCGCGCGATGCGTCTGATGGAAGGCGAAGAGGCTTTCCAGCAGATCGACTTGCGCGATTACGCCGGCAAGTCGCCCAGCGCGCTAGAGAGGGTAAAGGGCAGGATAATAGGGGAGGCCGGCAAGTCGCGCCGGACGATAGAGGACCTGACCGGCGCGTCCATATCTGTGTACGGCCACACGGTGGGGATAATCGGCGCCTACCACGAGATCAAGCTTGCGACTGACGCCATCACCATGCTGTGCAAGGGCAGCATGCACAAGAGCGTCTACAACATGCTGCAGGAGGCGCGCAGGCGCGAAAAGATGGACAAGATGCGCCTGTGGGAAGACAGCAACACGGCCAACATGGAAAGGGAAGAGGACTAGACCTTCTGTATCTTTATCGTCAGCACGCCGTTTCTGTACTTGTAGTCGGATATGCCCATCTCTGACGCCGCGTCCAGCTGCACGTCACGGGCAAAGTTCTGGCCGCCCTTTATCTTTAGCATGCCTGCCAGCAGCCGGACGTTTATCTGGTCTTCGGGGCCGGGCACCTCTGCGACAAACACCATGCTGTCGTTGTTCTTTATCAGGTCGTAGACCCAGTCCTTTTGCTCCTGTTCCCTTGGCATCTTTTTCTGCCCTTCCGGCCTGGTCATCTTGTAGAGCTCGCGCACCCAGTATATCGCAAGGCCGGCTGCGACAGTCACCAGGATAAAGCTCGCTCCGTTCTGCGACGTCCTTGAGGCAAGGACGTACAGGCCGCCGACAAACATCATGGCCAAGAGCGGGACGACAAAGTTTACCGATCGGCTGGAATACGTCTTTTTGTACCTAGCCAATTCGCTCTTGCACCAATGTTACTACCGCGACGAGATTATTAAAACCTTATAGATGTTGTCTCAGAACGACTTGGTCCCGTTGTCGCCGCCCCATCTCTTGAAAAGGTCGTGCTCTATGCCAAACTGGTCGAGCACCTTGCCCACGACGTGGTTTATCAGGTCGTCCATAGTCTTTGGGCGATGGTAAAAGCCCGGCATGGCCGGCATGATGACGACGTTTGGCACGCCGGCGAGCTTGCTCATGTTTTCAAGGTGAATCTTTGATAATGGCGCCTCCCTCGGAACCACGACCACTTTTCTGTGCTCCTTGATGCAGACGCCCGCGGCCCTCGATACGAGCGCGTCGTCGAGACCGTTTGCGATGCTCGCCAGGGTCTTCATGCTGCAGGGTATGACTGCCATGCCGTCTATCTTGAACGAGCCGGAAGAAACCGGCGCGGCCATGTTGCCCTCGTCGTAGACGCGGGTGGCAAGCGACCGGACGTAATCGCCGGTCCTGTCAGTCTCGATTTTAATGGTCTTTTCGCCCCACTGGCTCATAATAAGGTGCGTCTCTATCCTTAGCTCTTTCAGGGCTTCAAGCGCCCTGATGCCGTAGATGACGCCGGAGGCCCCGGTGATGGCGATTATCAGCCTCAATAATGGCCGGTTGCAGGATTTGTTATTTAATTATAGTGCCGGTAATGGCTTACCACTCTACCAGCTGCTTGAATTTCAGTTCTTCAAGCGCTGTGCCAAGGGCGCTTTCGGACAGCTGGGTTACCAATAGCAGAAGGTCGAATGTCAGCACGCTATAATCGTCAAGGGCCTGCAGCACCCTTTTTTCCGCAATCGAATCGGCCTTGGCCATGTACGCCAGCTCGATTGTAATCCTGCGGCTCAGCTCATTGGCAGGCAGCAGGTGGGAATTTTTTAGCCTGAATCTAAACTGCGACAAGTCAACCAATGACTTTTGCCTCCCCGCCTAATCAGACGGGCTCAAACATTTGAGGGTTTATCAGACGGCTAACACCTGTGGATCGTATGGCCTTTTCCACCTGTAGCTTGCTAGAGCTGAAAGTATTTGGGGCAGTCGCGCCATAATTTGCCTTGTGAGCAAGCGTGCAGCCATAGATTTTTTCAAGCCCAGCTTGCTGAGTGCCGTATTGACAGGGCTGCTAATCCTTGTCTCTTATGGCGGCGATATTCGACGCTATGCTTTCACCTGCCAAGGCGGGGGATGCGAAGGAACAGGCATCCAAAAGCCCGCATTATATGATACTTTTCGCTTTTGTCCCTGCTGGCTGATATGGGTCTTTTCAGTCATGCCCTTGATTTATTCAGGCCTGCCATACCTCATGACCACTGTCGACGGTGCCCTTGTTAGCGTCATTTACTTTTACTTGCAAGCCTTCTTTCGTTCGTCTTGAGATGGGTGCGGGGCGGCAATCGTCGCATGCAAAGCGTCAAGCCCTGATCCAGTAAATCCTTCAATCTTTATGCAAGAAAGCGTTTATTTGCACGCGCCCGGCACCGGCACCCGTTGCTTACCGTCTTTGGCACGATGGCCCTTGACACCACCCGCACGCCGTTCCGCATTGAGGAGCGCATACTGGGAGGCGCCGCGACCTTTGCGTCGCTTGCCGCAGGCACCTTTACAAAAACGGCGATGGTCGCTGCCATCGGCGACGACATGCCGCCTGCCAACATTGCCGCGCTAAAGAAAAAAGGCATCGACACAAAGGGCATCGTCGCAGTCAGGGGGGGCAAGACCTTTCACTACGACTCGTCTTTTGATTACAACCTGTCAAACAGGACGACTTTAAAGACAGAGCTGAACGTCATCGCCGATTTCAACCCTGTAATACCGGATGATTATGCCAAGTCGGAATACGTCTACCTTGCAAACAACGACCCAAAACAGAACCTAAAGATACTGAAACTTTTTGATGCGCCGAAACTGACGGTGTGCGACACGATTGAATACTGGATCCAGACTGCACGCGACGACGTTGTCAGGATGATGAGCGAGACGGACGGCGTCGTGATAAATGATAGCGAGGCGAGGTTGCTGTGCGACGAGGTCAACATTGCAAAGTGCGCGAAAAAGATAATGTCGCTTGGGCCGAGATTTGCGATAATAAAGAAGGGGGAGCACGGCGCCGTCCTTTTCGACAGCGAGGAGCGGGTGTTCCCAGCTGTTGCGTTCTTTCTGGACGACATAGCCGACCCGACTGGCGCAGGCGACTCGTTTGCCGGCGGGTTCCTCGGCCACATTGCGCGCAAGGGAAAAGCCGACTTTGGCACGATGAAGGAGGCCGTCATATGCGGCAACGTCATGGGCTCGTTTGCAGTCGAGGACTTTGGGGTAAAGCGCCTGCTTGCGATAACCAAGGGCGACGTCAAGGCGCGCTATGAAAAGTACCGCAGCCTGGTGCAGTTTTGATTATTTTCCTCCTCTGACGCGGGTCAGCCCGTAGCGCTGCATCTCCTGTATGTCGTTAAAGAACGGCTTACTAGCTTGTAGAACCTGCGAAATTCCGGGCTTGCGCGGAACCCCTTAGGTGCGCCTGAATATATCCTCTGAACACCAAAAGCATCCCATTCCGAGAGTCGTTTTCATGTTACTTTGCAAAATGAGGGATCAAGACTTTTCCCAATTCCTTTC
>NZ_JBOGQF010000002.1:0-33262 GCF_050748925.1 Nitrososphaera sp.
GGACACGAGTCTACCCCTGATAATGCATCGTCACACGTAAAGTGTACATTAACAGGAGTCTTATTCCAACCATTGCCATTGGGACTTGGAGTTGCGCTACCGCTGATAGTCGGTGCTGTCTTGTCGATGCTTATTCCATTAACAGTTACAGATGCAGAATTGTCTGCGTAGTCAACAGCAGTCCCCGTAGCACTCTGTCCTGTGCCTTCACTGGTAAGAGTTATCGGAGATGTGCATGTCTTAATTCCAGACAAGCTATCGGTGCAAAGTGAGGTTACAATCACATCGCCATTATTCCAGCCATTTGCGTTTGCTGCTGGAGAAGCGGCAGCCATTATGCCAGGCAAAGTCAAGTCCACATCGATTCCTGAAACCATCGTAGAAGCACTGTTACCAGCGTTGTCTACTCCCGTTCCGGTCACGGACTGACCGGAGCCTTCGCCCGCTGGCTGGGCAACTGCACAAGAGACAATTCCTGACATAGCATCAGAGCACGCGAAAGAAACGGTTACAGCAGCATTATTCCAGCCGTCTCCGTTCGGAGCAGGAGTTGCACTTCCGCTAATTGTTGGAGCGGTACCATCTCTCTTTATATTTACTGATTGGGAACTTGAACCACCTGCACTGGTTGCCGCGCATGTAAGTGTGGTTCCAGCTGTATTGGTGTTAATTGTTGTTGGTCCACAACCACTTGAGGATGTAAATGAAGATTCTGCGTCTGTTACATTCCAACTTACGATGACATCGCTTGTATACCATCCATTGTTGCCAAGGGTTCCCGTGATATTTGGAGTAATAACTGGAGAAGTAGTATCAGAAGGCGGGGGAGGCGAATCAACGATGAGGGTAAACTTTGCATTACTAACGTTATAGTTTCCGTGCGAGTCAGTTACTGTGATAGTTATTTCATATCCTGACGCGCTAACTGGCGTAGAAGCAGATGTAGAGAATAATACAGATTGCGAACCTTCCAGGACGCCTGTGGTAGAGGTATTGTCGCATGCTGCAAAAGTGAATGATGAGGGGCTGGCTACTATATTAGAGCCAGCTGGAACGTTGATAGCGATGGTTGCAGTGCTGCCGTCCGCAGGATCACAGCCGCTAAACCCTGAACCGCCGGCGCTGTTGTTGTCAACATAATATTTTACGGTGGTAGAGCTTCCCTGATTTACTGTTTTTGTAGCAGGAGTTACGTTAATGTCATTTCTCACTATATCGCCAAAAGCGTACTTGCCAGAGGCGGCAAAAAGCAGCAGTGCAGCTACTGCGAAAGCGACAAAGGACATGAATGATTTCGATGTTTGTACATCTATAACATTCATCCGGGGCGTGTCGATATATGCGAGCAGACCGGGACAATATACAATAGTTGACTATACGTGCCAGATCTGCATAGAAAAGTGAAGGGGAGGCAATTTGAAAATGCGAGCCTAGGCAGTTCTTTTTTCAACCGTGCCGTTTTTTATTATGCGATAAGAATGACGGTGTGGAGACCGATATGTCTTATATCGTAGAGGCATCATAGAATCATACTCACGAATTAATTGAGCGGATGATCCACTATAATGTCAAGCTTCGAACAGTTTGTGATTATATTAGATAGATATAGAAGATCGTTATGGCAACGGAGGTCAAAGTAAAAAAGAGATACAACCATCCCACCTATACGGATGAAGAAATCGACGCACTGCTCGAATACTTCAAGTATAGTGGTCTTGAACTCAAACCATTCTTGGATAGGTTTGACTAGCGAATAGTGCGGATACATCTGTTTGGGATTGAGGCAAGAGTAAAAAGCTAAAGCTAACTACATCATTACTTGCGTTATGCGTACAAAAATAAGCGCTTGAAATGTTAACACCCCCTTTCTATGCTATCGAAAAATCGGCACAAGTTCACGACTGGATTATAGTATAAGCGACGTGGTTGCTGACGGCCAGATACTCGATAGTGAAAATTGGCTTCATTCGCAATCGATCTTCGAGCGGGTCAAACTGCTGAATTCAGAGTATACGGAGTTAATGGTCTTGTTTCATTACCAACTACTGAAGATGCTCAAGCGAGTTGCGAAGCTGACTGAATAACCTTCCCGTATAAACGTAAAAACCACACCCTTTTTTTAGCCACCTTTTCGCCAGCACTATCAACGAAATCACTTCGGCAATCAACGTAAAACGTCAAATGAGCGGGAGTTATCTATACCCCTTGTATGTCGTGGGGCTAGCGAGAATTGAACCCTGCTGTAGACCCTGCAGGGAATCAGAGATTTTTCTAGTGTCAAAAGGTTTGCAAACCGACAAATGGGAAAAGAAACAAAAAACAAAATACTCGGCAACCCAAGTTACCATAACGTCACCTGAAATTGACAACCAGCCTTTTGGGTGGAAATTCGACAGAGAACTACCAGCATCCTTTGCACTAGATATATTACGTGCCTGCGCAACCGATGGCGTGAGCACCCGGCAGCTAAAGCAGGACCACGTCACGGTGAGGAGGATACGCGACATTGCGCAGCGGTGCTCCAACCAGCTTTACGCCGGCCGCAACGTCCCATTGGAAGACATCCAGATAATTTCAGTCGTCATTGAAGAGTTTGTGGATGCCTTCCACCACGGCAAGGAGGAAAAGGCGTATTTCCCCGCCAACGAGGGCAAGAGCGCCGCTCATGCGGAAGAGATCCGCAAGTTCGTGGCAGAGCATGAATTTGGCCGCAGGATCGCCCGGATGATGTTGCGCAGCCTGATGGAGTGGAAGAGCGGCGTTGACGGGAGGGAGCCGGTCGCGCGCTTTTTGAAAACATATGCCATCTATGTCACCGACCACACCACGAAAGAGGAGAGGTTCTTCGACGTGGCTGAAAAGACGATCTCTGAAAGCGAGGATAACGACCTGTTGCGCCGCTATGAAATATGCAAAAAAGACGTGGGCGGCAGCGCCCGCGTGGAGGAGCTGCTCAGGCTCATCGAGTACCTTGAAGAAAGGGAGTGGATGTAAGGCCTCACTCCACCGCGACCTTGCCCTCCATCCATGGGTGCAGCGCGCAATAGTATTCAAAAGTGCCTGCATCATCAAACCTGTGGCTCCAGGCCGCTCCGGCGGCCAGAATCGACGAATCAAACGACCCCCCCTTTCTCCGTCACCGTGTGCGCCACGCTGTCCTTGTTCAGCCATGCCACCTCGGAGCCGGCCGCGACAGAGATGTCCTTTGGGGCATAGCTTTCCTCCTGCTTGCTGTCCCACGAGCCTTCGGCTATCTCTACCTGCGGCCCGCCGTGGCTCTGCGCGTGCCCCGCCTTTTCATATTCTACCGGCGACGGATCCTGCAGCTTTTTCTGCAAGTCGTACTGCCAGCTAATCATTGACACGCTCTTGTCCAGCTTGCCCACCTCATCTGAAACGTGGATCTCGCCCATGTTGCCGCGCTCTTCCTGCAGCCCGTGGCTGTGGAAGAGGTACATGCCCGGCGACTTCCAGCGCGCCTCGACTATGGCGGCATTGCCCGGCCCCACCTCTATCGTCTGGGCGTCTATGGGCTCGTTGGACGGCAGGCCCGACGGGTACGCCTTGAAGATGGTGCTGTGGAGGTGGAACGAAGAGGGTATCGTGGTGCCCATGTTTATGACGTAGAGCCGGACGAGCTCGCCGCGGTTTGCGTGCAGGGTGTTGTCGCCCATGTACTGGTCGGCATAGCCGTTGACAAGGTAGTACTTGGGCACAAAGCTGTCCTGGTCTTCTGGGTCAAACTCGCCCATCACGACTGCATACTCTTTTGCCGGCTCCATCGGCTCCTTGGGGTCTATGATGAGCGCGCCGTACATGCCCATGCGTATGTGCATCGACGTCGGATAGGCGTGGCAGTGGTACATCAGCGCGCCTGCAGGGTCGGCGACAAAACTGTACGTGTAGGTCTCGCCGGGCATCACCTGCGGCAGCACCCCGTCGCTTTCGTCGTCGTGGTTGCCGTGCAGGTGTATCGTGTGCGCGATGGGCGTATCGTTGACGAATTTAATCGACACATTGTCGCCTTCGGTAAAGCGCAGGGTCGGCCCCGGCACCGTGCCGTTGTAGGTCCACGTCTTGACCCGCTCGCCCGGCGCTATTTCCAGCTCGACTTCCTCGGCCACGAGCGTGAGCTCTTTGGTCGTAGGCGCCCCCGCGGCCTTTTCAACAGTAGGAGAGACTGCATACGTGCCGGCCGCCATGCTGAGTGCAAGAGCCGCCGACACTGCTAGCACAAGCAACCTTTTTCCGCTGTTATTGCCAGACATCGCCGTCGCTTGGCTAGCTTGCCATATAGCGGGGGCGTATACACCGCAAGCAGGCTGCGCGTATAGCACCTGTTGCAAGCGCCTGCAAGCAGTTATTCGTCCACTTCAAACGCCAGCATGCTTGCAGTTATGGCAGTTTCAATGCGCTTTTGCAGGATTTCGTTGAATATCAGCTCCAAAAGCGTCTTGTGGTACAGCGACCAGTTGTACCCCAGGTCGTGCTTTGTCATGAATGTGTGCCGGCCGCTCTTTACAGAGTGGCTGAACTCTATCGACGAGTTTTTCATGCGCATTTCAAACCAAGAAAGGAACGATTCCAGGTCCATCCTGCTCTTCATAAAGAGGGCTATGTCGTGCACGGCGCCCTTGCCCACCTGCTGCGCCATCTCGGCTATCTCTTCTTCGCTCATCTTTTCAAAAAGCGTCCGGACTATGGGCTTGGCTATCGGCACCATGCCCACTTTGGGCTCAAACATGTCCCACTCGACAAAGCGCCGGAGGACCTGGTTCACCAGCGTGTTCAGGCTGACCTCCCTCTTTTCCGACTCTGACCGGAGCAGGGCCATCACGCCCTCCTCTACGCGAAAGGTCATGGTGACGGTTTTTTTGGCGTCGGAATCCGGCATGCCCTTCTTCATCGTGCTAGATATAATAAAGATGCTCAAACCGGTTGCAGATGTTTGCAACGTGTACCTGATACACAAGTACCGGGTTGCCGCCGTGGCTGTGTTGGTGCTTGGCTGCAAGGGAGTATGCTCGCGGCTCGAAACGACGGGCGGCGGCAAGTTTTCCGCCTACGGGCAGGGCTACAAGCGGTGCTCGTCGTGCGACATTTTCATAAAGACGGACAGCGCTAGGTGCCCATGCTGCAAGCTGCCGCTGCGCGTGAAAAAGAGGTTTGGCTGATGGGCAGTTTTATTTTAAATAAGGCTCTGGAGGAGTAGCGTCATGGAACTGCCGGTCGTCAACGAAAAGGGCACCTTTGTAGCCATCTCTGACATCGAGCTGAAAAAAGAGTCGATGAAGGAGTTCAAGGAGTGGTTTATGGAATCCAACAAAGTCGTCTCGAAATTTGACGGGTTTCTGGCTCGCAGGCTGCTGGAATCGCAGGACGGCGGCAAGCACAAGATAGTGGTGATGTTTCGCGACAGTGATTCTTTTGCAAAGATGCGCCAATCGCCAGAGCACGTGGCGGTGCACGGGCAGGCAGTAAAGTTCATGTCAAGGCTGCCGATGCCGACGTTTTACAACGTGGTCGCGGAATGAAGAAAGCCCCTATCGCCATCGGCGCTGCGGCTGCCATAGCGGTTGCGATATTTGTCGCGATTTCTGCAGGCCAGCGCCCAGCGCCTGACTTCAAGTGCTCCCCTACTGAGAACAACATTGAAGGCCCCTATTACAGGCCGGGCGCGCCGGCGTGGCAGGTGCCGGCAGACATGCCGGGCGTAAGGCTGGCGATAACTGGCAAGGTGGTAGACCACAACTGCGAGCCCGTCCCCGGCGCGGTGCTGGATTTCTGGCAGACTGACAGCAAGGGCGAGTACGACAACTCCGGCTATGTCCTGCGTGGCACAATAATGACGGGCGAGGACGGCAGCTACAAACTTGACACCATCCAGCCGGGCAAGTATGAAACCAGGCCGGCGCACATACACGTCAAGGTCTGGGATAAAGGCCAGGAACTGCTCACGACGCAGCTTTACATCATTGAAAACGACAAGGACGAGTTTGTGAGGGATTCTCTGATAATAGAGCCGCAGGGGCAGGGCGGCAACAGGACGGCCAGCTTTGATTTCGTGGTCATAAGATAATTATGGGGCTTCCATGAAGCGGCGCCATGGGAAAAGATCTTGCAGAAGCTGGAGCGTGGGAGATTTTAAAGCCGGTCTGCCGCGAGCTGTACGAGCTCGTGAATGAAAAGATGATAAATTTTGTTTCTGCAAGCGAAAGCAACGGCGCGTTCACGATTAACCTGAAATCAAGCAGGCTGCATTTTGCGTCGAGGGGGTTCAAGGACAGCATAGGCGACGTCGAATACGGCGAAGGAAAATTGAGGATAGGGCTGCGCGCAAACGGGATGCCGGGCAATATTTTCATCGAGTTGGCCTAGGCGGCCATCTCTGTTCAATTAGAATTCTAATCTTTTCCATAGACTTCCTTATGACTTCCTACTGCCACAAATTCAATCGTCCTGCTTGATAGACTGAGCGAATATAATGACTGCCACAATTACTCTTTAGGCAGCGACTTTAGGTGCTTGAAAAATTCCTTGCTGCTATTGAACTCTTTACCCTTGCCTTCTTCCAATTCCTTGATTCCTCTCTTGATAGAATCTTCTGTCAGAGGCGGCAATTTTGTCCGGGTTCTAGCGCTAGCGGCCACTTGTGATATATGATACAAGTAAGATATAAAATAAATAAAATAAATAGTGCAAGGAAAGTCAATTCTTTTGATGGAAGAGTTGAGAAAAAATCGAGCCGGCGATATCTTGACAGTGCCCAACAGGCAAGCGATCCTGACTCGAAACGAAGGTCTTGCGGCAAGGACCTACCAGCATTTTTGTTGATCACAAACGCGCAAAATCCACACTGCCAGTGCTCTGATTCCTGCCATTTATCTTTGTTCTAATAATGGAAATAAAGCACAAGTCTTATCTACAATAGGCTACTAATAGTGTACCCCGTGGCCCGTTCTAACGACTTTGTCCTAGCGGTTTCAGCGCAGCTTGAGCGTTTATTCGGAAAGGAGATGATGCCCTTGATTTTAAACAGGCTGCAGATAGAGCTTGACGTTGACGACGTATGGGAGGTCGCGGTGCAGAGGCCGGATGCGTTTGAGCAGGCCATGCGGAAGATCTTTGGAGACGCAGGGCCCGTGATCCTGCAGGTGGTATACAGAGGCGCAATATCGGAATTGGAAAGAGAGAGGAAACTATGAACACTCAAGAAAATATGCGATGACGCAGATCCTTCGTTAACTCTCAGGTCAAGGCCAACGTGGCTTAGGTGAATTCCAGAAAGCGAGGCAATCTGCTAAATATTATCAAGTGGAATGGTTTGCATGAGCAAGGACGTACCGAAATCCGGCACGGCGACAGAGGAAGCGAAAAAGCTTGACCTTGACCAGCAGCCAAAGCCAATCAGGAAGGCGGACAACGCGGCATTTCCCGAGCTTGATCAGACGGAACAGGCAAAGAGGAAAGGCAAGAGAAAAGTAAAGTAGCCTTTTGCAGGCGCCTCATATTGGATTCCCGCGATTAAAAAGAACTAACAACTACCCGCGTTTTTGTAAGCACCGAAAATACTGGAAACACACACATGTGTATCAAAAAATAGGGAAGGGGCGTCTCTGCCCCTGTCAGTCGTCGAGTCCGTCAACCATGCTGTCAAAGTACGGCGGGACAGAGTTGTACGGGTTGCTGCCGCCGTCGTTTGTCATGTATACAAACGACACGTAGCCCTTGATCTCGTTCAGGTATCCGAGGTCAAGGCCCGGCACGCCCTTGGCGGTAAAGGAGAACTTTTCCTTTCCAAAGCTGAGGTGCTGCAGGGTGTTTGACGCCAGGGTCGATATGGACGGCGCGTCATAGCGCTCGTATATCGAGATGTTGTCAAATATCCCCACGTATGCCGAATCCACCTTTGCCCCGGGGTTGCCCTTTATGAAGGTAAAGCCCTTGGACTTGGCGTACTGCACCAGCTCCTTGTAGAAAGACACCTTGTCGCTGCCCGCCGCCATCGTGTCCATCATGAGCCCGTCCATCTCTGGGTACCACGCCCGGTACCTGTCCACCATGCCCTTCAGGTCGCCCATCGTCCTTCCCGAAGGCTCGGTGGCGTACATAGTCGGCATGTAGCCCAGCACGTGCTCTACGCCTGCGGCCTTTAGCTCGCCTATCGCGCTGCTGATCCTCGAATCGTCCGACCATCCCGGCCCGTTTGACGGGTTGACGCTCACCGCAAACGGCACCGACGGGTGCGCCTTCTTTGCCTTTATCACGCTGCTCCAGAGCCCTGACGCGTCGCCAAGGTCAGGGTACTTGTACAGCGGGACATAGACGCCCGTCGAGTCCTTGCCCTCGTTTTGCGGAGCTGGAGCTGGTGCCGGCGCAACTGGTGCCGGCGCCGCTACTGGTGCTGGCTGCGCAACTGCCGCCGGTGCAGCTGCCGCTTCAGCCTGCGGGCTTGCTTCCGTCCGGTAGTATGCGGTCAGCGTGGTGGTGCCTTCTGCCAGAGTCACGCGCCGCGTAGCTATTGTGCTGCCGTCCTCCCAGTGGTCGAAAAAGAGGCCGCCCTCCGACCAGTTGTGCGCCTTGACGGAATACGTCGTGCCAGCCGCGCCGGCAAACTCGTATGGCGTCTGCCACGAGGCCATCAGCGACTTGCCGCCGTCTGCCGGCTTTATTGTAACCCACATGTTCCGATTTGCGCCGTCAAGATCCTGCCTGTTGACGACGAGGTTGCCCTGCGCCTGCGCTTCGGCCACTCCTACGAGCGGGCCAAAGGCGCCCTGCAATACTGCCACGGGGACGAGCAATACAAGGGCAGCAGTTGCTGCCAAAAACGCCGGTGCGATACTTTTTTTCGTTGTTTGTTGAACTTTGAGTCCCATTATCAACGCGCGAAAGCCGAAAAACATCCCTTTTGAAGCTTGTGAGCGCTCGCTCTTGGTTCTTGGATCGCGCAAATCCTCTGCCGGAATCTTTGAAAAATTAGTAACATGATACAGTCATGTTACATTTCCTCTATTATTGCCTTTCAAGATTCATGATGCAGAGAATTTCATCCTGCAATCCCGCGGACAGGGGATGGCGCGCCGTGGCTGTTCTGCCTTTTTCTCATACATCAATTGACGGCAGACCGGCCCTATTAGGCTGGAGCTGTCATCTTTTCTCGCAAGGCTTTTCTCAAAAAAACGGGTGCGGGGGCGATCTCGCAGCTTTGCATAGTGCATAAAAGCGACAACAAGACCGGCAGTTTATTCAATATCAATTGCGCTGCGAGATTTTATGTCGGATTTGTGCATAATTCTGTTTGCGAAGCGATCTACAGAAGCTCTTTAAGGCAGAGGATACTTTCGCTGACGGAAATTGAAATGGGACTCAATTATAACAAAAGACTACCGCTAGGTATCGCATTTTCGGTATTGCTGGCGGCTACCATGGCAACCCCGTCATTGACAGGGATTGCCTTTGCAGACCCGGCAGACTTTGTCGTCAACGCATATACCCTGAACGGGGAGCCGCTGAGCATGTGGGCGACCATCCACCAGAACGGCGCCATAGTAAAGAGCGGGTACACGCCTCTGTTTTTTGCTGCAACTACCGGCAGCACGTACACGGTCACTGGCTACAACTTTGCCGCCGGCGGAATCCTTTTTGACCACTGGGAGAACGGGAGCACGGACAGGACGACGACGGTTACCGTAACGGGAAACACGTGGGTCAACTCCTTCCACAGGACGGCCCCCAACACCCACAGCCTTACCGTGAACGCATATACGCAAAGCGGTTCTGCGCTCAGCATGTATGCCACAATCCGGTCAGGTGGGACTGTACTCCAGTCTGGATATACGCCATTTACCATTACCGGGAGGGACGGCGCGACATACACGGTCACGGCAGAAAACTATGGGCAATATGTGTTTGACAGATGGGGAAATGGGGGCACTGCAAATCCAAGAGAAGTCACCCTGGACCACGACGTGACTGCAACTGCGCGCTATAACACAGCTGCTCCTGCCGTCAGTGCATCCCAGCCGCCAGCACCGCCTTCGCCTCCAACCATACAGACTTTGATACCAAAGACCGGCGTGTTTGTCGCGCTGTACATGTATCCGAGCGGCTCCGGAGCCGCGAGCTGGCAGGCAGTATACGACGAAAAGGTCAGGCACCCTTCAGTCCCGTTTGTGGTGGCGTTTAACCCGTCAAGCGGCCCCGGCTGGGGGCAGGACGGCAACATCGAAAGCTGGGTGGACAAGCTGAGAAGCGTAGGAGTAATTGCGCTTGGCTACACCCACGACGGCTACGGCGCAAGGCCGCTTGATGCGCTCAGGGCGGACGCCGACAAGTACAGGAACTGGTATGGCGCAGACGGCGTGTTCATCGACGAGTTCACCAACAAGGTCGGCTATGAGGGCCACTACCGCGACCTGACAACGTACGCCAAGTCGATAGGCATGAAGATGACGATGGGCAACCCCGGCACCGACGTGCCAAGGAGCTACATCGGGACGGTCGACGTCATCAACATCACGGAAGGGAGGGGCTACATGCCGATCTCGTGGCTGCAGTACTGCGTCCTTTGCTCGGCCGACCAGGGATGGCACTACCAGTACGACAAAAGGAACTTTGCATACATCAGGTACGACGTTGACTGGCTCGACACATCGTTTGTCAGCAACTCTATTCAGTCGGTCGGCCTAGTTTATGTGACAAACGGCGACGACTCGAACAGCAGGTGGTTCCACCTTCCGCCATACTTTGGCTCGCTGGTGTCGACGCTGGACAGATAAGAGACGGATCCACGGTCCTCACGCGAGGCCACCGCCTTTTTTCTCGATTTCAAAAGGTTGCATGCGCTTAAGGCGATAGATGATTTTGCAAAAAGCGGCAGCTGCTCCGGAAGGGCGCATCGCGGCAACCTTTCCATGAGCCGCTGACTGTGTGCGCGCTTTTCTGTCCATCCGGAAAGAGAATCAGTTTTCTGCACTGCTCAGGAATTATATGTGATCAAGCCGTAAAACCACCTGTAGCGTGAAACCCAACAATTTTGCCATGAAAGACTGGCACCTTGAGCATGTCGAGAAAGTCATTGTCCGCTTTGCCCAGGGGTTATCCTCCGATGCGTCTTCTTTTGAAAAACGAAACCACAGGAGGTATGGAACTGTCGCCCGCTGCGCGAGGCAGATAGAATACGACATGAAACAGGGCGTCGAGAAAGGCGAGGTGATCGAGGTATTTCGC
Organism: Nitrososphaera sp.; assembly: GCF_050748925.1. Taxonomy (GTDB): domain Archaea; phylum Thermoproteota; class Nitrososphaeria; order Nitrososphaerales; family Nitrososphaeraceae; genus Nitrososphaera. The sequence goes on from NZ_JBOGQF010000002.1 coordinate 11,233, forward strand.
AAAATCAGGCTGAATAAAAAATACGTAAAGCTGCAGTCCGACGCCGAAGCAGTCTCGCGATTAGACGAGCTGAAAGACAAGCTGTATGGCGACAGGAAAATGGCAGAGGACAGGTTTCTCTGGCACAGAAACGCCTACAGTCAGAAATAGGCGCAAAACGATCAATAGTAGCTACTGGCAGGCTATCACGGCCTTTCCCTATAGTATGCAGTCACCTCCAGGTCGTCGGAGAACAGCATCACATTTCTGATCCTGCTCGTGCTCCCGTTCTCCCAGTGGTCAAAAGCATAGCCTGCAAGGTCTGACACCTTTATCGTATAGACGCTTGCAAACCTGCCAGCAAAGGTCATGTTGGCGCCGGTCGCCCGTTGCTGGCTGGTGGTGGAATTGTCCATCGCCGTCACGGTTGCATCCATGCCGCCTAGCCCCTCTCCGGAAAGAGACGCGAAGTTGATCTTTAAGGCGACAAGGGTAGTGGCGTAGTAAGCCGACAGCGTGGCGTCAGAATCATGCGTCACGGTTCTTGTCCTGTTTGTGCTTCCATCTCCCCAGTGGTCAAACGCATAGATGTCGCGGTCCTGGGCTTCAACCGCATAGGTCCGGCCGGGCGCCCCCACATGGGTCAGCGGTGTAAGGCCGCCTATGGCCGTTTCATTTGAGGGCGTGATGACGGACCATAGCCCCCTGATCTCGGTGCCGTCCAGAGTGTACGCGTCGACATTGAGTTCAATGAGCGAAGGATCCTTTTCTACCCTGTAGTAGGCAGTCAGGTAGGCATTATCACCATGTTGAATGCTGATTGCTCTCGTCCTGTTCGTACTCCCGTTTTCCCAGTGGTCAAATATTAATTGCTGGTGATCGCTGGCGGTAACGGCGTATGCCTCCCCATCCTGCCCGGAAACTACGAGCGGGGTGAGGCCCGATCCAGAGTCGGCTTCTCCCTTTGAAACGTTGATCCACATGCCAAGCTGCCCGCCCTGTGTGGTGAGCGCATTTACCGCAATGTCTGACTTCAGATCGGAGGGGGCGGGCGTCTTGTAGTACGCCCTCAGGACCTTGGACGAGTCGAGCACCACCGGCCTTGCAGGATTTGTGCTTCCGTCGTCCCAGTGGTCAAACGTGTGCGTGCTGTTGCTGAGCGCCGTCACCATGTATGTCGAATTGGCGCCGCCTATGCGGGCAAGCGGGGTGGAAAGCGTGGACAAAGTGCCTTCTGCGGGATATGACACCGTGGCGAGGGTCCCCTCCAGACCATTGCCCCGCAGGTCAGATGCCCGGACGGACAGGGTCCGAAGGTCGTTGTCGCCCTGCGGGTCGAGCACGGCGACTACTTCGTCAAAGTATGCTGGAAAGTCGTCGTACGGAAACGGCATCGTGTCATCTGTCATGTACAGAGAGCCGACATATTTTGTCGACTCGGCGATGTATTGCGGGTCCGTCCAGCTCTGGCTGTAAGTGATGTACAAAAAGTTGCTCTTGTCATAGTTTAGTTGCCAGCCCCGCAACCAGCTCAAGGGAGGGGTCCTGTCGCCTTCCACTGTGCTGATGGAATCCACCGTGCCGACGTACGATGGCGAGATGTTTGTCCCCACGTTTCCAATTACCTGCCTCATACCCAGGGATTTTGCATAATTCGTATAGTTGGAATACAGACCCTCAAAGCCGGGGTCGCTTATCATTTCGTCAAGCATTATGCCGTCGACGCCGTACCAGTCTTTGTACTTCTTGATGTCCTCCCTTACTAGATCGGGCGATTTTCCGGCCCATAGCGTGCTGACATATCCTAGCACCGTCACGTTTGCAGCCTGTAGTTTTTCAATGTTCCTTGCGTAATTCGCGTCGTACTGCCCTCCGGGGCCGTGGTGCGGATCCACTATCGCAACCCATGGCAGCGTCGGATGCGCGTGGCGGTAGACAAGCATGTTGTCCCATAGCGGGCCGGGAGGCGCGAACAGCGGAAAGTAGATGCCGGTTCGGGCGGGATTTTGAGCAGTGATGTTTGCAATGGGAGCTTCCGCGGCGGGGGACGCGTAATCGTTGCCGACGCTGAGAAATATGCCGATAGGGACAAGGATAAGAATTGCAATCGCGATCCAAAGGTACCTCAAAGAAAACCAACCCTTCATAAAACAAAAAAACCTACACGGGAATGCCATTAAGGCTTGTGGCGCTGCCTTCGGGTCGCGGATTATATGAGAGTCTAAGCTAAGTTTCCATTGTTATTGTTACCAACTGCATCATCATTAGAATAGTAGCATCACAAGAACATAAGAAAAGACTGTATAGATTCGATAGAAGCAGGCACGGCAAAGCTTAACTCTGAAAATCTTATGCGTGACTAGATGAATATTTCCGCCGGAGCCAGGCTTTTCGCGTCAAAAATTATAATTGCAATTTTGGTCCTGTCTGCTTTTCTTCCTGCATGGACTGCCGGGCCTGCCGATGCTGCAGCACCGGCGGGCTTTAGCGACAAGCTGGTCTCTGGCGGCCTCAACCTTCCCACCACGATGGAATTCGCGCCCGACGGAAGGCTGTTTGTGTCTGAAAAAGACGGCGCGGTAAGGGTCGTCAAGGACGGCAACTTGCTCCCCGACCCCTTTGCGTCGCTTTCCGTCAATTCTGAAGGGGAGAGGGGCCTGCAGGGGATAGCATTTGACCCGGGCTTTGCCTCAAACCGGTACCTGTACGTGTATTATGCGACGAGCGCGGATCCCGTTCACAACAGGGTGAGCCGCCTGACAGCCGATCCTTCAAATCCAGACAGGATGCTTGCGGGAAGCGAGCTGCCTATACTTGACCTTGAATCCCTGGCGACGGCATCCCACAACGGAGGGGCATTGGAGTTCGGGCCGGACGGCAAGCTGTACGTCTCTACAGGGGACAACTATTACCCGCACCTAGCGCAGTCGCTGACCAGCCGGTTTGGCAAGATCCTGCGAATCAACTCGGACGGCACTGTCCCGGCCGACAACCCGTTTTACAATACCGCCGGGGCGTACAGGGAGATATGGGCGCTTGGCCTGCGAAACCCGTTCAGCTTTGCGTTTTCTCCGGCGGGCGTGATGCACGTCAACGATGTCGGGCAGGACGGCTGGGAGGAAGTCAACCTAGGAGTAAAGAGGGCCAATTACGGCTGGCCCGTATGCGAAGGAATGTGCCCGGACCCCCGGTTTGCCGACCCGGTCCATTCCTACCCTCATCCGTCAGACATGAGCGGCAGTTCTGTCGCAGGCGGGGCGTTTTACGGAGCGTCACAGTTTCCTTCCGAATTCCAGGGCAGCTACTTTTTTGGAGACTATGCAGCCGGCTTTATCAAGAGGCTGGCGCCAGACGGCAACCAGGCATTCGATTTTCTTGCAGGCGTCAACTCCACGGTGGATCTAGAGATCGGCCCTTCCGACGGCAACTTGTATTATTTGTCCATCGGGGCCGGGGAGGTGCGCAGGGTGCAATACACCACCCAGGGCAACTACGAGCCTCTGGCCGTGGCAATAGCAAACCAGACCCAGGGCCTGCCGCCGCTTGCCATAAATTTCGACGGCTCTGGGAGCACCGACCCAAACAGCGGAGATGCGCTGTCGTATTTATGGGACTTTGATGACGGCTCCGCCCCCGTTGCCGGCGCTCAGGTAACGCACGTCTTTAACATGACTGGCGCCCATGTAGCCACCCTTGAAGTGAGCGATGGAATGGGCGGCACCAGCACGGACACCGTCGACATCACGGTTGGCAACTCGCCTGCCGGGACGATAGAGGCGCCTTCCCAGGGGGCATGGTACGACGCAGGAGACGTCATTTCATTCAGCGGCTCTGCCAGCGACACGGAAGACGGGCCGGCCCTGCCTGCAAGCGCGTTCAACTGGAAAATAGATTTCCACCACAATACCCACACGCACCCGTTTCAGGAATTTGCAGGGGTCAGGAGCGGGTCTTTTACCATCCCGACTGTCGGCGAGACGGACGACGACGTCTGGTACCGGATATACCTTGCAATAACGGATTCGTCTGGCCTCACGCACGAGTCAACCAGGGACATACGGCCCAACGAGTCGACCGTCACCCTCGCCAGCAACGTGACAGGCCTGGAACTCGCGCTGGACGGCCAGCCGCGCATCTCGCCGCATTCCTTTGTAGGAGTCGTTGGCGTACAAAGGACGCTAGAGGCTCCGGCCACCCAGGTGCTTGACGGGCGGACCTACGACTTTCAGTCATGGTCAGACGGCGGCGGGCGGATCCATACCGTCACGATGCCGCCAAACGGCGCAACCCTTACGGCATACTATAGCGCCGGCGCCGCCGCGCCGCAGCACACGGTTGCCGTGCGCTCTGCAGACCTTTCAGGAAACACCCTCACCGGGCATCACACGACGATAGAGTCGTCGACAGGCGCGGTTTTGGATACCGGCTACACGCCTGTCAATTTCACGGGCTATCAGAGCACGAAATACGCGGTTACCACGCGCGACTATAGAAATTCGACGTTTGACCACTGGGACGATGGAAGCACGAGCCGGGAACGCGCGATAGCGCTGAACAACAATACGATAATGACGGCTTACTTTAGGACTGTCGACGGCACAACCATTCCGCAGACGACGTACAACCTGACCGTGAGCTCTGCAGACCTTACTGGAAATGCCCGCACAGGGCACTATGCAACGATAGAGTCGGATAGTGCCGTCGTGCATACGGGTTATTCTCCGCTCACATACGCAGGCACGCCCGGCAATTCCTACAGGATAACGCCCCAGGACATAGGAGATGTGGAGTTTGATCACTGGGAAAACGGAAGCACGAACAGGGCCAGAAGCGTGATGCTCGATTCAAACAGAATCGTCACGGCATACTACAAGAACATTACGCAAACGGATCCGCCAGTCAACGTAGGTGATTTTTCTGGTGGTAGCACATCTGGTGGTAGCACATCTGGTGGTAGCACATCTGGTGGTAGCACATCTGGTGGTAGCACATCTGGTGGTAGCACATCTGGTGGTAGCACAGGCGGTGCAGGCGGAAAGATAGAGGGTGGTAGTAATACCTCGGCGAATCTCGCCACGACATTCCCTGCCACTTACTTTATTGCCAACCCGCTGGCAAAGGTGCAGCTGCAGAGCAGCAACTTTAACAGCACCAATGGCCTGGATGTATCTCAAGCCAAGTCAGGAGAGCAAGTCACTATCGCGACTTCCTTCAAGAACTACCAGCAGTCCGAGCAAACCTATGCCATGATAATTCAGATAATCGACTCGGAAGGGTTTACAGCTGACCTTGGCTGGGTGACGGGCAATCTGATTTCAGGGCAGACGGCAAATGCGACCAGGTCGTGGACTGCCGAGCAAGGCACGCATACTGTCAAGATGTTCGTATGGGACGGTGTAGACCAAGCTCCGACTCCGCTGTCTGAGGTGACGACAAAGACGTTTGCGATGACGTAAAAGGCAAAGCCACAACATTTGGCAGAACACCTCCACATCGGCAAATGCAGAACATGTCCCCGGGACAGGTAGGGGATTAGCGAACGCTTATCAGACCGTACCTTCTAGATAGGGCGTGAAATCGCACCAGATTATCGCCTTGTCTCTGCTCTCTGTGCTTGTTTTCAGTGCTCTAGAAGTTTCCATAGCAACAAAGAGCGCCTACGCACAAGATGACGACAGATGGTACATTGGCAAGAATGCCCCTGCAGATACCTATTACATTTACAAGATCCAAGACGCTGCAGTAAAGGATGGCGCGCCTTTCACCATGGCGCTCTATCTCCAAGAGCAGGACAGCAGCGGTGACTGGACGGCCCCAGTCTATGTCGTAGAAAACACAGGCCACGTAATAACCGGCACCTTCAAGCTTGGAGAAAACCTGGCCGTCCTCTCTGGCAGCTCTGACATTCCAGAAGAAATGGAGCCTTATGTCGGAGGCTACCAGGACACGCTGACGTGGCTTGAAGCCTTTACCAACAAGGCAGAGCCAGAATCGCTCAATGCGGTAACCTGGGGCAAGATAGCCTGCATCGGATGCGGCACTCTGGACCCAAAGGGCAGTGAACAAGTTACTGCTGCTGGAAATACGTATGACACGACGGTCCTCGTGAACCACAGGGGTCAGACAGACAGCAAAATCTGGGTGGCAAAGGAACTGCCGTACCCTGTAAAGGCAAAGACGTACGCTGACGTTACCGCCGGCCTGCCCCCCATTCAATACGTGTTTGACTTAGTAGAAACAGGAGCCGGCCAGCTGCCGACGCCTGAAGAAACATCAGTCATTCCAGATTCTCCTCTCACCCTGACAACCGGAAGGGGCACATATGCCATGACGCTGAGCTGGAGCCCCAACGAAATCATGCCGGGAGCAGAGACTGACTTTAACATACAATTTGAAAACAGCAGGGGAGTTCCAATGGAACGGACAAACTATGACTTTGTCGTGAAAAGCGCCGCGACCGGAGATGTCATCCAGGAATTCACGAACCAGAATACAGGCGAGGGCAACACTGGCGATGTCAAGGTCATGTTCGACCAGGGCGGGCCTGTGACTGTCACTGTCACAATCAATTCTGTCGCAGGTGCCACCACGGATCCCTTTATCGAGAGCGCGGACTTTAACATTGTAGTCGTCCCCGAGTTCCCCACCATTATTGCAATGCTGGCACTCGCAGCCGCACTGGCATCCATGGTAATGATAGGCAGGGCCAGGGGATCCATCCTAGGTGGAGGCCGCCGGGGAATATAGCCAGAGGGCAGAAGAAAAGCGGAAAGACGAGAAAGCCCGGGACGCAGAGCGAACTTTATAGCGCATCGGACCCGGCCGATGACTTTTTTCCTTTGCATTGTGTAGGTAGTGCTGTGATTGTGAAAAGACGCTTAAGGCATCAAGATTTGGCAGTTGCATTTCCGCCGCTGACCAGATACCGATCCAGAAGGACAATGATCAAAGATATTTCATCAGATGTCAGCGAGGACAAGTTGCTGTCAAAGCTGCCCAGCATTTCCCTCCAGCCATTGACAGTCCCGATACTTGCAGGGTTACTGCTTGCATAGCGTGTGATGTAGGTGCCAAAGCCGTCTGTAAAGGCGATATCTGTTGCACGTCTTTCTGCCACGCCACTCGCAAACAGTTTATGCATCAGGCCATTTACTGCCAACTGCAAGTGATAACTAAGGCTGGTATAAGCCGACACGTCCCATTTCTAGCAGGAAAAATGAGTGAAAAGTCCAGTTGACAGCACAAATATCTCGAAACTTGGATCATTGAACACGCGCCTTTATGCAGATGCATCCCAGAGTCAGGAGAGGCGTTTTACGATTTACCCCTCCAGATTATACGGCTCTAGAAAATTTTCAGCGGACGCGGCCGCCCCTGCTTGTCAGCCTTCCACTATGTCAGATGGGTTTTCTTTTTTGACTCCTCGCGTGCAAAACTAAAGGTCCCATCGTGCTTGCCTATCGTATTTTCTATTTTTTCAATGACGCCGGTCATTGCCTTTTCTGCTATCTTGAAATTTTCCGCCTCTACCGTGACCCGGTATTTCGGCGCGCCGATGTACATGATGTTGACAGTGGCGTTCTTGCTTTTTTCAGCATCAGCTAGTGCATTTTTTATGATCTCGATGCCGTCGGGCTTCTTGGACGAGATTGCCATGATTCCCCGGACCTCTACCAGCGGGATCTGGATCTTTTTGCTCTCTTCCTCTATGGCCTTGAGGACCGTGGCATCAAAGCCGAGGTTCTTGACGGCATCGATCCCCTTTATCGCGACTGTTTCAAAAAGGCTGTAAACATCATCGTATTTCTGTAAGGCGATGTCCGTGACTTCCCTTAGCTGTGCGTCATTCAGGTTTGCCTTGGCCTTGACCGTGTCCATGAAACCCGAGGCTTTTTCGCTTTTTTTGACCTCGATGAGCTTGGCTTTCCTATCCTCGCCGGAAACCTGCTTGAGTGACGTATCGACTTCTGCCCTCGCCTTGTTGACGCGGATTACCTTCAGGACGGCCTTTTGCTTCGGCCTGACGAAGCGCTGGATGTTGCGCACCCAGCCGGTCGCAACCTCCCTCACTGAGAGAAAACCGGTGATTCCGTCATACTCGTCCAAAGTGACATAGGCCCCATGGCCCGTAACATCCTTGATAGTCGCGATTACAATATCGCCCTCGTCGGGAAGCTGTTTGGCTTTCGGAGTTTCAGACAATAGTGATGGGGCTACATCAATGATACTTTAATGTTGGTAATTCCATGCGGCAAATCACGTAGCAGGGGTCATGATGGTTGCCCGTGCGGGCATTAGTCATTTTTTACATCATATGACAAAGGGCCAGGTTGATTTTTGTCCCGGTCTTTGGCTACCCTGTCAAGCACGGCCTTGTAGGAATTAATGAAGCCGTGTGCGTATAAATCTGCATGCCGCTCTGTGCCTCGATGGGGCCCTCCCTGCGTCCTGAGGTGATGATAAAACTCGTGCAGCATGACGAAGGGGTTGTAAAATATGTCTGCGTTCATGGCGTAAATCTTTCTCTCTTTTGGAACGTAGACGGCATACGCCGTCCTCCTCTTCCCCTTGACCGTGCCGACGGTCACTTCAGGCGGTTTTACGCGATAAAAGCTGCTTAACATCTGCAGGGCCTGTTCCGTCTCCCTGTTGAGGATCAGGTAGACTATTTTTGCTTTCGTCATGGTGTCAGGCTCTGGCACGATGTATTAGGTGAAACAGGATCATATAAAGAAAATAATGATGAACAATAGTGCTTGTACATAATAAACGGCTTTTCATACTGAAAAATAATAGGTCGCTTTATTGTCGGTGATTTTTCTGTCCGGAGTCTTCACAGACTTGAATAACATCACCGGCGTTTACAAAGCGATGAGGATTTTCATCATGGCATCAATTCTCTTGGCGTTGCTGGCGGCAACATTTTTTGCAAATATCCCCTTCAAGGCAATCGCGCAAGAGCCTCAGGAACACGAGCTCTAGATACTCGCTGCCGACACGTCAGGCGAGGAGATTGGCGGCATATGGACTTCCATTCGCACGGCAGACGGAATGTACATTGGCAGTGGCTACAGCTCCCTTTCCGTCCCCGGCGTTTCAGGAGACACGTACATGGTGACTGTTTCAGACTATGACGGCATGAAATTCAAACAGTGGGAAAACGGCAGCACGGACAATCCCCGCGCGATCACTCTGTCGCCGGGAACTAACGCGACAGAAGTGACTGCGCAGTATGACACAGGCAAGTCGTTGAGAGGACTCACCCCGCTTACATATACAGGAGAGGAAGACTGGCGGCCAAACCTGACGGTGCAGGCCATCGGAGGAAACGAGACATTGCACTTATGGACGCACATTGACCCGCAGCCGGGCAACGAAACCACGGAGGCGACTTACAAAGTGTATGCAGGCAACTTTGAAAACCACGTATTTGACTACTGGAGCGACGGCAGCAGGGACAGGGCCAGGACACTGACGATTAGCGAGGACACGACAATCACCGCATACTACAAGGCAGGGGAATCGGCCATCGTCATTCCAGAAGGCGCAGCAAACCCGGCAAATCCCCCTACGAGCCGAAAGAGCTATCCGTCAAAAAGGGCGTCACTATAGTAGTCTTTAATGTCGACGAGGCTCCGCATAGCGTTACGGTAGGGACAGGGGCAGGGCCAGAAGACGCCGCAGCCGGAAACGCGTTTGAGACGGGCCTGATGTTCCAGGGCGACTATGCGCACATAGAGACTGACAGGCTGGATGCAGGGGACTATGCCTACTACTGCTTTGTCCATCCATACATGAAAGGCAAGCTTACGGTGACAGAGTGATGATGGCGCTGAAGGCGCCTGCCTTAAGCCCTTCTTTTTTATGTCAATCTAAAAATTGCAGTCTTTATAATACGTAATTCGCACGCCAAGCAGTTGATCTTTGAAGGTGCATTGCGGGCGGCAACCCGTCTTTCGCCGATTCTTGGATAATAACTTGTACCGTCATAGCTCCAACATTTCAACTACCTGTCATTAAAAGTATCAGCCGGGCAGATCGGCAAATGCTGTCACTAACACAGGAAGCACAGGCAAAACTAAGGACGCTTGCGGAATGCCTTAATTTGGCAGATGAAAGTGTCGCCGTCAACGAACTTTTCTATCAATTTATCCTGAGCCAGGACACTGACAGGCGAAAAATAATCATGGCTACGTATCAGATTAACATGGCTGGCAGGCATTAGCCAGAGAAAAGCCTGAAGGGGGGTGCCGTTCCGCCACGGCTTAAAGTCCGCGAATCGTCGGAACTAGAGGAGGATAAAAAGGAGTTGGTCGCCCTGTCAGGGCTTTACCTTTTTTGCGCTACTTTCTCCCGGCCTTTCTCTTCTTGCCCTTGCTCTTTTTGACGCCCTTCTTGGCCTTTGAAGAAATTGTCTTCCGATTGGGCGCCTTATTCTTTGTGGGCTTTGCCTTCAATGCCTTTTTCTTGGAAGGCTTTGCTTTTGCCGACTGTTTGACTATTCTCTTCTTTACTTCACGGCTCCTCTCTTTTTCGTCATGTTCCTCGTCCCTATGTTCATGACCGCGGTCGTGGCTTTCAGAATGCTCGTGGCCGTGCGTGTGCCCATGGTCGTCGTGGTCATGGTCGTGATGATGCTCGTGCTGCTCATCATGATGACCCGACTGCTCTTCTTTCTCCTCCAGCTCATCTTGCCTCTTGGCGTCGTTGAAAACTTCGCTCACGCTTGGCATACAGCTCCTTGGTTGAAAAGGATTCGGTCAGGAAAGCCCGCGAGGAAGGGCGAAATGCGCGTCTAACAATCAACGAGAGAGCAGCCTGAGTTCAATTTTCACCATTCTGTAGAAAGAATTCAGGCTGGATGTAACTAGGCTGGTTAAAGCCCTCCACGCTGCCGCGTAACTCTTGCGGTCGCTGATTTTTCTTGCCACTGACATGGAATAACTTCGGCATGATCACTTTAATGATTCACGCAACCCAGCGGTGTCAAACCGTTGATACCGTCACCGGTGAGCGGACTGTCTTGCAGTCTGATAGCCTTTTGTAGCAACGCCGGAAAATATTGAATCGCAAGAGATAGGATGCGGACCATATTCCGGGCAAATAATAAACGATCAACTCGACATCTAGAATTGTTTTTGAATAGTCTTTAATTTTCATAGTGCGATAAAGAGACATGCGAGCTACAGATTATTTCGCAATCTTTACGGGCCCTTGGATACCTCAAACACCCGATTCTCAAAACGGCCAAGACTTGGAAGAAAAATGGCGCGAAGAATATGACGAGTAAAGTCGTTTTCGAAAAAAAGAAAGAAGGATAGTCGTTACTTCTTTCCTGCTTTAGTAGCCTTCTTTTTGCTGGAAGCTTTCTTTTTAGTCGCCATCCCAGTATTGTATAGAACAGGATGTTATTATTCTTGTAGCTTAGTCGTAAAAATTAACCTTTTTAGGTTTTGAAGTGGAATAAGATCCATGTTACACTGCCCCCGGTGCGTGTCGGCTCTTGATGTGGAAGTAATAGATGAGCACAATTATAATCATTGGTGGAAATGCGGCATATGTAAAGGATTTTTCAATATGCACCAACTGAAACAGGCGCTGACTGCCGCCTGACTATTACATGACGGCAAAAAGCGTGACACGCATGCCTGCCGAAACGACTCGATGTCGACTTTTTGTACTTTCAAAAATTTACTGGGTCTTCGAGAGCCAGCAACTGAAGACTAATAAACAAATACCACCCCACATCCCTTGACGATGGAGCACCTGATATTCCACCATAACGGGAGGGAATATACCGTGTACGATGCTCTGACAGCCGACGAGATTAAGGCAATCGCGATAATGGGCGAAGAGAGGGACAGAAGGCTGAATCCACTCAATCCCAAATCAACAAGAAAATATTTTGAGGACACGGACAAGATGGCAGCTGCGATACTGAGAAGGTGCTTTCACATGACAGACAGCCAGATATCAAACATTGAAGAGACGGAACGCCGGAGCCTCGCGAGTGGCTTTATCCGGTTCCTCCGGTCGGCCAATAATCTGTAAAGCCCTGTTCAAAAAACGCCACCCGGGTTTACAGGCAGTACGTGAAAGTGGTTAAATTACGGCGAAGGCATGTTTTTGCATCCTGCAGGCAAGAAAAAGATGAACAACAGGGATCTCAAATACGCCATCGAATACCACGAAGAAACAAAGCATTCAGAAATAAAGTTGCAAATGTTTCGCCATTACCTGGATTGGGACAACAAGCCCAAGCCCTTCAAAGTCTACCCCGAACTGCCTTCAATCCTCCTTCCACGAGATTTTCAGGTTCCTGCCTCGGACGCACTGGCCTGCATAAGCAGCACGCATCCTTTTTTGCCAGAGTCGCCCCTCGACATCCGCGCGTTGGCCCAGCTCCTGTTCTTTTCAGCAGGCATAACAAGGGAAATGAAGTTTGATTCTGGCACCTATTACATGCGCGCAGCCTCGGCGACAGGCGCCCTTTATCCGATAGAGCTGTACGTCGTCTGCCGGGACATAGGCGGGTTGCAGGCTGGCGTTTACCATTTTTCTCCAGGGGATTTTTCGCTTGCGCAGCTGCGCAGAGGAGATTTCAGGCCGCAGCTGGCAGAAATGGCAGGGGGCAATCCGGGCATACTGTCTTCGCCTGTAACGCTGGCCTTTACGTCCATTGCCTGGAGAAATGCCTGGAAGTATGGGGATCGTTCTTACCGACACTGGTTCTGGGACTCGGGAGTCATCGCCGCCAACCTCCTTGCGGTAGCCGCGTCGGCAGGCCTGCAACCCGCGCTGGCCATGGGATTTGCAGACTCGGCAGTGAACAATCTTCTTTGCGTCGAGCAAAGAAAGGAAGCCGCCGTAGTGCTTGCCTCCATCAATTTGCCCAGCAGGACAAATTCCGAAATGAGACCGGATCCCACGCCCGTCGCAGTTGCCACCAGCCCAAAAATTCTCCCCATCTCGCAAATTGAGGTGGAGCATCCGGAAATCTGGAAGATTCACAAAGCCTCCAGCCTCGCGACCAGCGAAGAGGTCGTCCAATGGCTTGGGGCCAAGATTAATCCCAATCAAAAGCCCGGAGCCAGCCGGCAAGAGCGCGCCCGGGATATCCCGCAAGGGACAGCAGGCCTTGGCGATGTCATACTGCGCCGCGGCTCGAGTAGGCGATTTTCCCATTCTGCAATTTCCCAGGCCCAGCTCTCGGCCATACTCTACAGCTCTACCAGGGGCATTCCCCTTGATTTTCTTGAGGAAAAAGCAAGCTCTGTGGATGTCTATTTCATGGCAAATGCCGTCGAAGGCCTGACGCCGGGACGCTACTTTTACAACCGGCAGTCTGGCTCTTTTGAAAGTCTCGCATCAAAGAGCAAAATTGCCAGCAGAAATGAATCCGGATACCTCTGTCTTGGCCAGCCTCTTTTTAGCGACGCAAGCGCGGTATTCTTTGTCATGGCAGATCTGGATGCCCATCTGAAGGCCCTTGGCAACAGAGGTTACAGGGCATGTCAATTTGAAGCAGGAGTGGTTGCCGGCAAGATCTACCTTTCCGCCTATGCGCAGGGGTTGGGGGCTTCTGGCTCTACGTTCTATGACGACGCGGTTACCGAATCATTTTCTCCGCACGCCAAGGACAAGTCTGCAATGATAGCAGTCGGCGTAGGAATGCCTGCGTATAAAGCTCGCCCCGGCAAAGTCCTGGCGGCGACTTTGACAAGGGCCGAGCTGTTGAACCAATGATTCGGACTGCTTAAGAATCGGAAGCTGGCTATAGGCAAGACAGAGTCACCCGTTCCAATCGCTAGGATTTAATCCCAAGAAACATCTAATTGAGAGAGCTTGAGCATCGAGGGCCGTCTGATAACGGGCTGGCTGCCATTCATTTACGTGAAATTTATTTGCGATCAACTGGAGATTAACAAGGATATCCTAATGGTTGTGGACACGGGAACTGCCATCACCACAATAAACGAATTTGACGCGAGAGGAATGAAAGTAGACTATTCCAGATTGGCAAAAGTCCAAAATTCGCTGGGCATTGGCGGCCAGGCCGAGGCGTACTTAGCAGAGTCGTGTCATCTGTATTTTGGAGAAGGAATAGAATCCGCAGATGTCAAGCCTGTAAAATTCCTGAGACAAAGTGGCGTTGAAAAAGCTAGCCAAGAGATGTATCCCAGCCTGCTGGGCATGGATGTTCTAAAAAATTATGAAATAAGTTTTACGGAATCTACGGTAATTTTGAAAAAACAGGTTCCAAGTTAGCGCTATTTTTTATTTGAAATCAAGGACAACCGCGAGGCTTACACTTCTTTCTCGACGTTCCGATTCTGAACGTTGTTGCCATTTTTGTTTGATCCTTGGACATTGCCCATATTTTCCAGATGCGGGACGTTGTCATCGTCCGCCACTACGATTTTGTCGGTATTTCGGTCTTTCCGGTCCGGGCTATTGCTCACAAGAGATATACGTGAAAATTTCTTTAAACAGTTTTGAATGCCGACCGGAGAGAATTTCTGTACTTACACCGTGTTCCAGAATCGAAAGGAGCTGCGGGACAAATACATGGCGTAGAAAATCTTTAATAAAATGAAATCGTTTTTTATTATATTGCCACGGGCAAAAACACGGCGCTTTACGGAAAAAGAGGACAGGCAGGCAAAGCATATTGCGAACTCTGAAAGGAAGCGAGGCAAATCTTCCAAGGTTGCCAAGAGAATCGGGTATGCAACGGTAAACAAGAACAAGAAATAGTCGCCTCGCACTTGATTTGGCTCGAGAACTGCTTAAGGTATGCAAACCACGGTGCCGGTGGACTCCCTCCCCCCTAGGTGCGGCTGTTCTTATATTGCATAGGAAATGGATTATCTTTATGGCAGAACCAAAGCAGAAATCGTCGGCAGTCGATCTTGAACTTGAAGATTTGGAAGGCGTGGGCCCGACCACGGCCAGGAAGATGAGAGAAGCAGGCATCGGATCGGTTGTCCAGCTTGCCGTAATGAGCTCTGAAGAACTTTCGACTGAAATCGGAAGTACAAAAGACAGTGCTACTAACTTTATCTTGGCAGCAAAGAAACTTTTGCAGGATACCAAGGTCCTTGACAATGAATTCACCACGGCCGATATCCAGCTTGAAAAACGCAAGTCCATCCTGCGTTGCTCTACCGGCTCTAAAGCACTTGATGAGCTGCTGCTTGGAGGGATCGAGACTCATGCCATTACAGAGTTTTACGGTGAATTTGGCTCCGGCAAGTCGCAGATTTGCCACACGCTGGCCGTGCTGGCCAATCAGCCGCCAGAGTCAGGAGGCTTGGGGTCAAAAACCATCTGGCTTGATACCGAGGGGACGTTCAGGCCCGAGCGTGTCGATCAGATAGCCCGGGCAAGGGGAATGGACTCGGCCGACACGTTGCAGAATATAGCAATCTGCAAGCTGTACAACAGCTCCCATCTTGAGCTGCTCGTGAAGGAGCTCGGCAGGTACATCGAGCAGTTCAAGGCCAAGTTGGTTATAGTCGACAGCATCATCTCCTTGCACAGGGCAGAATTTGCCGGGCGCGGAACACTGGCTGACAGGCAGCAAAAGCTCAATGGCGTCATGCACAAACTCACCAGGGTTGCAGAAATGTATGGCGTGGCAATCGTAATTACAAACCAGGTGCAGTCTACGCCGGACACGTTCTTTGGCGATCCGACAAAGCCCGCGGGTGGAAACGTTATCGGACACGCCTCAACATACAGGATTTATCTCCGCAAAGCAGGCGTAGACAGAGTCGCCAAGATGATTGACTCGCCGTACCATCCGTATAGCGATACGCGCTTTACTGTCAACGAGAGGGGTCTGGACGACGTAGACGAAAAGGCGCCCAAGAAAAAAGCAGCAGGAAAGGATGAAGAGGAGAACTAGTTCTCCTCCTTTCTCTCATTTTACATGCACTGTCAATCGACATCGACTTTCCTGATCCTTCCTATTTTATTCTTCGAGACGTCTCGATCGGCTGCTACAGCCATTTTGGATGACAAAGACTAGGAAAAGACGATTACCTGCAAACTGTAAAGGCCTTACCAGTAGACAGGGTACCTTCTTGACGGGATTGCGTTGTTAAAAATGATTGTCACTGCAACCAGAACAAGCGCGCCGATGGTAACAGGGATCATAAATCCCGCAAGCGACTCCAGATCGCTTACCGCTGTAGACGCAATAAAGGCAGTTGCTCCAGCCGGCGGGTGCGTCAGCCGCGAGATTTGCATTGCAGAGATGGATATCGCAACGGAAATTGCAATCCAGATGTATGATTCTGATTCTGGAATGCTGTTTCCAAAGTATAGAGTGTGCGCGATGGCAACCACCCCTCCCGTAAATGCGGACAGCACGTGGCCAAGGATGGTACTCCGCGGCTGTGCCAAGGGGCTATCGTGGACAGAAAAAAGCAGAACAGCAGAAGCTCCAAAGGGAGCTACCAAGAGTGGCAGCGAAAAATGGGATGCCGTGTAGCCTATTGCAGAAATGCCGATCAGGGCTCCGGCAAGAGATACAAGCGAAGGCACAATCCGCGTCCTTGAGCTGGTCTTGACAGGCGGGCCCGCATTTGATCGAATTTTCGCGGCATAGCCACCTGACAGGTGCACAAATGTTCGCAATGGCCCGGCGCAGATTAACGCCATTAATCCATTTTTTCTGCCTTCTTGCTGCTTGTCGGTTCCCACGGGTTTACATATCCAGAGATTTTGCCTTTATTTTTCCATTTCCATTCATATGCAAACAGATGCAATCAAAAGTTTAACAACGCTAATCTAGCCAGTCGTGCGCATTGCGGCCATGCAAGTTGATGGCATAAAACGGGTCGTGGTTGCCGTCGATTTATCAATGGAACATGCCAAGAGATGTATCCAATTCGCATCCCAATTAGCAAACGCCACTGGGTGCGAGACAATTGTATTGACAGTTATCGAGAATAGCAAGATTGTGGACACGGAAGGAAGGGTAGACTATCTCAAGCTCCAGAGGATGGAAGGAGAAGCCAAAAGTGTACATGAGGCGTTAGTGGTAAACAGCAATTTGTTTACCTTTCAAAACATGATAAAGTCAGAATTCCTCAAATCAGACGACATAGCGGATGCGATCTGCGAGTATTGCGGAAACGTCGATGCCGACTTGGTGATTGTTGGAAGAAGAGGAATAGGGTTCCTGAAGGAAGTTCTCCTTGGGAGTGTTTCAGAAAAAGTGCTAAAGAACTCGCCTTGTTCCGTCATGGTTGTAAAATAAAGGATTCAAAAGTACAGCTAAAAATTGCACGTAATACCACAGTAGTGGCGGGAAATGAGCGAGGCTAAAATATACGAGTTGGACGTAATGGTAACTGCAAGGACAGGAACAGACATTAGCCGTCTGGCCCCGGGTTAATGTCCTTCATGCCACATCCATTGCTAGCGTCGGGCCAGACGGCTATCTCATGCTTTAGACCCAGCAGGAATAATGAGGAAATTATGATGACAGAAGGGCGCTGGATGTGGCCTACAGGATTGAATCGCGCCCTATTTCTCTACCTTGAGCAAGGGGACGGCCACAAATAATGCCGTGATGACAGCAGCGATAATCCACGCTGCATTATATCCCCCGCCGTACTGGACCGCGTAGGAAAACGCAACAGGCATCCACAACACGCCCAAAAGAGACAGGCCGTTTACCCATGCAACGTTCAGCGCGCCGATATTGGGACCGTTGCCGTCAAGTTGCAAGCCCTTGACTGGCGTTCTGCGAGCCTTTGCATAGGCAACGGTAAACGCGCCGCCTGCAAAAAAGCCGATCGCTATGACGGCTGCGACTATGACAGGAAGGGTTGCCGTCGATATTGAAGCAGTAGCCAAGCTTATGGCGGCGCCGCAAATCAGCAGGACCTTTCTGGCGTCCTTTAACATCCTGTCATAGATCCTTCCCATCAATGGCGCAGAAACTATGGCAGAGATCAAGGCAACGCTTGCTATGATCCCTATTATTTCAAAAGAGGCCGCAAGTTCTTGCAGGTATACTACGATGAACGTCAACGTCAGAGCCCACGCTGCCTGGATTCCAGTGAGGGCCAGGCCGAGCGCAATTATCGGCCGGCTTGTCAGCACTTTATAGACATCCGAGCCGGTCAGTGGCTTGCGATCAGAAGGACTGCTAGCGCTTTCGGTTCTTGTTCTTGGAATGATCAGCACCATCAGCAATGCAGTGGCAAGGCCGATTGCTCCACCCAGGATCAGGCTTTGCCTCCACCCAATAGCTATTGCAATGACAATCCAGCCGAGAATGCCGATGACGCCCCCTACAGAATGGGCGGCATTCATCAATCCTATCGAAAGGCCGGGCGAGCTCCTGCTGGCATAGCTTGCAATGAGCACCACGCCAGAACTGAAAAAGAAAGCCATGCCAGAGCCAACGATAAAGCGCAGCCATATTAGCTGCGACGCCTCAAAGGCAAGGCCAGAAACCAGGGCAGCCGCTGACGATATTGCGATTCCGACTATGGCAGACGTGCGCGGGCTGTACCTGGCTGCAAATATCCCGGACGGCACCTGAAACGCTCCTACCCCAATTAAAAATGCGGCAGATATCGAGCCCAGCAGGGCGACATCCTGGCCAAACTCCAGCGCAATGAGGGGAAAGATTGCAGCTACGTTGAACCAGTTTACCCCGTAAAAGGTTCGGGCAATGACGAGCGAGGCTGACGCCGCAAGGTTATAATCGTTGCCCATTATCCCGGCCCTTGAATTGCAGCATCGATTGGCTTCAAACACATCCAAGCAAAATGTGTTCTGGTTTCCCACACTCTTCAACAATCGAGCGAAAACGGGCTGTCAGCTCACGTGCGACAGCCTCGCTTTTTCATTAAAAGTGGGGCTCCTGCCAAATGTAATTGCAGGGAAGACAGGGCCCCCGTTGGTTTCTACGTTCGTCTGGTCTTCGTACTGTTTGTTAACGACATCAACAAGATAATAATGACTTATGTCAGGCAGCTTTCCAAAGATAATTTCACATACCGAAACAAGCCGTCAGATCAATCATAATTATTTTAGGGGAAAAGGAAGCGCCAGAAAGCTAATTCGTGAGGATGGATCAAAGTATCAACAAATGGGCAACAGTTATCCAGAACGCCATTAATCAACAATAAGCGACATTCAACTACATCCTTTGCAGTCGCGTTCCGCATATAGCTGATGTGCCCATCTCAGCTCAGATGCTCCTTTCCCAAAGCAAGATTACAGAGCTGTATGTAGAATTAAGGGAATTTGGAGTAGACGTTGATGCGCTAAAACAAGCGGGGCTTTCAGAGGACGCTCTGGATGTCCTTTATTACGCGATCAAAGTTGTAGATTCGCACCGGGCCAAGGTAAATCATTCGAAAAATAATCCGAAATTCAATCACCCTATAACTTGATCATTGTCTCAGACAATCCCAGCATATGCATTTTTGCGTGTCAAAGAGCAGGACCACGGAAGACAAATACGAACTAATGGGACTGCATTGACGTCATTTTTTCTTCATTCGAGTCGGTCATCGTCGCCCTGTCGTTCATGTTATCATCATCGTGCATCGTCATGCCCGTGCTACCTGTCAGGAAGTCACCAGTAACTATTCCTGCAACTGCAAGAATTCCGACGGCGGCAAATGCAATGCCGGCTGCTCTGGCAACCCAGATCCCCTTTGACCACATCTTTTCTCCAAATATTATTGCTGCAAACAGAGCCATCCATAACACATTCATCCATACTAGAGCCACCATCATCATAAAGTACGGCCAGCAGCATCCAAAACAATACATGCCATGATACATCCCCATCCGGATAGCGCCGGGAGAGCCGTTGCTCCACCTC
Organism: Nitrososphaera sp.; assembly: GCF_050748925.1. Lineage (GTDB taxonomy): Archaea > Thermoproteota > Nitrososphaeria > Nitrososphaerales > Nitrososphaeraceae > Nitrososphaera. The sequence continues at coordinate 31,073 of NZ_JBOGQF010000002.1, forward strand.
CTCATGAAAAAGCTCATCGGGGACTCGCAGTAGCCGAGGCATTTTGACTTTATAGGACTGAATTGATAAAAGCCAGAAATAATCAGAATCGCGCCGTAAATTGCACTTTGCTGTTGCCCACCTTCGGCAATATTCATGACCGTGCTATTCATGATGAGGGACCAGCCAAGAAGCAGCGCTATCCCCGTCAATGCCCAGACTAGCAGATAGCTTCCTACAAACAGAATTGTCCCGGGAGAATGCAGAGAGGGTTTCTCATCTTGCTGCGTGAGGGCCTGCGCATTGCTGCTACCATCTCCAGTGGTCAGTTTATTGTAAAGAAGCACCATCGGGGATATGGCAGTAAACATCATTGCCGCCATTCCGACAGTCCAGCTGACTGTAAACAACGAGATCAGAACAGGATCATAACTCACCATTGCTGCTGCCATTACATCCGGCTGGGTAATCGATATCACCCAAGCTACCGCCGATACTGAAATTAATGATACTATCAGGACCTTCTTGATTTTATCCATCCCGCGTTTGGCTCTGCTTAGGGACCGCTCCAGTCGAACGGAATGTGCTTGCTGGAATTACCCTTTCTCTTCCATTGGTAGCGAACTTCAGGAGCATTTACTTCATCTTCTACAGCGCTTCCCCACGTTGCAACTGTGCCAGGTCCCACTTCGCTTCCAGGGGCGTTAAGTGTCTGGACCCGTTTGCCAGGGGGAGTCATGGGGCCGGTCAAGGCTTCAGCCTTTACAGCCACCTTTCCCGGTATTACTGCACTCCAATACGCGAGATCATCGGCTGCTTCGAACTTGATTGGAGCAAAATTCACTCCACGATCTTCTCCTATGAGCTTTGCAAATTGAGCCATAAAACCACCAGCCCTGCCGGTAAAGATCATCTGGAGGGCATGCCGTTGTTGTTGATTCGCTTGCTCGTCAAAAAAGAAGGCAATACTTGCCTTTGTATTGCCGGCCCAGATATTGCCCTTAAAATATGACAGTGCCAAGGCATTCAAGCCAGCAAGTGAGGTTTCGCCATAGAGCCCATTCTTGATATGATATGCCAAAACTCCTTCGCATTCTCCATTAGTTGGCGCCTGGGCAAATATGCAGGGGCAGGGAATGTTGCAGCTGCAAACATCAAACCAGTCTCCCGACACCTTCCATTTAGGAATATCAGCGGCTGACATATTATTTAGAGCACGGCGCGCTATTTTAACTTGGAGAAAATGTTGCGGTTGTTTATCAATATTTCCTAAAATCAGCGAGGAAAATAACTGTGCTTGTGAAATTTACAATGCTGCAGCAAAGAATGCATATGACAACTGATTGAACCATCAATTCTTTAATATCATCAAAAAGGATACGAGACTATGTCCGGAGCCTATGTGATGATTACAACCCTGCCCGGTATGGAAAAACAAGTTCTTGAAGAGGTAGCCGAAATTCCCCACGTTATATCTGCTGAAGGAGTTTATGGCGACTTTGACATCATCGCGAGAATTGAAGTTGTGGGTGATGAGAGCCTCGAGCCTGTAGTTACCAAGATTAGGAAGATAGACGGCATCAAGCTCACAAGGACTGTCCAGTCTATCGATGGAGAGCGAAGAAGCGGAACGGGCACAGATCATTTAGGTGCACCTTCTGATTGAGTCTCAACGACGAATGATCTCAGAGACTACTACACATGCATGTCATCGACTTCCAGGCTAGAAAGAGGGCGTCCATCTTTTGCTCATGCCATATTACCATCCCCGAGGATGCGATCCGACAAATTCGGGAGGGATAAGCCACATTATTCGGTGGCCATTTGCACCAGCTCTGGTATTTGCTTGCCTTTCCCGGCAGAAAGGGCAGATATCCCGCCATTCAAGCTTTCAGCTACGATGCCTTTCTGCGCAAGTACTTCGGCAACCCTGAGAGAAGTGTTTCCCATCATGCAAACGAGCAAAGGCTTTGCACCAGTGCCTCCCAATGCTTTGTCCAGCTCCGGGGGAATTTTCTGGGTTGCCAATAGTTGCTCCACCTCGCGGGCCTTTGGCACAACGATCTTGCCTTCGTCAACACCAAGCGCCCTTGCGATGAGCTCTATTCCCTCTTTGCGCGGGGTATACATTGTATGCATCCAGACAATCCTGTCATAATTTCCGATGTTCGAGACAGCTTCTTGCATAGGGACCTGCAGACTCTTTTTCTC
>NZ_JBOGQF010000003.1:0-32044 GCF_050748925.1 Nitrososphaera sp.
TCATCAGGATCATTTCGTCAGCGCTTGGCATAGGCGACCTTGACGACGTGGCCACGGTCGCAGTCGGCAGGCAGCGGCTGGTCTTTAAAAGCGACATGCTGGTGGGCTCGACCGACGTGCCGGCTCAGATGAAGCCGTGGCAGATCGCCAGAAAAAGCGTCGTTTCGTGCGCAAGCGACCTCGCAGCCAAGGGCGCAAGGCCGGTGGCCGCCATGATATCGCTAGGCCTGCCAAAGGGGGTCACGGAAAGCTATGTCGAGGGGCTCGCAAAGGGCTTCCAGCTGGCGTCCAGAGAGTTTGGCGTGAAAATCGTGGGAGGCGACACTAACGAGACTTGCGGCCTGGTCATCGACTGCAGCATGATTGGCGTCGCGGGCAGGGGGGTGCCGGCAAGGAGCGGGGCCCGGCCGGGCGACGCTGTAGTGATATCTGGCAGGTTCGGCTACCCCTCGGCGGGCCTTGCCTTGCTGCTAAAGGGCGCCCGGTCTGCAGGCCAGTTCCGCCGGCATGCTGTCGATTCCGTGCTAGAGCCCAAACCCCGGCAACAGTTTGGAGCAAAGCTTGCCAGGTTCTTTACATCGTCAATAGATTCAAGCGACGGCCTCGCCGCTTCGCTCTACGAGATCGCCGTGCAGAGCAATGTCAACATCATAATCGACTATGAATCCGCAAAGGCGCTAGGTGTCGACGAGTTTGCGCTGGCAAACGGGCTTGACGCAAAGGAGCTCGTGTTTCACGGCGGAGAGGAATATGAGATCGTGGCGACGATGCCGCGTTCCGCGGTGTCGAGGGCAAAGGCTGCGGCGAAAAAAGCCCGGCTAGAACTGCATGTAATCGGCAAGGTGACAAAGGGCGGCGGAAACGTCCATGCCGGCAAATCGCTGCTTGAAAACCGAGGCTATGCTCACTTTACATAATGTTTTACTAGCGGCGCGGTGAAGGCAACGCTGTGTTTGGCAAGGCAAAGTGCCGGCTCTGCGGCGACAGCGTGAGGTTTGCGCTAAAGCACCTGAACGACAAGCACCCTGAAGTCATGGCAGGCGAGATGACAAAGGCCAAGATGGAAAAGCTCATGCAAAAGTACTTTTCAGACGAATGACGATGCCAATTTCGCCTCATAAAATGACACTGAGCCTGCGCCTATCCCGCGTATTTGCACATAATCCCATTTATTGCCGTCCTGCCTAGAATTGGCGCTGAACAAAAGAACGCTGCTGCTCGCAGCCGCAATAGCTGGAGCCGGCGTCATTGTGCTTTTCCTCGCGCAAGACCCCGGCAATTCCGCGCAGCAGGAAGATGGGACCCCCGTTATGAGCGACAAGGACCTGCGCGTAGAGCTGGTGGCAGAAGGGCTGTCTTTTCCGACGAGCATGCGCTTTCTTGGCGACGACATTCTAGTCCTGCAAAAGGAAGGGCAGGTCCGGCTCGTTTCGCAGGGCGAGCTCTATGAAAAGCCTATCCTGCAACTCGACGTCGCAAGCGGGGCAGAGCAAGGGCTCTTGGGGATAGCCGGCCGGCAGGATTCTGTCTTGCTCTACTTTACCGCAAGCGACGCCGGCGAGTTAAAGAACAGGATCTTCAAGTACGATTATGACAGGGATGAAAGGGTCCTTGCAAACGGGACTCTGGTGATGGACCTTCCCGGCGAGCCGGGGCCTTTTCACAACGGGGGCAAAATCGCCATCGGACCGGACGGCTACCTGTATGCCGTAATCGGGGACACGAACGCCGGCGGAGGGATGCTCGACAATGAAGTCTCTGGCAGAGGGCCGGACGACAAGTCTGTGATATTGAGGGTAGACAGGGAAACAGGAGCCGCAGTCGAGGGCAGCCCTTTCTACGGCGACGAAAAGCTTGCCCGCTATTATGCGTACGGGATAAGGAACAGCTTTGGCATGGATTTCGATCCAGTCTCGGGCCGCCTGTGGATGACAGAGAACGGGCCTGACGAGTATGACGAGATTAACGTCGTCACTCCCGGCTTTAACAGCGGCTGGCACAAGATCACGGGCCCAATTGCCCGGTCCAACGCGACCCTTGGCGACCTAGTAATGTTTGAAGGCGCCGCATACCGCGACCCTGCCTTTAGCTGGCAGCTCCCAGTCGGCGTCACAGACATCGAGTTTTTCGAGTCGGGAAAACTTGGAGAGCAGTACAAAAACAACATTTTCGTCGGCGACGTCAACCACGGGAACCTCTACCTTTTCCAAGTTGATGGCGACCGGACCGGCCTGCATTTTGCCCAGCCCGAGCTGGTGGACCTTGTAGCCGACACGGAGCAGCAGGGCGACAAGCTGAAAAGCGAGGCAGAATCCGTGATTGTGGGAAAAAACTTTGGCCGGATAACAGACATTGAGACGGGCCCGGACGGCCTGTTGTACATACTGGCGTACGAGGACGGCAAGATTTACAGGGTGGCAAGGTAAAAATGGCATCTTTTGGGCGCAGCTGACAACGTTTTTAACCCTCTTTCAAGACGATACTGCCTGAATGTCTGAAGTAGACGAGGTTACGCAGACTCGATGGGGAGTAGCCCACATCTTTAGCAGTTACAATAATACGCTTGTTCACATAACCGACCTGAGCGGCAGCGAGACTATCTCTTTCAGCTCTGGCGGGCGCCACGTCACGGCGGACAGGTACGAGTCGTCGCCATACGCGGCCATGAAGTCCGCAGTCGCTGCGGCAGAAGTCGCCAAGACAAAGGGCATTAACGCGCTGCATATCCGCGTAAGGGCGGTAGGCGGCGTGGGCCCAAGGATCCCCGGACCTGGCGCCCAGGCAGCCATCAGGGCGCTTGCGCGCGCAGGCTTTCGCATCGGAAGGATCGACGACGTGACTCCGATCCCGCACGACACGACAAGAAAGCCCGGCGGAAGAAGGGGACGCAGAGTATAAGCCTCTGGCGCCTTTTGCGCCGGAGCCATGCCTTTCTCTTTTTGTAACCTTAAAAGTCCTTCATCTCTGAGGCGCCCTTTATCTGAGCCCCGCATCCCTTGTTTCTCAGCTCATTCGCGAGCCAGTTGATGAACTTGTCGTTGAATTTCCTCCCTTTCGTCCTGTCTATCTCGTAGCCGTGGCCCGCGTACAGCCGCTCGACAAACTGGCCTGAGACGAACAGCTTGGCAAACGACCAGCCTGCGCTTTCGCCGGGTGGGTCAAGCGCGTACTGGTTGACAAGCTCGCAAGCCTTCTGCAGGTCTGACAACACTGCGTTGGTCACCTTTGCGTCCTTTTCAAAGTCGGTGCTCTGGAAATCGAGTATGAACGTGCCGATGGGGTCATTCATTTTGCTTCAGCTTTTCCGAGAATGACACCAGCTTGCCGTCCTGCTCTATCTTGATCGAAGTGTCGATCCTGACGCGGAGGCCTATCGACCTGAACAATGACAAGAGCTCGCCGCCGGATATCCTGCTCTGTATCTCGCCTGACTGGATAAGCTCTGCTATCTTGGTTACTACCGCCTCTGTCTGGGCGGGATACTGCGCATACGCGGCCTTTAGAACCTCGTCGCCCCTGTCGTAAAGGTAGGATAGCACCATCTCTTTTGGCGTCTTGGCCCTGACCTGAGCGGCGCTCTTTGCTTTTTCAGCGGCGGCGGCCTTCTCCATAGCTGCGGCCTTCTCCTTCATCTCCTTCATCTTGCGGGCCTGAATCTTCTCGATGTCCGGATCGCTCAGCCCTTTATCACCCCGATGGGAACGAGCCTTGCCACCTTGGTCGCGATGCCAAGCGAGTGCGACACTTCTGCGACCGCATCAACGTCCTTGTAAGCATCCGGCGTCTCCTCTACAACGCCTTCCCTGGTGAGTGCCTTGACGTAGATGCCCTTTGACTCTAGCCCTGTCCTTACGCCTTCCGGCGTGTAACTCCTCTTGGCTGCAGACCTTGACATGGTCCTGCCTGCGCCGTGCGCCGTCGAGCCAAAGCTGAGATCAAGTGAATTCTTGCCTCCGAGGAGTATCCAGCTGGCCGTGCCCATCGAGCCGGGGATGATGACAGGCTGGCCCAGCTGCCTGTATCTGGCAGGAACCTGTTCAAGTCCGGCTGGAAAAGCCCTGGTCGCGCCCTTGCGGTGGACGACGACTTCGCGGGTGCCCTCTCCGTCGATCCTGTGGCGCTCTACTTTTGCGATGTTGTGCGCCACGTCATAGACAAGCTCCATCTGGAGGTCGCCCTCGCTCATGCCAAATGTTTTTTCAACGGTCTTTCTAGTCCAGTGGGTTATCATCTGCCTGTTCGCCCACGCAAAGTTCAGCGCCGCGTACATTGCCTTTCTGTAATTTTCGCCTTCCTTGCTGTTGTTTGGGACGCACGCCAGTTCGCGGTCTGGAAGCGTAATGTTGTACTTGCGCAGCGCGGCTTCAGAGACGCGCAGGTAATCGGTGCAAATCTGGTGGCCAAAGCCCCGGGAGCCGCAGTGGATCAGTATGGTCAGCTGCCCTTTCTTTTCGATGCCCATAGCTTTTGCCGCCTTTTCGTCAAATATCTGGTCGACCTTTTGCACCTCTAAAAAGTGGTTGCCGGAGCCAAGCGAGCCCAGCTGCGGCGCCCCCCTCTTTCTTGCCGTGTCAGAGACGCTTGCGGGGTCGGCGCCCCTCATCATGCCGTTTTCCTCGCACACCTCCGCGTCGTGCTGCGTGCCATAGCCGTGCCTCACGGCCCAGCCAACGCCTTCCACCAGCAGCTCGTCAAGCTCTGACTTGGTCAGCCTCACTGCGCCCTCGCTCCCGACGCCAGACGGTATCGACTTGAACAGGTCGTTGACGACGTCCTTGAGCCTCGGACGCAGGTCGCTTTCCATAAGGTTCGTCCTGACCAGCCGGACGCCGCAGTTGATGTCATAGCCGACGCCCCCGGGGCTGATGACTCCCTCTTCAGCGTCAGTGGCGGCGACGCCGCCGACTGGAAACCCGTAGCCCTCGTGGCCGTCCGGCAGGACGACAACATGCTTTCTGACGCCTGGAAGCATAGCAACGTTGGCCGCCTGGTCGATGGTCCTGTCCATGACCATTTTTGAGACAAGCGCCTCATTGGCATAAATCGTGACTGGCACCTTCATGCCCCGGTCGGGGTCGATCTTGAACTCCCTCTCGCCCACCTTTCTGACCTTGAGGCCGCCCCTCGTTGCATACTCGCTCAATTTGATATTCATTGAACCGGCTTGAAGTTATTATAAGCCTTGTTGCCTGAAGGTCCTGTTCGATAAAGGGACGCTGAAAAGCCGTAGAATTACCCGCGTATTGTTTCTATAAATGATTGTCTTCCTTCTAGATGATTTCTCTTTTCCGGTTAGTTGTAATCAAATCCTTCTATCTTATCCATGTGGGGAGACTTGCATACGGGACAGATATTTGTTTTTTGGGTTACTGCACTCAGGGTGAAAATGACTCCGCAGTTCGTGCAAGCATAGATGTGCTTTTGCTTTATCATTTGTACAGAATAAAGGTCTGCTCTATTTAAGACTCGTGCCCTCAGCCGAGAGCCTTACCGGAACAAGATTTATTTTCACCGCCGTTTGCTCTCCTATGTGCCAATACTGCCCATCGACTCGGGACGCTATGGTAGCAAAGAGATGCGCGAGATTTTCAGCGACGAAAAGCGGCTGCAATACCAGCTGGATTTTGAGGCAGCGGTGGCAAAGGTCCAGTCGGAGATAGGCATGGTGCCAGCCGATGCGGCGCAGGACATTGGCAGGGTTGCAAAATCAGGCAAGGTCACGCTTGCACGCGTCGCCGAGCTTGAAGCGGCGAGCGAGCACGACACCGCCGCACTTGTGGAGGCGATAAGCGAGCAGGTGGGAAACAAGGCCAAGTCGTGGGTGCACTATGGGCTCACGAGCAATGACGTGGTTGATACTTCTACGTGCATGCAGATGCGCGACGCATTTACGATAATCGAGTCAAAGGTTGCCAAGCTTGCCTCGGTGCTTGCCAGCAGGGCAAACGAGTTCAGGGACGTGCCTTCAGTGGGCAGGACTCACGGCCAGCACGCAAGCATCATATCGTTTGGGCTAAAGTTTGCAGTGTGGGCGGCCGAGATGGCACGCCACATCGACAGGATAGAAGAGGGCAAAAAGCGCTTTTTGCTGTGCAAGACCCGGGGTGTCGTCGGGACGGGCTCGCTGATGGGCGACCGCGCCTTGCAGGTGGAAAAGCTGGTGGCAAAAAGCTTCCGGCTTTATCCGGTGGAAGCGGCCACGCAGGTCATACCGCGCGAGCGCTATGCCGAGATGCAGTTTTTGATGGCGCTCGTCGGGTCAACGCTTGACAAGATCGCAATCGAGATCCGCAACCTGCAGCGCACTGAGATAGGCGAAGTGTCAGAGCCGTTCCGCAAGGGCCAGATGGGCTCTAGCGCAGTCCCTGTCAAGCGCAACCCGATCAAGAGCGAGCGAACGTCTTCGCTGGCCAAGATGCTGAAATCGCTGGTGTCAGTGTCTATGGACAACATACCGCTCTGGCACGAGCGCGACCTGTCAAACTCTGCAAACGAGCGCTTTACGCTCCCGATGGCGGCTATCCTGCTTGACGAGATGCTCAACTCGATGACCAAGGTCGTGGCAGAACTAAAGGTGAACAAGGAGCGCGTCATTGCAAACCTTGACATGACAAAGGGGCAGATTTACGCCGAGTTTGTGCTCGAAGCGCTCGTGAAAAAGGGAGTCGCGCGCTTTGACGCGTACCGGGATATCCAGCGCGTGGCGTTTGCGGCGCTTGAATCCGGCGACCAGTTCATTGATGCCGTATCCCGGGACGCAAGCATTGCCAAACACCTGTCGAAGAAGGAGATCGCCGACATCTTTAACGCGCGCAACCACCTTGCGGCGTCGGGCAAGATAATCGACAACGTTGTAAAACTCGTGCAAGAATCGAAAAGTGCCGTCGGTGAGATTTGAGCTCACGGCGGCTCCGTCTTCAGCGGAGTGCTCTCCCGGGCTGAGCTACGACGGCACTCTGCCTGACTACTTTGAGCATCATATATAATCGTATTTTACGAAAAAAGTGCCGGAGGCGGGATTCGAGCCCGCTAGACGCTACGCCTTCGCCTCTCTTGGAAGAGGCTTGGCTACGCTTACCTTACGATTATTCGTCTGTAACAGCGGGCTCACCTCCCTTCTCCGGCACTTTTTGACCAGCAACATATGAGGGATATGCCGCAGGCTAACATAGCTTGGTAGTCCATAGTATCGTCTAGTCGCACGCTCTTCCGTCAGAAACGCAGAAACACACAATTGTCGAACGTTTTTGAATTTCTGTCAGTTGCTACGAATAGTATGGGGTACTTTACGTACTCTATCTTGCTTTTACAGCGCTTAGTTCGATGGTTTCAGGTCAGTAAAAAAGGATCATCATTTCCGTCGAATCTTCAAGCATCTTTTTCGTTAAGGTGATGTCAACTTGACGATTGATCGAACAACAATTGATGACTGTCAACTTTCGGCAGATGGGAATTGATGGTAGTGCTTTTCTGGGTTGGGTTATTATTACTGGTAACAAGTTTACTAGTGAGGATACTCTTGGGATTCAGTGACCATCTAGCGAAGGTGGTAGGTATTGTACTAGGAATAGGTGGTTTTCTTCTTGCGATACTTTTCGCATCCGTGGATCCTTTACTAAAGACAATAAGCGGTCTAGGGATTTTCTTGGTGATATTCGTATGGTTACTTTTGTATGAGCCAAAAGACATTGAATCTGAAATAAGAAAAAAAGAAGAAGTTGAAGAAAAAATCAGACATGAAAAAATGTTTGGAGGTAATTTTGTAAACATGGAAGATGAAAAATCTCCTAGGCATAGTAAATAGGAGTAATCAATCAGGTTCTATTTCTGCTGGCTTTTATTGCATTTGCTTTGTTAATCATGAAAATTCCACACACAAGAAATGCTGCACCTATTAACCCAGTAACTGCCATGATGGGTATGTTCATTCCAATAAAAATGCCGGCTATTGCTAGGATTACTCCAACTATTCCTACCATGAATATGTAGCCTAAGAACCTCAAAGTGCCTTCTTTTATAGATTTTATGTTGGTGCTCATTTTTCTTACTATAAGTATACTTCAGGAAAAAGGTTTTGTTGCCACCTTATGGCTATCAATCTATCTTTTTGACAGTACTTGCATTCTGTATTAGCGTCATCCACTTGTTATTTCCCCTAATTTCAATGCCCGCCATTTCTCCCGGCGTTTTTCCTTCTAGTGCATCATGCTCACGAATACGGTCATGAAATATCTGATAGCCTTTCAGGATTGGAGTATCCATCTTCTTTAGTCCTCTTATTGTCCTTTCGCTGTCCTGAATTTTGCCGTTTATGCGCTCCCTCTTGTTGCTGTTCATAGAACCATTCTTTTCGCTTTTTTAGAAACCTAAATTATCAGTAACCCGCCAAAAGCTTCTGGTAGTAATTATTTCCTTCTCTTCTTCTTACTTTCTCGAGCGTCGTAAATCACAGTTTCTCCAACTTTGCGATAAACAATAGTTCCCTGTAACTGCTTTCCACAGCCACAGGTCATCTCTTTAATATCATGGATATTTCGGTAGCCACAATTGCCGCAATGAAAGGAATAAAGCTCAGTAATTCTTTCTTGTATCTTCCTGCTAAAATCATTACCAATATCTCTACTAAGCCTATTGTACCGGTCATCTATGTAAGACAAGGTGTACTATACAATCTCGAGCTTTAGGCATATTAGGAATTTGGTTACAATCTAGTCATCAGCCAGAAATGGTGAGCCATTATCTTGTAGTTTGACTTCCCCTTTATGTCAAAATACCAGAGCTTGACTCCTCTGATGAGCGCAGTTAAGGCTGGAGAATAATGATAATTTTTTGCTGGCTGATATAATAATGGTAGTCGAATTCGACACTATATCTTGGTCGATATGCATATACCTTCTATGGTGACTGTTCAAATTCGACTTTTGACGTTGATAGCCCAAGTAGGCTTATCGTACCAGTGCTTATCTTTTTTCCCAATTTGCGAATTATTCTACAAATAAGGAATCGTCAAGAAAGAGTAGAGGTTAGTCCTAATACTGGCTACGGATAATCAGCCTTTGGTAAACATTTGTCACAATATCTCTGTATTACTGCGGCATCTGGAACCCTAAACAGCGCCTCGGTTGTAGCTGTTGCAGAACATATTATACAAAATCCCGGCGACTTTTTTGGATTAACCGGTCTAGTTTCAAAGGGTTTGACCATGCTAAGAATTAGCGAGCCGACGAGTATATAGCTTTCAAAAATTTTAATGTCTGAGATTGTTATTGGTGGATTTCTTTCTCCCGCACCCACTTGTTTATATCGCATGTACGCCTTTATCTCATTGAACATGTCGTACGGAAAGAGGAATTACGGTGGAGGAGGAAGAAGTGGCGGATATAGAGGTGGAGGTTCATCTAGAGGTGGATTTGGAGCACCAAAACCGGTTGAAACAGGGAAGGAATATGATGTACAGATTGCAGAAATAAGCAGGCAAGGTGACGGAATTGCAAGGATTCAAGGCTTTGTTATCTTTGTAAAGGGCGGCAAGGTCGGGCAAAAAGCGAAGATAAGGGTCAACAACGTGGGCGAAAGATTTGCAACGGCCGATGTTGTAAGTGGAGCGGCATCTACACCAGCACCGTAGCAACAAAAGAGGCTGCGGCTACAACGGAGACAAAGACTGCTCCTGTGGAGAAGCCAGCTAGTGAAGAGCCGCCAGCAGGATAAAGAATATCCTGGCGGTTTATTTCAGCAGGGAATAAACAAGGAGTTGGATCGTCAATGCTGGCTACTGATAATCCGCCTTTGGTAAGCACATGTCGCAAAATCTCTGGATTATTACTGCGTCGGGCACCTTGAACAATGCTTCTGTTGTTGCTACCGCCGAACAAATTACGCAGAAACCTGGGGTCTTTTTTGTGCCCATTGTCACAGGTCTCGTTTCAAAAGGCTTTGTCATCGTCTTGAGGGTCCATTAGCGGTTATATAGCTTTAGAATTGAAAAGTAGACCGTCTAGAATCTTTGATAAAAATAGTCTGGCAAAGAAAAAATCTGTGCAAATCAGAATATCTGTCATTCTTGCTTTTTTCTGCACTGAAAATCCATGACAATGTCGGACATTTGACTTAAATCGTGCCTAATTTTGACGGAGGGAACGAACGTAAAAGAAAAGTGCCGGAGGCGGGATTCGAGCCCGCGACCTTACGATTATGAGTCGTACGCTCTAACCAAGCTGAGCTACCCCGGCACAGCTCAGCAAGCGTGCAACCCAAATTCCCGCTCTACATTATATTAACTATTCAAACGTCTTGCGCACGTCGCCTTCCAGAACCCCTGCGCCGGTGTGGAGCCGGTCGATGTGCTTTGAGAGCGCCTCCTTGGTGTCATATGGCAGCTCGCAGTAGGGGCACACGACTTTGGCAGAGCTGATGTCCCTGACATACGCTATAGCCTTTGGGTTTATGATGCATACCGGCGTCCCCTTTAGCGCCGCGTCGGCAGTCGACATTGTCGACATGTGTATCCTCTCGAAAATGTCGTCGCGGTAGACCATGCCAAGCACTGCCGAGCTTGAACTTACTATCAGCTGCCTTACGACGTGCTTGTCCATCATGGCAAGCGTGTCCTGGACGCTGCTCTTGGGATCGACTGCGAGCACCGGGCTTGTCATCACCTCGCGCAGCCTTACCTTGCCGGGGTTGCGGCCCTGCGACATTACCTTGAAGAGAATGTCGGTCTTGCTCACGATCCCCATGACCTCGCCCTGGTGCGACACGAGCACGCTCCGGACGCCTTTTTCCTTCATCATTTCAAGCGCCTGGTCGATGTACTTGTCGCCTTCCATTATCGCCACGTTCATGTTGATGAAATGCTCTATGGGCATAGAAAGCAGAGACGTGATGTCGTTCGAACTCATAGATACTTGCCGACGACGATTTATTTAAGCATGGTGCAGGTCTTAGCTTTGCGTAAAAAGTGCCTCTTGTTTAAAAAGTGACTTTGAGAGCAAACTCGGTAAAAATGTAGAAATCGGCACTGTTAGCTATCTACACATCACTTTATCTTTTCATCGCTGAATGAGCCATTATGTTAACAGTGACATTCGTGTCATGGACACGCTTTTCATTCTTTTTTCACTGCACTTTCGTCCATGTACATTATTTCCCAAAGGTGTCCATCAATATCCTGAAAACTGCGTCCGTACATCCATCCATAGTCTTGCGGCTCTCGAGATTCCTTGCCTCCGGCTTCTATTGCCTTGTTTATCATCTGGTCTACTTTTTCTCTGCTTTCGGCAGATAATGCTACTATGGCTTCCGTATCTTTTGTAGTATCACAAATTTCCTTTTTAGTAAAAGTCCTAAAAAATTTTTCAACCAGGAGCATTATGAATATGTCTTCGCCGACAATCATGCATGTGGCATTCTCATCAGTAAATTGAGGGTTAAATGTAAAACCAAGCTTGGTAAAGAACCCTATTGTTTTATTGAGATCTTTTACTGGCAAGTTCACAAAAATTTTTGTTGTCATTATGTTAGGATAGAGATCAAAGACTATAAACACTTTGAATTAGGGGGCGTTTGCTTTACAGCTCACAAAATTGATGCCGTGGCATTTTTTTTGGTATGCGCTATACGTTGAGCCACGCACTAAGATATTGCGCTTTTAGAAAGCATCTACGATCACTGACTTTTTAGACCGAAGATCCAGGGACACTGAAAATGCTACGGCTGCCTGCCCTCAAAGCGCAATTTTATCAGGTTCTGGCCGCCGGCTTTTCTGATCTCTACAAGCTCCTCGCGCTCCAGCCTCTTGACCAGCCTCCACACCGTGGTCTTGGGCAGCTGGAACCGCGTGCGCACTTCGCTTTCAAACGCCGCACCCTCCTTTTCCGCCAGGAACTGGAGCACATCCCTGTCTTCCTGCCTGAGATGTGGCTTTTCCTCAAATATCCTGCTCACTATTTTGCCAAGCAGGCCTGTGTCGGTGTGCGATTCGGGGACCATCGGCTCTCCCGGCTTGGCGATAGGCTCAACGCTTTCGCCCGAGATTGCTTCCGGCTCTGGTTCATCCAGGACGGGTTCTGGCCGGACCGCCCTTTCGGGCTTGTAGACAAGGCTCTGCGCAGGCATCAGCTTTTTCCTAAAGACCATAAACGCCCCGGCAGCTGCGGCCGCGGCCCCTACTCCTACGTAGGCAAATGGGAACTGCGGCGCGTCGCCAATTGCTGATGTGGCCTGCACCGCCAGCGTGCGCGCCTCTACATAGCTTCCCTTTGCAAACTCGTCATTGGCCTGCCCGAGCAGTGCGCGGGCCTGGACCACGTCACGGCTGCCGGCGGCAGCATCTATCTTGTCTTGCGATTCCTCTATTTCCTTGTCTGCTTCCTGGTACTCCCTTATCGTGGTCCGGGCCACGTCGTTTGCCTGCGCGGCCAGCCTTTCCGCCTCTGCAAACTTGCCGTCGTCCTTGGCGGCCACAGCCTTAGCAAGGAGCGACTCTGTCTCGGTAAGCACTATGCCCGCGTACGTCGTGTTGGTCTGCTTGATGGTCGTCTCGACTAGCTTTATCGTGATGTTGGCCTGCTCCTCGGTCCCAAGCGACCCGATGATGTATTTCACTTCCTTGCTGCCGGACTTGAACGTGATTAGCGTCTGGTCGCCAACCTGGATAATGCCGGGAACCGCGTCGCCCCAGTCAATGACCACGCTGTCGGGGGGCATCTTGACTGAAAACCCGATGGGCGAGTCTATAGTCAGCGTCCAAACGTTCCTTTCCTTGCCGACGAGGTCCGGCGTGGTGTAGCTTATCCTGGCTCCTGTGGCGCCGGCCGGAACAATGACTACCTCGCCGGGGTTCTCGCCGGACGTAAAGTTGAGTATCCTGTCCTCAAAGTCAGTCACGATGAGGTCGTTGATGTTGCTCCCAAAGAGCGGGACCGTCACGGACTCTGCCTCTGGGTTCGTTACCAGCAAGTCGTATTCTATCAACGCGTCGCCGTTTGAAAACAGCGCAATGAAAAGCGAGTCTGGCGCAGTCTCCTGCTGTGCTGCCGCGGGAGCAACCGCGCCCAGAATGAGCGCAATGGCTAGCACTAGTGCCGTGGGGAGGGAAAAACCACCGGTTGAGTGCCAGTGACACGAGGCTGCCATTATAATAATCGTCCGGGCTAAAAAGCCCGATGTAACGATATAAGTCTTCTGACAGCGACCAAGCATTCGCCCGTTTAAGGCCAGAAGTGTTTTAATATCATGTCCGCGATGCTTAGACATGTCTAGCCGCACAGGCTATCCAAGACGCATAGCTTCCCTTGACGAGTCACACGCCGAGCAACAGTCTTTGGACGACGGCAAGGCAGAACTGAACCTGAAACTTGACCCTGCCCTCGCGGGAGAACTGGAGCGCGCCGCCCAAAAACATGGCGTGCCGGTCGAGGAACTTGCCGCAAGCATCTTGCAGCGCCAGAGCGACTGGAGGAAATACGAGCTGGCGAGAATCGAGCCTGCTCTCTGCACTTTTCAACATTTCAACGGGGTTTGCAAACCAGCAAGAGATCCCAAAACAGGACCTCCAGAAGGTCATGAAGGAGGCGGCAGAAGTCGCGTTCTCGTTCATACATGAAATGATGTCAAAAACGGAGAAGAGCTATCACCTTTGGGCACTATTGGAAGCCCTTGAGGAAAACTTTAAACTCGCGGGGCTGGACGCGCACCACGAGACAAGGGCCGGCAAGCACTTTCTGGTCATACAGCACAGGCTGGGCCGGAACGAGTCTGCCTTCATGCAAGAGCTCCTGACACTCGTGTTTGAAAACCTGACCGACGCGACCGTGATAACCAGCAGCACCCCCGCAAAGACCGTGGCAGAGCTGGAGGCCGACGAAATGACGATAAACATGCAGGTCACGTCGATAGCCCCAAGCGACAGGCCAAAGCGGCTGTCGCTCTAGGGGTAGAGCTTGAAATTCCTGTCCTTGTAGCCTTCGACCCACTTGAACTTGCGCTGCAAAGTAGAGGTGTAGACCTTTGTCCAGTCGAGCTCGACATAGTTGAGCCACGCTTTCATGACGCGGGGGTCGATATAGTTGCGCAATGAAGTCCCGAGGTTATAGTCGCGCGTCTCCTGCTGGAGCTTTAGCTGCACCTTTAACTTCTCGAGCCTTTCTTTCAGGCGCTTTTCTTGAGCCTCGGTCTTCCAGTTTCTCTGCGCCACCTCTTTTTCGACGCCCGCTATCGCCTGCTTTCTGTTGGCAACCGCCTCTTCAAACTTTTCCGCCGCCTTCCTTGCCGCCGGGTTCTTGGGATCGACGCCCTTTTTGTGGTTGCACTCGATAGCGGCTTTCAGGTTGGCGGCCTTGGCGACATAGACTTTTTCAGACTCGGTCGAGTTCCTGTCAACCCTCGTCGGCGGGTTGACGAGTGCTTCCTGCACAACCTTTGTGGCGATGCAGGTCCTGAACACCTTGGCGGTGAGCCCCGGCATCACTGTCTGGAAGAACTCGTTGACCTTGCGCGAGTTGATGTCGCCAAATATCCTCTCGTCGGGCTTTTTGCCCTTCATGAAATTCCTTAGGTTGTCGTGAAGCGCCTTGGTGTCCTCTGAAACGACGTCAATGGTCTTTTGCCACGGCACGCTGTCCTTGCCGAGGAAATTAAACTCAATTTGCTGCCTGCCGTTTGTCTGCGGGAACTTTATGTGCTCCACCCTGAGCGTGCTTGCGCCCACCGTGTCAGCCTCGTCTGGGTCCTTTTCGTCACCTACCCTCATCGCCAGCTTGAATATGAGGTACGCAACGGTCGCGGGCCTGTCGTTAGAGCCCTTCATCTTGCGTATGATCTCTTTTTCGATCTTGGGCAGCTGCTGCGCCAGCTTTAGCGCTTTGTCGTACTTTACCTTGTCGTTGCCCTGCCGGAGCTCCGACGAGTCATGGAGCCAGACGTACTTGCGCTTGTCAGTAAGCTTCTCTATCCATGTTGCAAGCCATGTCGACGAGTGGTCATGGACGACTTCCTTCCATACTTCTTCGTCGTAAGGCGCGTCCTCGCCCATGTTCAGCGTAACGTCCTGCGGCCTGACCCTCGGCTTCCACCGGCCGCGGAGCGGGTGCTGGCCCCTGCCCATGAAAAGCCCCGGCGGCTCGACGAGCCAGTTGGCTATTTCCACCTCCTGCCCATCCACCATGGCCTTGCCGTAGATCGCCTTTAACCGCTCGCGCTCGGCCTTTTTGGTCTCGGCCATCTTTTTCTTTTCCTCCCTCGACAGGTTTTTTACGCGCTCTATCTCGCGTTCCTTCATCACCTTTTCCTGGTCTGCGAGCCGGAACGCCTCGGCAAAGTCAAAGTCAGATATTTTCAGGTCCGCATTTTTGAACTCGTCTGGCAGCATCGGCTTCAAGTCTGAAAGAAAGTTGCCCTGGAAGACGGGGTCCTGGACGTAATGGGTGTCCTTCTTTTTCGCCCATGCGTAAACCAGCTCTTCCTGGTCGGCGTTGAGCGTGACCTTTCTGCCCCTTATCGATACCGTAATGCCCCTTGGCTGGTAGGCGGGAGGAAATGCGACTCCCTTGTGCACAAGCGTCTGCCACCTTGCCCGTGGCTGCGCTGCAACTTCTTCCAATTTTAGGAAAAGTCGCCGTTATCTACTCTTAAACCTTTTTACACCAGCGCCCTGTCGCCCTGGATCTCGTCGCCTATCTCGGTGCGCTCGCCCTCGACTATCCTGCTCAGGGCCTCGATTGCGGCGGCCTTGTGCAGGTATTCGTTGTTGTTGCCGCACCTGTACGAGTAGGTGCACCGAGGGCAGCCGCTTTCGCTCGTGCAGGGGCATTCCGACAGGATGCGAAGCGCCCTGCCAAGCGCCTTATCCAATCTGTCGAACAGCACCCTGCTTGCGCCATTGCCCCCCACGCTCCCATCGTAGACGAATATCAGACCGGACGAACCGAGTGAAATGCCTCCAAGGTCCTGCGACGCGCCTCCGGTGATCATGGCGCTCCCCTCAATGATGACGTGCTCTGACGCGTGGAACGCGCTCATCTCGACGTATTCCTCGTCGTCTGCCTTTGACATCGCCTTCCCGGGCCTTGGCGCGCGAAAGACAAAGCCCTTTGTCGTGAACTCAAACTCTATCGGCTTTTCAAACATCACATTCTTGCCCTGCGCCACTTCCTGCCCTACCTCGATGTTGGCATAGCCGAGCACCCTTTTCTGGATTTTCAGCGAGCAGTACGCGATCTCGGCGCCAAACGCCTGCTTGCGCTCGTGAACCTCGATGATGGAGGGCCACTCGTCGGTGAGCGCCCTGGTGTAATACGGATAGTCATATGGCAGCGGCTCCAGTTCCGCGTACGGCTGCTTTTCAAAGTGGAGCGCCTTTACCCGGTAGCGCCTGCCTGCAAGGAAGTAGATCGCGTCCTGGTGCAATTCTTCAAGCGCTTGTGGGAGCGACCTGTCGCCGGCCATCCTGTTGTTGAGCTTGATGTCGACCCTGTTCCCTATGCCCCTGATGCTGTAGGCGTTCAGAATCTCCATTGCTTTTTTAAAGTCGGGCACAAAGCGCGTTTTCTCAGCCGTGAGGACGCCCTTTGCCACCAGCTTTTGCACCGCGTCCCATACGGGCGCAGATTCGGCGACTGCTATCGGCCTGTCGCAGGCCATCGCAAGGACCTGGTACTCTTTCACAAACGGGTTTTCAGGATCGGTGTAGGCAAATTCCTGGTCTGACAAATAGTCGTCAGGGTGCGACTTGTAGTACTGGCTTATGGGGTCGTTGCCAAGCGCAAGGAACGCATATCCTTGCTGCCCTCGCCGCGCGGCCCTGCCGATCCTCTGGATGAGGCGGTTGACAGGCACGATGTTTGAGACGATTGCGTCGACGCCGCCAATGTCTATCCCCAGCTCCAGGGTCGGCGTCGCGGATATCGCCGACAGCTTGCCGTCCTTGAATATCTGCTCTGCCTCGCCCCTTGCCTTTGCAGTCAGCCCTGCCCTGTGGACCCTGATGCTGACGCCCTGCCTTGCGGCATAGAAGGCAAGCAATTCCGAGCCAAGGTGCGAGCCGGAAAAGGCTATAGTCCTGTGCTTTTTCGCGCAATGCTTTACCAGGTCGATGGCAAGGGACCTGTGCGACCTTAGCGACGGGAACATTATTGCAAGGTTTATTCTGCCCC
Source organism: Nitrososphaera sp. (assembly GCF_050748925.1). GTDB lineage: Archaea > Thermoproteota > Nitrososphaeria > Nitrososphaerales > Nitrososphaeraceae > Nitrososphaera. Next base: position 17,154 of record NZ_JBOGQF010000003.1, read on the forward strand.
GCCTGCCCCTTCCCTGCACGACTTGCATTTTTCTGCCAAAAAGCGACTGGCAAAAGTCGCCGGCGTTGGGGAGCGTCGCGGAAGCGGCTACAACCTGCATCCTGCCGCCGAGCCGCTCCAGCCTTGCAATGATGTGGTGCACGTTTGCGCCAAAGACGCCCGTGTAGACGTGCGCTTCGTCCACCACCAGGAACCTGGCAGTCCGGAAAATGCGGGAGAATTTCGTCCTGTGCATCATGTGATAGTGCAGCACGTCAAAGTTGGTGACAACAATGTCTGGCGGCTGCTCGTACACGCGCCGCCTGTCGGCCTCCTCTGTGTCGCCGTCAAGGCCCCCCACCCGCACGCCAAGCGGCTCTGCAAGTTCAACAATCTTGGGCAGCTGGTCGCGTGCCAGCGCCTTTGTGGGGTAGACGAAAATGGCCATTATTTTCCCCCGCTCGCCGGAGCGCAGCGACCCAAAGTGCGACGCCTCCTCTGCTATCTTTTGCAGTATCGGTATGCAGAACGCCTCGGTTTTGCCCGACGCCGTGGGCGCCGTGATGACGACGTCGGCCCCCTGCAGCACCTTTTTCACGGCGTCTTCTTGGAACATGTATAATCGCTCGATGCCCTTTTTCGCAAGCACGCCGGTGATGGCCTCGTCGACGGGAAGCTCCTCTACTTTGCTGCCATACTCTGGCGGCGGCTCTTCAAGGGCGCGCACGTCGACGACATAGTCGCGCTCGGAATGGAGCACGTCTTCAAGCAGCGCGTCGCCCTTGGCGCCTGCTGCGGCTATCAGCGCGTCAACCTCCTTTTTCGGCCTGACTATTTTTTCCTGCTCCATCAACGGACGCAGGTCGTCAGACGTCGTCACCTGGTTGTTGTCGCACATGTCAAGGAACTCTAGATACGATTCGTCGGTGCTTGCCTGCGCTTTTGCCAGCGCGCACGCCTTGCACTTGCCGCAACGGAACATCAGCCGCCCATCAAATATCCTGTCCGCGCTCACCGAATGGGGAGAATTGCACATCGGGCAGCGGTAGCTGGTCACGGACGCTCTTGCACCTGCGGGGTAAATTGCCTTTCCGTTATATACAATAATAGCGCGAAATATTGTGCACTTGATTGTCCGGGCTTGGCAGCCGATACTGGCCTGAAGTCATTGAAGTCCTGCGCGCCATAGTGCCAGTCTACGACAGGGTCAACCGAGTAATTTCGCTTGGCAAGGACGAAGAATACCGCAGGCACGCTATAGGGGGCCGGGTGATGCCCGGCAACGTCGTGCTGGACGCCGGCTCGGGGTACGGCAACATGTCAAGGGCCGCACTCGCAGAAGCCAGGGGCGACGCGCAGATAGTGATGTACGACCCGATACCGGAGATGCTTGCAAACGTCCGCAGCTACTTTGGACAGACGCACCCAACGCTATCGTCCGGCATCTTTGAAAGCATGCCGTTTCGAGACAATACGTTTGACGCGGTGATGTGCGGTTACTCGCTGCGCGACGCAATCGACCTGAAAAAGGCGATATCTGAAATGCACAGGGTGCTCAAGCCGGGGGGCCGGCTGATAATCGTCGACCTTGGTAAGCCCGACAATGCGTTCAAGAGGTGGATGGTCTCCACGTACCTGAAGCACTTTCTCGGTATCTCTGCGTATTTCGTGGCAGGCAGGGCGGGGTTAAAGTTCAAGACGCTGTACGGCACCTTCCTCAGGTGGCCCCGCAATTCCGAGCTGGAGGAAATGCTTAAGGTAAAGTTCCCAAAAGTGGTATTTGACAAGGGGATGCTTGAAGGCGCAATCATGGTAGCCGCATACAAATGAAAGCCATCATACTTGTGGCAGTGTGCGCGGCAATCGTGGGCGTCTCGTACGGGATGCACTCGCCCATAGTGCCCATCTTTGCTAAAGAGGAGCTGGGCGCCGACTTTTCGCAGGTGGGCCTCGTCGGCATGGCCAATTACCTACCGTACATGTTTGCACCCTTTTTCGTGGGGATGATGCTTGACAGGCGCAACAAGGGCTACATACTTGCGTCCGGGGTTGGGCTCAGCATGTTTTCGTTGCTTCTGCTCTCGACGGCGCAGTCGGTGCCGGAGGCAATGGTGTTTCGAGGAATGGCAGGCGTGGCGCACGCGCTTTTCTGGCCGGCGTGCGAGGTGCTGATATCTACCAACTCGTCACCCGAAAAGCGGGTCAAATGGATTGCGCTCTTTACCGCGGCGTGGGTGGGCGGCTTTATGGCCGGCCCTCTGGCCGGCAGGCTGGTGCTCGACTTTTTCGACTACCGCGTGCTCTTTCAATTGTCTGCCGCGACCATGGCGGCAGCGCTTGTGCCTGCGTTTCTGCTTGTCAGGCACGGCAGGCCTGTGGGCATGGAAAAGCACAGGGGGACATCTCTTGCCAATGTCAAGCACGAGGTAACGTCAATGCCGGCGGTGAGCGCTGTCCTGCTGTATTACGCGATAACTTTTGGCGTCATCCTTGCCGTCTATCCCGCATACATGAAGACTGCCGCGATAACCGACCAGGACATTGAACTGCTGTTCTTTGCGTTTGGCATCGCCCGGTTTGCGACGCTTCCCTTTGTGCAGAGGCTGGCCGTGCACGGCAGGTCCGCGCTCGTCGCGGCTGTGGCGCTCACTGCTGTTGGCATGCTGATCTCGTTTGCGTTTACGTCAGTGTGGTCCTTTGCCGCCGCGCTCGTGCTCATCGGCATCTCTACCAGCATATTCTATCCTGTCACTTTCAACATCGTGACCCGCAACGTCCCGCTTGACAAGATAGGGTCGAAACTCGGCATCTATGAAACGCTGTTTGGCATGGGATGGACGGCGGGCCCTTTGGCAGTCGGGCTGTCGTCAGACGCGTTTGGCCCGCCAAGCCCCTACCTTGCGTTTGCCGTCATCGGGGCCGCGCTTGCCGGCGCGATAGTCATCAGGAAAAAGTCATAGCACGCGCACCTTTCTGCCTTCAACCTTTAGCCTGCCCTCTGAAAAGAGCCTGACTGCCTCCGGGTACACCTGGTGCTCCTGCTCCAGTATCCTTGCCGACAGCGTCTCTTCGCTGTCGCCTTCCATGACCGGGATTGTCTTTTGCAATATGACGGGGCCGGAATCGACGCCCTCGTCGACGAAATGCACGGTGCATCCCGACACCTTTACTCCATACTCTATTGCCTGTTTTTGCGCGTGCAGGCCGGGAAACGACGGCAAGAGCGCGGGATGGATGTTTAAAATGCGCGCCTTGTAGTGGCGCACAAACTCGGGGCTGATGATGCGCATAAAGCCTGCCAGGCACACAAGACCGTTCTGCGGGGTGACGCCTGCCTCTTCAAGAGCCTCGACCACTTTTCTGTCATAGTCCCACCCCTTGGCGCCTTCAGGCGGCACGATCTTTGTCTTTACACCGTACTTTTCAGACGCCGTCCTTAACCCTGCCGCGTCGGGCTTGTTTGATATGACAACAGCTGGCCGGACGCCTGGCATCCTGCCTGCCTTGGCAGCCGCGAGGATCGCGTCCATGTTGCTCCCCCTGCCGGAGATGAGTATGCCGAGGTTGATCATCAAGCATGCTACTAGCTTTGGAACCTGCTCTTAAACGTCTCGAGCTGGCACTGTTAAGTTATCTGGTCAAGAATAGCGTCTCAATACTTACATGACCCAAACAGTTAACAGAATCAAATCGAATATAGTTTGCCGATCCAGAACCACTTTCTATCAGCGTCCGAGTCAGCGAGCCGGGTTTTTGGGCTCTATCTTGTCAATGTCCTGTATACGACCCCGCAGTATGGACGACCGCAGCCGCTAGTCCGTAAAAGTACTATCGTTTCCGATCAATTAACGAACGATTATTTTATCATTTGCGGCCATACAAATTCTCCCAAAAAATAAAAAAATACAACAAAACTGTCTTGCAACTTTATTTGAGTTCAGAACGGCGGTCGCGCCGTAATTTATCGACTTCTTTTACCAGATCCCTCTGGCCTACTTAACGCCCGACGTTAGGAATTAAATAAAAATGCGGACCACTTTGCGGCGCTATGCCAAGTGCAAAAGCGCCTTTACACTGGTCCAAAAACCGCTCATTTGGGCCCGTATGGTACGATAGTCTTCCATGACTCCCTGAATAAAGGACGGGCCCATTCATTTGTGGGCCCATAGTTGTCAATATGTAGAGATATATATAAAAAAATAAAATTTATGCAAGGAGGTAGGGCGGTATTGGGACTTTACGAAGGGCCCATTTTCACGCTCGCCAAGGGCGGCCTACTGTTTTTCTGTCCGCGCACAGGGGCCAAAAATATGCTTGCACAGAAGGAGAGGGTTGGCGACAGCAGCGGTGGTGAAAAGAGGGATGCTTAAATATTACCCTGCAAATTATGTGCGGTCACAGTTCTGAAAGGGTGGATGGGCCTAAGTCATTTTGGAATCCTTGTAATTGGCAGGTTGGGCCCGCGAGAAATGGGCCCATGATGTCTATTTAAGATAGAAAAGAAAAAAGTGGGTAATATTCTCGCCGCCATTCTTTGACCTGTCGTTTTAATCCTGTAACGAATTGATAGTTCAGGCTTTGACACTTTTCGATTTGGTCGATATTTTGACTTCAAGCATGGGCGTGATAAGAAGTACAAAAAGTGGGTAAAAGCGCACATTTGCGCTGGTCTAAAGACGAATGTCGTAACGGCAGTCCAGCTTACCGATGGGAACCGTCCAGATCATCCTTTCTTCAAGCCGTTGTTGGAAACCACCGCACAATCATTTGACCTCAAGGAGGCTGTAGCCGATAAGGCATATCTGAGCAGAGTAAATCTTCAGCTTGTGGAAGACCTTGGCGGTGTACCATTCATTCCATTCAAGAAGAATAGCAGAAGCCTAACGATAGGATCGCCTGCCTGGAACAGGATGTATCACTATTTCAATCTCCATCGGGAGGACTTCATGAAACATTACCACAAGCGCTCAAACATTGAGACGGTATTTCATATGATAAAGTCAAAGTTCAAAGATAATGTTAGAAGCAGAGATGGGACCGCACAGTTCAATGAAGTGCTCTTGAAAATACTATGTCATAATATCTGTGTGGTAATACAAGAAATGTATGAGTTAGGAATACAGGCGGATTTCGTTAATTCAGGAACATCTAGCCCACGTTGAGAAAAACTGCAATGGCTCCAATCATTTCATTTTAGTTTGAGCTGTTGTAGATCCATGCCAAACCTCATCGAAGTAGTTGAGTAGCTTTCTCATCACATTTGCATCAGAAATTATTGCACCTGTATTATACTGCTTCATGAGGCCATCTTGGGTCAGATCGGCCGATGAAATCAGAGCCTCTTCGTTATCTCATTATTATCCTAGAATGAACGAAGTCGTTGATTCTATGATTTTCCTTTAGATTGTCCTTGATAAAGCTAAATGCTTGCTTCTTGTCATTTGTAAATTCATCTCTGGCTCTTGTAATGATTTGGATATTGGCACTTTTGCTTTTTTCAAGAATATCTTTAACGAATGACACGTCGGCGTATGGTGAAATAATCTTTAGAGTATGATTGCAATTACAAATCATCCTCTTCACCTGATCTTCCAGCGACCTATCATGTGGTGGAATTGTTGTTACGAGGTCAAGTTGTCCAGACTGCTCCCCCCATTCCTCATCTATTCGAATTACAATTCTTTTGGAACTGAAAGTCGAATATCGATTGTCCAGTAAGAAATGAAGTGATCCGCCTGAATGTACTTGCAAAGTTACTTGACCTGACGGCACCTGTCCTGAATAATGAGAATATTGCACAGGGTGCAAGTAAGCGTTGTTATTTCTAAGACAGGTTAGAGTCCAATTAACAAACTGATCCCTACTTAGAATGTATAATCGTATATCGTCAACGGTATTACTCTGATTCGTATGCAAGATTGTAAAAGATACTGATATCTTGTGGTTAGTCTTGCCTAGATGATCCAAATCATACGAGAGGACAGAAATCCCATTTGAGTTGGCAGGAATATCTACTGTTCCGTCAAAAAGTATTCTAAATTGCTTTCTTAAACTCATACTTGGTCAAGCAATTTTCTTCTGGAAATCATCTGTTTAAAAAGTCAGCTGATTGTTTAAAAAGTATATCCTGTTGCCTACTTATTACACAAAGCCCCCCTGAGCTAAATGTTAAAATATCTACACCCCCTAGGCATGACAGCTCGGATGCCTTCGGTAGTTTTCCATGACAAATGCGGCATAACGGTGTCAAGCCCAGATGGCACCACTATTGCGCTTGACCCGTCGCGGCCTGCCGCGTGCGACTATACGTTTGTCTCCCACGCGCACGTCGACCACCTCCACAGGAAGGGCAAAACGAGCAAATCCAAGCTCATAGCGTCAAAAGAAACGTCACTGCTTGCAAGCGCAAGAGGCTATGACATTTCTGGCGACGAGCAGCACGACGGCTTTCAGCTCGTCGACACCGGCCACATCCTTGGGTCGCGCGGCCTGCTGATGCAAGACGACGTCTATTACACCGGCGACATTTCCACACGCGAGCGCGCATTTTTGAAACCGGCAAAACTGCCGCACGCAAGGACGCTCATAATAGAGTCAACGTTTGGCAGGCCGGAATACTTGTTCCCGGCGCTGAGCGAAATAACGCACCGCACGAACAAGATAATTTCTGAAATGTACGACATGGGCATCCCTGTCATCCTGATGGGCTATGCGCTTGGCAAGGCGCAGATACTGACTAGACTGTTTGGCCACTGGGACCCTGTATTTGTCCACGATTCAGTTGCCAAGATGAACTCGGTCTACTCTGACCTTGGCGTCGACCTGAAGGACGCGGTCACACACACCGAAGCGGAGGAAAAGGGCCTGCTCTCAAAGCGCCGTCCCTGGATAATGGTGGCGCCGCTGATGAGCGGACGGAACGCGTTTTTGAAGAGGATGAAGGAGCAGTACGGCGCCGTCACGATTGGCTTTTCCGGCTGGGCCGTCGACCCCCGGTACAAGTACATGATGGGGATCGACTATGCCATGCCGTTTTCAGACCACTGCGACTATGACGAACTGGTAAAAGCTGTAAAGCAGTGCAAGCCGGATAAAGTATACACGTTCCACGGCTTTGCGTCTGAATTTGCGAACGCGCTCAAAAAAATGGGCTTTGACGCCGAGCCTCTGGAAAAGGAAAAGAAAGGAGTCACGCTCGACTCTTTCAAGTGACTATTTCTTTTGCTGGTCGCGGATGTAGGGGATGACCTTCTTGCCAAACATCTCGATGTTCTTAAAGTAGCCGTCTCCCCAGAACCTGATGATAAAGTGGTTCGTCCCTGCCTTTATGAACCGCTCCAGCATCTCTATCACGTCGTCAGGCGAGCCGACGCCTATGGCCGTGCGCGCGACGCTGTCCGGTATCTGCAATGCTGCCTTTTTCATAGCCTCCATCAGCTCGGGCTTGTCCATCGTGTACTCTGTAAAGTACTTCCTAAAGTCAAACTCGGACGATTGTGGGATGTTGTGCACCTTCAGCAGTTCCGGCTTGTAAAGCGAGACCTTGACCGCGTTCTTCATCTTGTTCCATGCCTCCTCCCCGTCTTCAGAGAAGTAGATGTCGACGTCGTTTGCAAACTGGAAATCTGAGAGGTCGCGGCCTAGGCGCTTGGCGTGGTCCCTGATGACGTTGGCGTGCGCCTTGAAGAGTTCCGGCGTGTAGCCTATCGGGATCCAGCCGTCGCCGTATGTCGCGCACAGCTCTAGCGTCTTTGGCGCGCCCGCTGCGATATAGACTGGCGGCCTCGGCTTTCTTATGCTTGTCGCCTGCAGGCAGGCGTTTATCAGCTTGTAGTATTCGCCGTTATAGCTGACCTTGTTGTCGGGGCTTGACTCGAACAGCTTTTCAATGACTTCTAGCTGCTCCTTGAATTTCGTGACAGGCTTGCTAAACTCGATGCCAAAATCGACGACGTTCTGCGCCTCTCCTGCGCCGATGCCAAGCACGCCCCTGCCGTTTGTGATCCTGTCAAGGGTGATGGTCGAGAGCGCGATCGCGGATGGGTGGCGCCTTATTGCGTCGGTGACGCACGTGCCCAGCTCGACGTTCTTGGTGACGGCGCCAAGGGCCGCAAGCATCAGCCACGCGTCGTTTACCACCGCGTTCTTCCACTGCGGGACGTTAGAGTGGTCCATGGCCCACACAGAGTCATAGTCGAGCCTGTCGGCCATCTGGGCCGCAGTTATGACCTGCGTCTCGTCAAGGCCAAGCCTTGCAACGTTGAGGCCCTGGGTAAAACCGAATTTTATCCTCATGCAAAAGCCTCCGAGTAATTCGTCTCAATCATTTAATAAGGACAATTCTCGCGTCTATTTAAGTATATCAAAACGAGGTTCTATTTTTCAAAAACCGTCGCGTTTTGCAGTAAAATTTTGGCATTCGCGCCTTGTCAACAAAATATGTGCATCCTGTCAAGGTTGCTTGAATCACCGTGTAAAATCGCTACCGCGCAAGAGCCATCCATGTTCGGCCAGGACGCGCAGAGCGAAGAGTTCATCAAGGTCGTCGACGAACTTGTGGTGAGTGCAGAGGGAGATTCCGAGCTTGCCGACGGGCTAAAGTGGATAGACATGCAGTCGCGCGAAAAGGGCATCACGTTTTACGAGATGGCGCTAATCGTCCTCAAAAAGCACATGGCCGAGCGCAAGGCAAAAGAGTGGCTGAAAGAAAAGATGGCCGCCTAGTCATCTGGCGCCCTGCACTGCCCTTGTGACTGCCGGCTGTATGCGTTTGTCGACAAGGTCTGGCAGTATGTTGAAAGGCGCCAGCTTGTCCCTCGGTACGAGGTCTGCAAGCGCGTTTGCCACTGCCACCAGCAGCTTCTGGTCGATGTTGCGGATCCTGTTGTCAAGAATCGCGCGCATCGTGAACGGGAAGACGAGGGCATTGTTGGCCCTGTTCTCAAACTTGTAGCTGCCCGTCGCTATCACCCTGGCGCCAGACTGGGCTGCAAGGCGCGGGTGGATCTCGGGGTCGGGGTTTGTGAGGGGCAACACTATGGCGTCCCTGTTCATCGACGCCACCATCTCGCCCGTCAGCAGGCTCTTTATCCCCGAAACGCCCACAAAGACGTCCCTGCCTTTTATCGCCTCCTCAAGAGTCGAGAGGCCGCCTTTTGTCCCATCCCTGTCGGTCATCTCTGCCAGTTCAAGCTTGTACTTGTTCATAGTCGTGAGGTCGCGCGACTTTGATATTACGCCCTGCGAGTCGGTGACCGTGATGTCCTGGATGCCTATCTCCTTTAGTATCTTTACGATGCCATAGCCGGCCGACCCAGCGCCGGCGACCACGACGCTCGTCGTCTCTGGCTCCCTCTTTGTCAGGCGCATGGCGTTGAGCAACGCCGCCAGCGTGACGACGGCCGTGCCGTGCTGGTCGTCGTGGAATACCGGGATGTCAAGCTCTGCGTCGAGCCTGTCGACGATCTCGAGCACCTTGGGCGTCTCGATGTCCTCGATGTTGAGCGCGCCAAAAACCGGCGCGATGTTTTTGACTGTCGCGATAATCTCGTCAATGTTGGTGGTAGAGAGGCATATCGGAAATGCGTCCACGTTGCCAAACTGCTTGTAGAGGAGCGCCTTTCCTTCCATCACCGGGAGCGCCGCCTCCGGCCCGAGCTTGCCCAGGCCAAGCGTTCTCGTGCCGTCCGTCACTATGGCAATGTTGTTCCACTTTGACGTATACTCGTACGCCTTTTCCCTGTCGGCTGCAATCGCCCTGCATACATCTGCCACGCCCGGCGTGTAGGCGATGCTGATGTCGTGAGTAGTCTTTATCGCTATCTTGCTCCTGACCTCTATCTTGCCCCTGAGCTTTTTGTGAAGGTCCAGGGCCTCCTTGCCAAGGCTGGGCTTTTTCCTTGAAATGCCCCGCCCTGAGTCGGACTCTCTCAAACTTTCCAAACTGGCCTCTCCTGATCCACCAACAAGGGCTCTGGTCTGCTTATCAGCTTTACTGACCGTGCCTTTCGCCCAGCGGCACGTATTCGCAGCCCATCGGGCCGCAGTACCTGCCGATGTAGACCGCCTTTGGCCTGTATAGCGCCGGCTTGGGTGCCGCCTCGGCAAATTTTTCCTCGATGACATGGGCGGTCCAGCCTGAAATCCTCGATATCGCAAATATCGGCGTGTTGAGGTCCATGGGGATGCCCATGCTGTAGTATATCGACGCCGAGTAGAGGTCGACGTTTGGGTAGATGGACTGTTTCTTGTTCTCGATCATCCACTTTTTCGTGGCCTTTTCCACCCTCTCGGTAATCTCGAACCACTTGTTGTTCTTTTCCTTTGAAATGGCCCTTGAGAGCCTGGACAGTATGTCGGCGCGCGGGTCTGTCGTCCTGTAGACAGCGTGGCCCATGCCCATAACCCTGCCCCCTGTCGAAAGGCGGTTTGCAACCCACTTTTCCACGTTGCTTGGGTCGCCTATCTCTAGCAACATCTTCATGACCTGCACGTTTGCGCCGCCGTGCAGCTCGCCAGAGAGCGCGCCAACCGCGCCAGAAACTGCCGCATACATGCTCGCCCTAGTCGAAGAAATCTCGCGCGCTGCAAACGTGGAAGCGTTGAACGAGTGCTCTGCGTGCAGGATGTAGCAGATGTCCATCACCTTTGCCTCGTCAGCCGACGGCTCGACGCCCCGCAGCATGTAGAGAAAGTTTGTGGCATGCGACCCTTCTTCCATCGGGTCGACGATGTGCTGGCTGGTGCGTATCCTGTTCCACGCCGCGACGATGGCCGGTATCTTGGCTATTAATGAAATCGCGCGCCTGACGTGCGCCTCCTTTGTATAGTCGTCGATGTTTAGGTCGTACTCGGCAAGCTCCGCGACGCACGACTGGAGCACGTCCATCGGCTGCGCCCTCTTGGGCCTGTTCTTCAGGTTCTTTATCATGGGCTCTGGCAGGTTGCGCGCCTCGCGCAGCCTGCGGCCAAAGTCTGCCAGCTGCTCCGGGTCTGGCAGCTCGCCAAAAAGCAAGAGGTATGAAGTCTCTTCAAAAGTGGAATGGTTGACAAGGTCTAGTATGTCAAAGCCGCGATAGATGAGCTTGCCATTTTCGCCGTCAATCGAGCAGATCTTGGTGTCTGCGACTTCGATGTTGCGAAGGCCGATGTTTCGTGCGTCCACAGCGCATGCTTCTCGAAATTTGTATATTAAAGTAGTGCCGCAGGAAAAATTAAAGGGGCGTCATCGTGTCGATGAGCCTTGCGTTCGTCACCATGCCGTCCTTCTCGTTTATCAGCAGGTCCACTGTGTACTGGAGCCCCTTTAGCAGGAAAGTGACGTTTGCGTCCCAAGCCTCCCTCTGGTGCTCGTTTGGGAATTGCAGCAGCACCCTGACCTTTAGGTCCTTGACCTCCATGCCATAAAGCGCCTCGATGGTCTTTTTAGCGGCAGCTTCGACTTCTTTCTGGTTCCTTACAGGACTCATGCCATTTATCTACTTACTAAATATATAAATATTCATATTCGACTGTCGAACTAGAACAGGTTGTACAGCCTCGCAAGCGACAATTTTTCCGCCGGCTCGCTAGTCACTATTTTGCCGTCCACCTTCACGACGTAGGTCTCGGGGTCGATCTCTATCTTGGGCGTAAGGTCGTTGTACATCATGTCCTTCTTGCCAATCTTTCGACAGTTCTTTACGGGCAAGAGCTTTTTCCTCAGGCCCAGCTTTTTCACAAGGCCCTTCCTTGCGGCAAGCTGTGACGTGAACGTGAACGACGTCGAGTATCTCGCGGCGCCCATCGCGCCAAACATCGGCCTGTAGTACACGGGTTCTGGCGTCGGTATCGACGCGTTCGGGTCGCCCATTAGCGCGTACGCGATAAAACCTCCCTTTATCACCATCTTGGGCTTTGCTCCAAAGAACTGGGGCGTCCAGACCACAATGTCTGCTATCTTTCCCTCTTCAAGCGAGCCGACGTAGCTAGAGATACCGTGGGTCACTGCCGGGTTTATCGTCAGCTTTGCAAGGTAGCGCTTGACGCGGAGGTTATCGTTGTCGCCCTTTTCTCCCTTTAGCCTGCCGGCCATCTTTTTCATCTTGTCGGCAGTCTGCCATGCTCTAGTCGTGACTTCGCCCACCCTGCCCATCGCCTGGCTGTCAGACGAATACATTGAAATCGCGCCAATGTCGTGCATCACGTCTTCGGCGGCTATCGTCTCCGCTCGGATGCGCGACTCTGCAAACGCGACGTCTTCCGGGATGCCGGGGCTCAGGTGGTGGCACACCATCATCATGTCAAGGTGCTCCTCCAGTGTGTTGACGGTGAACGGTCTGGTGGGGTTTGTCGACGACGGCAGTATGTTGCGCTCGCCCGCTATCTTCATGATGTCCGGCGCGTGCCCGCCGTCTGCGCCTTCTGTGTGGTACGTGTGTGTAGTCCTCCCTGCAATTGCCTCGATGGTGTCGTCCACAAAGCCGCACTCGTTCAGGGTGTCGGTGTGGATGGCTACCTGCGTGTCTGTCTTGTCGGCGACGCGGAGCGCCGCGTCGATGGTGGCAGGCGTGGTGCCCCAGTCCTCGTGCAATTTCAGGCCGCACGCGCCAGCCTCTATCTGCTCCAAAAGCGACGACTCGAGTGAATCGTTGCCCTTGCCAAGGAGTCCAAAGTTCAGCGGCAGTTCGTCAAGCGCCTCAAGCATCCTGTGGAGGTTCCATGGCCCCGGGGTGCACGTCGTCGCATTCGTGCCGTCTGCCGGCCCGGTGCCGCCGCCTATCATCGTCGTCGTGCCTGCGCATATCGCCTCTACGGCCTGCTGAGGCGATATGAAATGGATGTGCGTGTCGATGGTCCCGGGCGTGCATACCGTATGCTCGCCTGCAATGACCTCTGTGCTTGACCCGACTATCATGTCGACGCCTTCCATCACGTTTGGGTTTCCCGCCTTGCCGACGCCTGCAATCCTGCCGTTTTTGACGCCAATGTCTGCCTTGATTATGCCTAGCACCGGGTCCATCACAACGGCGTTTGTGATTACAAGGTCCAGCGCGTCCCTGCTTGTCACGCCGCTTGCCTGTCCCATGCCGTCTCTGACGCTCTTGCCGCCGCCAAACACGAGCTCGTCGCCGTGCCGCAAGAGGTCCTTTTCAACCTCGATTACCAGATCCGTGTCGGCAAGCCTTATCCGGTCGCCGGCCGACGGCCCGTACAGGTCGACGTACTGCCTGCGCGGGATGTTCATGCCCCTTTGAACCCCCTTGCCTTGGCCTTTGCCATGGCCTGAGATTTCTTTGCCGCAAGCCTGCCGTTCACAAGCCCGCTAAAACCGTACACGATTTTCTTGCCACCATACTCGACCAGCTCCACTTCCCGCAAGTCGCCCGGCTCAAACCGCAATGAGGTTCCCGCGGGGATGTTCAGGTGCATCCCGTACGCCTTGGCCCTCGGGAACAGCAGCGCCTTGTTCACCTCGAAAAAGTGGGCGTGCGAGCCGACCTGTATGGGCCGGTTGCCGGTGTTGCTGACCTTTACACTCGCGGTCTTTTTGCCCTTGTTTGCGACGACGGGCCTGTCGGAAATGAAATACTCGCCTGGGATCAAGGGCATCACGCTATCGGGTTGTGCACCGTCACCAGCTTGGTGCCGTCTTCAAACGTCGCCTCTACCTGCACGTATTTTACCATCTCTGGCACGCCGGGCAGCACGCCGTCCCTTGACAGCACTTTTTTGCCAGAGCTCCTCAGCTCCGAGACCGACCTGCCTTCCCTTGCGCCCTCTACGATGTGGTCGGAGATGAGCGCGACTGCTTCAGTATAATTCAGCTTTAACCCTTTTTGCTGCCTCCTGCGAGCGACTTCGGCTGCCATGAAAACGTACATCTTGTCGATCTCCCTCGGGCTGAGCATCATGTCGCACTTTTCTTGCTAATTCTCGTATTTATAATTGAGTACACACGCGCGCAAAAAAATGCATATTTAAAAGCAGCAAGAATTTCTTCTGCACGAATTTCATCTTGCCCCACGAAAATTCGTAAACTATCTACCGCGGGCCTCGCTTGGCACTGCGCAGTTTTGCAGTTTACACAATGAAAGGAACTGCATAAATAGAAAGCGCTAGCACTCAAGCCATGCCACTGCGCGGATCCGGAGGCAGGCGGCCTTGATGGCAAAGAACCTGTTTGGAGAGGGAGTCAAGAGGACGACTGGCAGCGACGCAAGGCGCTACAACCTGCTTGCAGCCAGGCTTATCGCCGAGATGGTCAAGGGCCTGCTCGGGCCCCGGGGCATGGACAAGGTATTCGTCGACATCATGGGCGAGGTCACGCTGACAAAGGACGGTGCGACCCTTTTGCGCAAGATAGACGTCGAGCACCCCGCCGCCAAGGTGTTGATAGAGGCGTCAAACGCGGTCGACAACGCGGTGGGCGACGGCACCACTTCAGTCGTCATCCTGGCAGGGGCCCTGCTTGCAAGGGCCGAAAGGCTTCTCGACATGGGCATATCTCCCGCGACGATCTCTGACGGCTACCGCAGGGGCCTTGCGATAGCGATGGAGGCCATGCAATCGGCCGCGATAAAATCTGCCCGGGACGACCGACAAATGATGGAGCGGCTGGCGGCGACTTGCCTGGAATCAAAGGCGATCTCGTCGTGCGGAATCGCCAGGATGGCAGTCGACACAATATTTGCCGTTGCCGACCTTGAAAACGGCAGGGTCGACATAGACGACATCAAGATAGAGGAAAAGCCCGGCAGCGTTTCTGATACGCAGCTGGTAAGCGGCGTCGTGATAGACAAGACCATAGACAGCTCTGCAATGCTTAGAGAGGTCAAAGACGCCCGGATACTACTGATAAACGAGGACCTTGACGGCAAGCGGACCCGGACAGACGCCGAGATCGGCATATCGCTTCCAAGCCAGGTCAGGGC
>NZ_JBOGQF010000004.1:0-30241 GCF_050748925.1 Nitrososphaera sp.
ATTTCCCCCATTGTAATACTCTTGGGCAAGATAGACCCAAGCATTTTGATCTAGATAGACTATCTTCAATGTGTGAAAGACACCATAGCAGGTGTCTATAACTTTTTAACCTGCTATAGATTCCAATTGTGTACCTATATCATCAAAGACTGTTGTTATTTTTGTAGAGCTTTTATCAGGCAAAGGTATTTCGTTAGTTACCCAGCATTTAAGCTAGCCAAATCTAGCAGTACGATGAGCAGATTTACTAGTAAAAACGAGCGTAAATCCCCCGCACCATTCTGTTTCACGCGCCCGCGTTTCCAGCACGGACACCTGCAATTATAAAAGAATTAATTATTAGCACGGCAATCAAGTGGCATGGCAAAGGTGTTCAACGGCAGGGCCGCGACGGACGACTACATGTCGACTCACTCGCTCACATTTTCCACACCCGAGATGACTTTGAGAAAGTTTGCGGTGTGGCTGGGCGAGCCTGTCAACTCCCCATCGGGGCAGGTGCCACGCCTCATGACGTTTATCGAGGAAAAAGGATCAAAAAGCGACGCGCAGCTTGCTCCTGACACCGACGACTCGTTCAGGCCCACCGGCGCCGTTATTGACATGTACGGCGGCATGCAGTCCGCGCCGTCGGACCAGATGACCCCGCCCCAGATTACGCCCTTGAACCGCGAGACTATGGAGCCGGAGCCCCGGTTCTGCATCAGCTGCGGCCAAAAGCTAAAGGCAAACGCACGGTTCTGCACGAAATGCGGCAGCGCGCAGGGCTAGCGCTTCTGGCGCTCTTTTTGCGCAAGGTAGCACTCGTTGCAGACGGTCTTTGAAAAGATAAAGTTGAGCGAGTAGAACCGCACACGCCCGCACGACTCGCAGGTTCGCATGCACTATTTTGTCCATGCTGTCGAATAAACTTATAGCGAAAGAGCTCGGTCCGGAAAAAGGTCATTCTTTTTAAGTAAAATAGAACTTTGACCATTAGATCGTGAATTTTCAAATCGTGCATTATCATGGTACAATTGAAGAAAATAGGGAAATTACGTCGTTGTTGACTCGTGTTTTTGTAGAAGAGGGGTACACGGACAAATCAAACGCCGAGAGAATTTTTGTACCTGCTGAAGTGCGAAAACGTGGCGAGATCATGCTGGCTAGATCACCAGTGCAGAAAAAACTTCTCGGTATGATTATTTTTGTACCCTCTATAAGTCCCACTTGTCAGGTGGCAGAAGCAGATGAAGCTGAAATTCATTTACTGGCAGTCCATCCAGAAACACGGGGTCAAGGCATTGCATCACACCTCATCATGGCCTGTGAGCAACGGGCTGTCTCTTTTGGATATTCCAGAATGATTCTTTCGACTCAGCAAACGATGAAAGAAGCTCATCGTGTTTACGAGCAACTAGGCTACAGACGAAATTCTACACGGGATTGGTCAAGGGGCACGGACAAGACCTTCTTTGTTTATGAAAAACTCCTGCAGATTTAGATAAAAAGTCACAGCGGGAAAATCGGGATAAACTTTGCCGACAGTTTACAGAAAGCGCCGCCAAGTTTACGGAAGTAGCGAAAGGCAGAATAGCGCATGGCTTGTTGCAATACAGGTTGAAGGCATTCAGGCTCGTGATAACTGGCAACCCCGGCGCAGGCAAGCACACCAGCGCCAGGTTGATTGCTGACAGGCTGGGCGCGGAGATAATCGACATCAATGAAGTCGCCCTTGAAAATGACGCGGTCCTTTCCAAGACAAGCCACGGCGCCGACGTCGACGTCAAGAAATTGGGCAAGCTGCTTGCAACGGCTTTGAAAAAGAAGGACAGCTTTGTTATCGTCGGACACCTTGCCCCCTATGTCTTGAAAAGCGCAGGCATCGACATGGCCGCAGTCCTAAGAAGGTCGCCAAATAAACTAGAGTCGACCCTTGCAGAGCGCAAATACACGCGTGAAAAGATAAACGAGAACGTCTCTGCCGAGATCCTGGGCGTCCTGCTGTACGACGCGATCAAGGCTTTTGGCAAGCGCAAGGTGGGCGAATTTGACACCACAAACAGGACGCCGGAGGAAACCGCAGGTCAGATTATCGCGGCGCTCCAGAAAAAGTCGGCAAAAAGAGTCGGCGTCGTGGACTGGCTCGCCATCCTGTCAGAGGAGGAGGTCCAAAAGTTCTTTGCCTACTAGCAGGATAAGCGACGAGGCGGTCAGGAAAAAGACCGGCAGGGACTGGAAAGGGGGGTTTGCGCTCCTTGACAAGGCAGGGGCGAAAAAAATGGCTCACAAAGAGATAGCGCAGTACCTTGGCAGCGCCGGCGTGCCGGGCTGGTGGGCGCAGATGGTGGCAGTGAGCTATGAGCAAGAGCGCGGGCTGCGGGAAAAGTACCAGCAGGCGGGAGGGTACTCGGCAGGCGCCAGCAGGACCTTTGCGGTTCCTGTCGATGTCCTTTACAGGAACTGGGCCGATGAAAAGCTGCGCGGCAAATGGCTCGCGGACGAAATAGTCGTGCGCAGGGCAATGGCCGGCAAGTCGATGAGGATAACGTGGCCTGATTAAACCTCTGTCGAGGCCTATTTTATCGGCAAGGGCGAGCAGAAAAGCCAGGGCGCGGTGCAGCATGGCAAGCTTGCCGGCAAAAAAGACGTAGAGCAGATGAAGAAACGCTGGCACGCGGCCCTTGACAGGCTGGAAAAGCTTCTCTGCTAGGTTTGCAAAAGCTTTATCAATTCTACATGGTTTGGATTGATGGTTGGCAGAAGCAGAGCAGGAAATTCATGCATACAGCGACGCGCAGCTGGAAAAAATGCACGGCAATGACGGCAAGAGCTATGACGAATTGCTAAAGTACGTAAAGCGGTACGGCATGCACCGCCATTTTGACATCTCGTACTAGCAGTTTTAAGAGCAACATGCGGAAATTATAGGCGGTGAGCCAGCCGCAATTCCTCTACCTGGCGACGACAGGATGGAAAACGGGCAGGCAGCACAGGATAGAGATCTGGTTTGTCGAGTACAATGGCAGGTACTACATAGTGTCAGAGCACCCGGAGCGAGCGCACTGGGTCCAAAATATCGCCCATAGCCCGCAGGTATCGTTCAGCGTGGGCGACAGAACGTTTCAGGGGACTGCGCGGCCAGTCGAGCCCGGGTCCGAGCTGGCGGCGGCCGTTTCAAAATTGATGGACGCGAAATACAGGTGGAGCCAGGGCCTGATTGTAGAGCTGGCGCCATAACTCATTTCTTTGCCAGCCTCTCATACTGCATCCGCAACAGCTCTATCACTCTGGCGACGTCATCGGCGTCGCGGATCTCGTAGCTTGCCCAGTCGGATTGCGGGACGATGTGGTGGGGCGACACCCTGCCTTCCGACAGCAGCTTTTTGATCATTTTTGCCGGCAGGTGTATGTCTGCCATTATGTCGCCGTGCAGGTGCCCTATCTCCTCCCCGCCCACCCGAAAGACGATGCTGCCAAACTGGTGTTCATGGACGGTGACATTATCCCACTTGAGCAGCTCCTTCCTTATCATATCGCCGGCGCCTTTCACGTTAATTGTATTGGCACACGATTACAAAAGAGTCGTGCAAGTGCATGCACGCTCAAGCTGCTGGGCCAATAATTCGTATATATACCAGCGAACAATTGAGAAAGGCATGTCAGCGGTTGTTACAAGAAGATTTGGCGAAGAGACGCTTCAATTCGTCGGGAAAAAAGTCGCGGTAGAGACTACGGATAACAAGGTTTACAACGGCACCTTGGCCGGCATAGACGACAAGCTCGACTTGGTGCTTGACAACGTCGAGGGCCAGGGCATACTGAAGATGATCCTGAACGGCATGTTCGTAAAACAGATACGCCTGATGGAAAAGCCTTTTGACTTCAGGGCGCTGTCAGAGAGGTTCGAGAGGGCGTTCCCTGGCCTGGTAAAGATACGCGAAGACGTCGGCGCCATCATCGTCATGGACAAAATAAAGGTGACCCAGTTTGGCGTGGAAGAGGGCTCGGGCCTTGCAGCCGACAGGGTCAGGTCGATCTATGACGCCTTTATGAAGGAGACAAAGAAGTAGTGTTTGAGGTCCGGTACACGGATCTTGCCGCGCGCATAGGCAGGCTCGAGACGCCCCACGGCTCTGTAGAGACGCCGGCGTTCGTGCCTGTCGTCCACCCCGTCCGGCAGACCATCAGCCCGCAGTTCCTGAAAAAAATGGGCTTTGACCTCGTGATAACAAACGCCTACATCACGTTCAGGCACTATGGCGACGAGGCGCGAAAAAGGGGCATCCACGACATCATCGGCTTTGACGGCTCGGTGATGACCGACTCGGGCGGCTACCAGGTCCTTGAATACGGCTCTGTCGAAGTCGAGCCGGCGGTGATGGCGCAGTTTGAAAAAGACATCAAAAGCGATATCCCCATTCCGCTGGACAAGCCCACCGGCTATGGCCTTCCATACGAAAAGGCAAGCGAGTACGTCAGGATAACGCTTGAAAACTGCAAAAAGACGCTGGAAGTGGTCGGGGAGACGGACGCGGTCTGGGTCGGGCCGGTGCAGGGCGCCGAGCACTATGATTTGGTAGAGCATTCTGCCAGAGCCCTTGACGCAATGGGCTACCAGCTGATGGCGCTTGGCAGCCCTGTCGAGGTCATGGAGGCATACGAGTTTGCGACGCTTGCCCGGATGATTGCAAGGTACAAAAAAGCGATACCGGCAAAGCCGATACACCTCTTTGGCGCCGGCCACCCGCTGACGATACCGCTTGCAATAGCCCTTGGCTGCGACATGTTTGATTCTGCGTCATACATGCTTTATGCAAAGGACGACAGGTACATGCAGCCGCAGGGCACGGCCAGGCTTGCCGACCTTGCTTATTTGCCGTGCCAGTGCCCCGTTTGTTCATCATACAAACTCGATGAATTGCGGTCGCTGCCAAAGGACCAGAAAACCATCGAAGTCGCCAAGCACAACCTGCACGTGCTAAAGGCAGAGGTGGATACTTGCAAGCAGGCGATAATGGACGGCAGGATGTGGGAGTATGCGGTGCAAAAGGCAAGGGCGCACCCCAAGCTGATGGAGGCGGTGCAGCTGTTTGGCGGGAGCGAATTTGAATTTATGGCAGACAACACGCCGGCGTTCAAGGAAAAGGCGATCTTTTTCTTTGACCCTGTCGACCAGCACAGGCCGGAGGCGAGGCGATTTCGGCAGATGGCGTCTGCGTTCAAGTCGGCCAAGAAAAAGCTGGTGCTGTTTCCTGAAGGCGAGGTGCACCCGTTCTACTCAACGAGGGGTTTCAAAGAGCTTGCCAAGAAATTCCCCGACGCGCAGGTTGCGGCGTACAACCCGTTCCTTGGCGTGATACCCGCAGAGATATCCGACGTTTTCCCTGCATCGCACAACCTTACGAGCAGGCTTGCGCGCAAGATCGACGATTACCCGAGCTTTACCGAGTCGCTCGACGCGTTTTTGGCAAACAACAGCTTTGACGAGGTGATAGTGGTCGCCGACGATTTCATGAAGCAGGCAAAGCTAAAGGCCCGCGTAGAGGATTACCACTCTGATCACGTGATTGACCGGCTATAGACTCCCAAGGACGCCTTCTGCGGCGGTCAAGATGCAAAAGGAAAATGCAGGAAAAGTGATCGCACGCGACGATTTTGGCAAGATAGAGCTTGTATGCGGAGTCGACGTCTCGTACAGGCAGGGCGTGGCGCACTGTTCCGCCGTGGTCACTGACCCGTCCTTTAACATAGTAGAGCAGGCAAGCACGGCAAGCCCGGTCACCCAGCCTTACATCCCGGGCCTTTTCATGCTGCGCGAGGCCGGCCCCGTCCTGCGCACTCTGAAGCGCATAAAGCGCTATGACCTGCTGCTCGTCGACGGCCACGGGCAGCTCCACCCTAGGAGGTGCGGCCTAGCCTGTTTTGTCGGCGTCACGCTCGACAGGCCGGCGATAGGCGTCGCAAAGAGCCTCCTGTGCGGCAGGGTAAAAGGAGAGGACGTCGAGCTTGCTGGCCAGGTGCTCGGCCGGCTGGTCAATGGCAGGCTGTACGTGAGCGTCGGGCACAGGACAAGCCTGGGCACTGCTGTCGATATCGTGAAAAGGCTGGTTGCAAAAAGCTGGATGCCAGAGCCCCTGAGGCTGGCAGACGAAATGTCAAAAAAATGACATGCTGAATCTGGAGGGATTACTCCATCTTATTTATTTATCAGAATGAAGAAACGGACTAACAAAAGTATCTGGAATGAGCTCCAACATGCAAAAGAAGAAAACATTTCTGTTCATAGCGGCTGTCGCAATAGCAGCTGGTATAGCAGCAGCTCTGATCTATTATGCTAATTTTAATCCTTTAAACTCCAAAAGTCTTATTGCAAATGAAACCGGCGGAGATAATTCTATTTCCAAACTGAATCTAACATCAGTCAAAGCCTACGATGTTAACCATAGTCTGATAGGAGAGATAGAACCCAATCAGTCGTTCAAGACCAACCATCCAGTATTAATTCAAACAGAGTTTTCAAACCCAGATAGCAATTCCGGCGAGTACATTGTCGCCAGCGAGATCAGAAGGGATAGTGAAACTGAATCTTTGACGACCGTCCAAGCAGATGTAGCGGGATCAGGGAGTGTGTCCGTCGAAACGTACTGGAAGCCAGAACAGGCAGGGGATTATAGCCTGCTAATTTTTGCATACAAACCTGAAGAGCTCGATAGAGGTCCTGTAATAGCGCCTGTCGAGATGATAGAGCTGTAGAGTAATACCCTGCACACTCAACAGTGTAAAAAAATGAAAAGGCAGCTGGTCAGGCCTTGATTAATACCGGCTGCTCTACTTTTTCAAGTTCAGGCTCGGGTTCCGGGATCTGCTTTCTTGCCTTGTGCCTGCGCATTTCTTCGTAATACATAGAGTCGCACATGGGAGAATAATCGACAATCAACTAAATAAAGATTGAAAAAGAAAAGAGAAAAGGTGGGATGAAACTTAACCTTCTTCCCAGCCCTTGCTGAACACACCGTTCTTGTGCAGCGGGACTGGCTGTCCGGCAGTGTACTGCATCGGCCTCATCCAGAAGATTGCGTGTGTCGGGCAAACGCCTACACATGCGCCGTCTGAGATACATCTCTCTGGATAGAACACGAATGCCTTACCCCTCTTCCATCCTTCCACCGGCTTTACCCTGAGTACGTCTGGACCGAGAGCGGTGCAGATTTCTACGCAGAGTGCGCAGCCGATGCATCTTTGCTCATCTACGTCTGGAAGTATAGCAATTGGCATCTATTAGTTCACTGAACGTTGACAGTGCTCTAAACTATTTAAACCCTGTGGCATTGCCAAAACGCTGTTATAACCATCTCAAGTAGCCGGCAGTCACAAGATTACTTGTCAACGACTCTGACGGTTTTTACGATATGGGTCGATATTTTAGGCTCTGTCAGGCTGTCTGTCAATGTCGCTTTGATTGTGTACTTGCCAGCCTTGGAAGGGACCCAGTCGACGCCAGAAAAGGTGTCAGGGCCGTGTACTAGCTTTGTATGAACGAGTCTCCCTTTGGAGTCATAGATTTCAAAGCTCAGCAAGGAAGGGTATATGTTGCCGGCCAACGGAAAGGCGTCAGGGTAACTTGGATGACAGAGTCCAAGTTTACTGGGATCTTGGCAAGTTTTGCTCCGGCATCAAACCGATCCGTTACCCGCAGGTCGCGCATGACCCCTTTCAGGTCGCCAAGCACCACCAGATTTGCTTTCCCGCTGCCTAATTCACGGGGTAAAAAGACTGCAGGGCCGAGGTCTTTGCAATACTCGTAATCCATGTGTGAGGGCTCGATGCCAGAACAGTATGATACCATGTCAATGACAACCTTTGCCTTTATTTCATAGTTGTCTCCCCGGGCAGGTACCCATTGTGTGTTGATTCTGTAAGGCTCTTCCTCTGGCGAAATTGATTGCCAGCGCACGAACTCTACTCCGTCAGAGTTTCTCGCTTCGATTATCAATGCATTGGGGGTATAACCTGACTTGCATCTTTTATCATCAAATTCGGCGAGATAATGACGGGCTTTCTCGCGTTTGCCTCCTTGAGATTATTTCCATCGAAGGATAGGATGCTCACATTTGCCTCCGGCCAACAGGACCACGCAAATGCACGTACCATCATGGCAGGGGCGAGCACCGATACAAAAAGTGATGCCATGAGAGCCATCGACAGCAGGCCGGACGTTTTCAACCAGACTTGAACTATTCTGGTTCCTAATATCTCTTATAGGAGAATGTTACAGCGCAGCGTCCGCTGTTTTACGAAAAAATAAAATTAAAAAGGAAAAAAGAGAATTTACTTGTTCATTCTCAGCACGTCGACTTGGCCGCTGTGTAGCCAGTCCTTGAGCTCTTCGTGGCTCGGCTTTGCATCGTGCTTGCCAGCCAGGTGAAGGTGCAAAAGAACATAGTTAACTTGGTTGAGCAACGGCTTGTTGGCCTCGTCGCCCTTGCGAGCCCTATCTTTCAAGTCAGCTGGAACGGTCTTCCACCAGTCATCAAATTTCCTAACCATAACTCAGATGTTGCGAACCGAACTTAATAAGCGTTATGGGATTTCATAAACGGTGTTATAGTGAAATCTACCGCCAAGCAAAATATAGGGACGCGCCGGTGTGCAGGGTGTGCCGTTCAAGCTCTCAGACCTGCAGCAGGCCAGACAGGCTTATCGGCAGTTTCTCGATCATAATCCGCCGGCGCACCACGCCCGCTACATTTTCCCGTTTTTCGCAGGGTCGTATTTTGCCTACCGCAAGGCCGACGTGATGCGCGTCGTCGCCGTTGCCAAAGCTGTCAGCAATAGCCCGTCGTACCTGGACGTCGGCTGCGGCTATGGCGACTTTCTCGCCAGAGTGCGAGAGCACCTTCCGCAGGCCGCAGGGATTGAAAAAGAGGGTGGCATTTTTTACGCGCTGCAAGAAGTAAAGCCGGACTATATCCAGGTGCAGGATGTCGAGTCCATGGGAAAGCCGGTGGACGTCGCGTTCGTGGGATGGATGGAGCCGGGCACCGACTTTCGCAGGCACGTTGCGAGGATTGCAAAGTGCGTTGTCACCACGTTTGACGCCGGCGGCCAGTGCGGCATAAACGGAGGGTGCGAGTATGATGAGTTTGGGTACGAGCAGGTCGCGTGGTGGCGCACGCCTTCGTGGATTGACGTAAACGCTGAGTTGATGAACAGGTATTACACCCCGGCGCTGTCGGAGGACAAAAAGCTGCAATTGTCGAAACTGCGCGGCGCGCACAACTTTTGGTACGTATATGCCAGGCCTGAGATTGCAGGCAGGGTAAAGGCGGGTCTAGAGTCGCATCTTGCGCACGAAAACGCAGGCGAATACGACTTTGAAGAAGTGCTTGACGAGCTGGGCTATCATTACAAAGAAGAGCTGCCGGGCCTGACGACTGCAAAAAAGCTGTGGGAAGTGATGCTAGGCTAGTGCCGTTTGCGACTGACGACCTGCGTAGGGCGAAACATTCGCTAGAGCAGTTCCGGGCAAATGCGGTTTCGCCACACCACGAGCGCTACAGCTTTCCCTTCTTTTCCGGCACCTACTTTTCCTACCGGAAGATAGACGTGATGCGCGTCGTCGCCGTTGCCAAAGCTGTCAGCAATAGCCCGTCGTACCTGGACGTCGGCTGCGGCTATGGCGACTTTTTGGGGCGTGTGAAAGAGTTTTTGCCGGGCGCGCAAGGCATGGAGAAGGACGCGGGGATATTTTACGGCCTTGGCATGGAAAAGCCCGCCCATATCGCGGTTGCAGACGCCCACTGGATCGACAGGAGGTACGACGCCATTTTCGTCGGCTGGATGGAGCCGGGGCAGGACTTTCGCGATCCTGTTTCAAAGAGCACCGACGTCATCATAACCACCCTTGACCAGGGCATCAGCCTTGCGGCAGAGTTTGACGGCCACGGCTTTGAGCGAGTCGCGTGGTGGCGCACGCCTTCATGGGAAGACGTCAACGTCGAGATGATGAACAGGTACTATACCCAGATGCCAGAGCCAAAGAGGGCTGAACTGGCCAGGATGCGCGGCGCGCACAACCTGTGGTACGTGTACGCAAAGCCGGCCAAGGCAGGCATTGTCCGCGCTGCACTTGAGCGCCAGGTGGGCATAGAAGACCCGCGGGACCGCTATGAATTTGAATATGTGCTTGACAAGCTGGGCTTTGGCTACATGGAAGAGCTGGAAACGACCGCCGGCCAGCTTTGGCGCATCTACGGGAATTAGCAAACTTTAAAGAGCCTATATGTTGATTTTCAGCTGTAATAAAGATTGAAAGTTAAGGTAATGGGGGCCGCCAAAGAAGTTGGCCGCTCCGCTTTTCTCGCACAATGCAAC
This sequence comes from Nitrososphaera sp., assembly GCF_050748925.1. GTDB lineage: Archaea > Thermoproteota > Nitrososphaeria > Nitrososphaerales > Nitrososphaeraceae > Nitrososphaera. The sequence goes on from NZ_JBOGQF010000004.1 coordinate 10,357, forward strand.
AACACCAATATCCTGATGGACTATGGCGTGCTTTTAAAGAGGGAGCCAGTTTTCCCTATGCACATCAAGCCCAAGGAAGTTGACGCAGTGGTGATAACCCACGCGCACCTGGACCACTCTGGATTCGTCCCGTCGCTCTATCTGTCCGGCTCGTCAGAGATACCGGCGCTCGGCACGCTGCCGACGTTTGAGCTGTCAGAGCTCCTGATAGAGGACATGATAAAGCTGTCGGGCTTTTACCTGCCGTTCGAGTACATCGACGTCACCACCATGCTGAAAAGCTCCAAAAAGCTGCAGTACAGAGAGCCGTACATGGTCAACGACGTCAAGATAACATTGCACGAGTCAGGCCACGTCGTCGGCGGCTCTACCGTGCGGGTCGAACACGAGGGCAAGACGTTGTTCTACACCGGCGACATCAACACCCGCGGCTCGAAACTGTTGCGCGCGGCCGACCTGGACTTTGGCCCGGTGGACATGATGATAATGGAGAGCACGTATTCGCAGAACGAGCAGACGCCCCGCGAGCAGTCGGAAAAGGCGCTCGTCGAGTACTGCTACGAGGTCATAGAGCGCGGCGGGACAATGTTCATACCGTCGTTCTCTGTCGAGCGCGCGCAAGAGATAGCCTGCGTCCTTGAGCACTATAATTTCAAGCATAAAGTGGTCATGGACGGCATGGCCCTCAAGGCAAACGAGATAATGAGCAGGCACCCCACGTTTTTGCGCGACCCGGAGATGTTCAAGCGCGCAATTGGCGGCGCGGAATGGATAACCGGCTGGAGCAGGCGCCGCAAGGTCGCAAACGACCCGTGCGTCATAATATCGCCGGCAGGCATGCTCGTCGGAGGCTCTGCGATATTCTACACGCAGGCCGTCATGGGCGACGAAAAGAACGGCATCGCGCTCGTCTCGTACCAGGGCGAAGGCACGCCGGGCAAGATGCTCCTTGAAAAGCGCCAGGCAAGCTTTGACGGCAAGATGCACAAGTGCTATGCAGACGTAAAGCGCTTCGAGTTCTCCGGCCACAACAGCAGGAGCGAGCTATTTGAGATACTAGACAGGGTAAAGGGCAACCCCAAGGTGCTCTGCGTGCACGGCGACGGGCCTTCGTGCACCAAGTTTGCAGAGGAGATCAAGGAAAAATACGGCTATGACGCACGCGCGCCTGAGCAGGGCGAAGTGGTCGACGTTTGATAGTAAAAAACACCGACCCCTACAAGCTGAAAAAATGCGTCAAGTGCAAAAGGGACATTGCGCTCAACGAGCTGTATTTCGCCTACCCGCTGTCCCTCCAACAGATGTGCCTTGCCTGCGCCGAGGCAGAAATCCCAAAGACCATCGAGTCGCTTGAAAAGGACCTCAACAAGATAAGGCAGGCCAAGGCCTAGCTATTTCATGTGCCACGGCGGATCGGTCCTCCCGAGCGTCAAGGCCCAGCCCATGTCCGGCGGCTGGACGTCCATCTGCCACAGCATCGCGATTATCTCGCCCCTGTGGTGGACCTCTTCTGTAAACACGTGCATCAGCACGTCCCTTGCCTTCATCTTCCTCCTGATACCGTCGCTGTTCACCCGGGACACCTGCCTGTCAAGGTCGGCGTCCTGCATCGATGAGAGCCGGCCTTCTACTGTGGTCATGACGTGCGCGCCATAGCTTGCTATCCCGTCCCAATCCGCATAGCTGGCATAGGGGAAGGGCCTGCGCGGGTCTTCGACGCCCTGCATAGAGTAGTTTATCCAAGTGTCCTCGGCCCAGATTATGTGGAGCATCGTGTCCTTGATTGAAACCCACGCCGTCTGGCGGTTCCTTGCTAGCTCGTCCCACGGCAGGAGCAGGGGCAGCGACTCTAGGTAGCTCTTGCGCACTCCGTGGTTGTAGCGATAAAGCTCTTGAAAATCTGCCACGTTCACGGGGCATTCCGGCTCGTCTCGAATACTAAAATTCTTCTAAACGCTGCTGGCTATTTCCTTCTTTATGTGGGCGTGCTCGATGCCGCCCACCTTGCTCCCGGGGTTGACGTAGGTGTAGCCGACCTTGGTTATCACCTTGCCGTGGATGGTGCCAAACACCTCCACGTCGCCCTTTTCGTTCACCAGGTTGCCCTTGACGATGCCGGTGAGCCTGCACGTCCCGCCCCTCACGAGCACGTTGCCGAGGACCTTGCCCTTTAGCTCCAGGTGGCCGCCGTTGACGATGACGTCGCCTGCCACCTCGCCGAGGAGCATCCCGTCCTCCTCAAAGGTCACGGTGCCGATGCGCTTACCGTCCAGTATCTTCATCGCTTGCAGCCATCTTGCGAGCAAGTTCGACATTAGCGGCAAAGTGCGAAAAGATGGACAATATGGTGAAAAAAACTACCGCTCGGGCCTTTCGACCCTTTTCCAGACCGTCCTGCCCTTGTGGTCCATGAGCTCGACAGAGCGCTCCAGCAACCGCTTGCGCACGTCGTCGGCCTCCTTGAACTTTTTCTCTGCCCGCAGGCTGTTGCGCGTTGCTACCATCTCTTCTATCTCTTTACGCTCCTGCTCCGTCGCGTCAACGGTCGCAAGCCCCAGGATGCCCATTATTTTCTCAAAGACAGGCAGGGCGGCATTTGCCATCTCGCCTGTCAGCCTGTCTGACGCGGCCAGCTGGTTGAGCTTTGTCACGAACTTTAGGAATTCGGTGAGCGCAAGGGAGGTGTTCATGTCGCCGTCCATGGCGGCGCCAAACGCGTCTTCAGACTCACTTGCCAGCTTGCCCACAACGCCGGCGTCGCCCCCTTCAGCAGCTGCGCGCAGCTCGTACGCGCACGTTTCTATCTGGCGCCATCTTTGCGCCGATTCTATCAGCAATTCGTCGGCATAGTCAAGCGGCTTTGCATAGTGCACAGAGAGGCAGTAAAGCCGGAGGGCGTTCATGCCCCACGCCTTTAGCGCCTTGTCGATAGAGACAATGTTGCCAAGCGACTTGCTCATCTTTTGCGAGTTTATCGTGACCATGCCAGAGTGCATCCACAGCCGGGCGTACTGCTTGCCGGTGAACGACTCGGACTGGGCTATCTCGTTTTCGTGGTGCGGGAACACCAGGTCGTGACCCCCGCCGTGTATCTCAAACGTGTCGCCCAAGTATTTCAGGGCCATCGCCGAGCACTCTATGTGCCAGCCGGGCCTCCCTTTGCCCCATGGGCTGTCCCACGCCGGCGGCTCGGAATAGAACTTCCACAGCGCAAAGTCCATCGGGTCCTCCTTTGACTGGTCGATTTCTATCCTGGCGCCGGCCTCCAGCTCGTCCACCGGCTTTCTGGACAGCTTGCCATATCCTGCAAACGACTTTACCCGGAAATACACTCCGTTTAGCGTCAGGTAGGCGTGGCCCTTTTCCACCAGCCCCTGGATGAGCCGGATCATGTCTCCGATGTGCTCGGTCGCCTTGGGGCTCTGGTCGGCCTTTAGCACGTTGAGGCCCGCAAAGTCGCGGTAATAGGCGTCGATGTAGGTTTTTGAAATTTCTTCCGCGCTCTTGCCCTCCTTTTTTGCGCGGTTGATTATCTTGTCGTCGACGTCGGTGAAATTCTGCACGAATTTTACGCTGTAGCCCTTGGACATCAAATAGCGCCTGAGCACGTCAAAGACGATTATCGTGCGGGCGTGGCCGATGTGCGAGCTGTCGTACACCGTCACGCCGCAGACGTAAATCCTCACGCTGTTGCCGTTTGGCTGCAGCTCCTCTGCCGTGCGGGACAGCGTGTTGTATAACTTCACCGCAAGCCCTTACCAGAATAGCGCATTTTACCTTTGCTAGAGGTCTATGAAAATGTCGCCGGCTTTGACGTCGACTTTGTAGGTCGTCATCTTTACCCCCTCCATGTAGTCAAGGAGCTCTCCCGTGCGGACGTTGTAGTGCCACGAATGCCACGGGCACTCGACGACCTCGCCGTCGAGCTTGCCGGGCGCAATGGGCTTGTCCTGATGCCTGCACAGCGCCTCAAGCGCGTAATAGTAGCCGTTGGAGTGAAAGAGCGCGATCCTTGTCCCGTTGACGTTCACTTCCTTGCCGCCGTTCTGCTGCAGTTCGCCCGTTGTGGCCACCTTGACCAGTGTCAATCTGCTGTATTGCCTGCAAACTGGATATAAATGTCATCGGATATAGAGGAAACTGCCGTCACACTAAAATACGCCGTCGGCAACTTTTAACATGTTTGGGCTCTTCATACAAGGTGCTTGCAATAGGCGTGGTGGCGTTTCTGGCGTTTGGCGCCGGAATGGCGTACTATGGCTATGCCACCGCAATATACCCGATAGACATGGCGCTTGGCAACCTTGCGCGGGCCGAGTCGTCGCAGACTCCTGAAGAGCTGGCAAGCTACGTTAGCGAAGCAAAAAAGACCCTGCCTGATTATGGCAACCCCGTTTGGTCGTTCTCAACCACCAGGACGGATTTTGGGCTCATTGATCTGGAGCTTGATCGCATCATATCCAGGGCCAACTCTATAGCGTCAGTCGAGCTGCACAGCAGCGCGTACAATACCGGCATGAACGACATGCACATGTCGCTTGCCGCCATACAGGAAAACATCATAGAGGCGTTGCCTTACACATACGTCAGCATCACCAACATGGCAATGGGCGCTGTGTGGATAGCGGTGATCATGGCAGTGTTTACGGTCATGAGGCGCGGACGGGCGCAATACCACGAAGTATAACCGACGCAGTGATAGGTTAAAATCTAGACACTGGTTGTGAACCGTGATGGGCGCAATCATTACAAGCGCACTGCCGTACGCCAACGGCGAGATACACCTTGGCCACATTGCCTCGACGTACCTGCCGGCAGACATTTTCACCCGCTTTTTGCGCCTCAACGGCCAGCAGGCCTACCACATCTGCGCAAGCGACGACTATGGCACCCCCATCTTGATAAAGGCCGAAAAGGAGGGCAAGACGCCGGCCGAGTACGTCGCGCACTGGAACCGGCGCGACCGGGAAGACTTTGCGTCGCTTGGCATATCGTTTGACATTTTCTACCGCACGAGCTCGCCGGAGAACGTGAAATTCGTGCAGCAGGTCTTTACAAAGCTGCGCGAAAACGGCCACATCTATGAGCAGGATATTGTCCAGTTTTACTGCGCGTTTGACGACAAGTTTTTGCCGGACCGCTACGTCGTCGGCAAGTGCCCGTTCTGCGGCGCCGAAAATCAATACTCGGACCTGTGCGAAAAGTGCGGGCGCGTCCCCGACCAGATACTGGAGCCAAAGTGCGCCATCTGCGGCCGGCCGCCGGTGAAGAAAAAGAGCACGCACTATTTCTTCAAGCTCTCCAACTTTTCCGCCAGGCTAAAGGAATGGCTTTCCACAAACGCCAACCTGCAATCCGACGTCAAGAACTATGTCATCAACTGGATAAACGAAGGGCTGCAGGACTGGGACATCACCCGCGATTTGTCGTGGGGCGTGCCCATACCGGTGCCCGGCGCGCAGGGCAAGGTGTTTTACGGCTGGTTTGACAACCACCTGTGCTACATCTCGACGATGGTAAAGGTAATCGAGGAAAAGGGCGGCGACGGCAAGGAATTCTGGAACAGCTCGCAGATTTACCACTACATCGGCAAGGACATCGTCTACCACCATTACCTGTTTCTGCCGGCGATGAGGATGGGCATAGGGGAGGAGTTCAAGCTCCCCGACTATATCCCGACCCGCGGCCACCTGATGCTCCAGAACCAGAAAATATCAAAGAGCAGGAACTGGTACATCGGGCTCAAGGACTTTACAGCGTCGTTCAACCCCGACTATTTACGGTTCTACATCGCGTCGATTGTAACGTATTCGCAGGACGACCTCAACTTTGACTTTGGCGGGTTTGCAGAAAAGATAAACAACGAGCTCATTGCAAACGTGGGCAACTTTGTCAACCGCGCCCTTTCGTTCACGCAAAAGGCGTTTGCCGGCAAGGTGCCCGAGCCGGGGCAGTTGGATGCAGAAGACAGGGCAGTGGTCGAAGAGGTTGCCGCGGCGGTGGCGGAGGTCGGCAGGCTCATCCAGTCAAACGAGACTGACAAGGCGCTCAAGAGGATAATGGCCCTCAGCAGCCACTTTAACCAGTATTTCCAAAAGAAAAAGCCGTGGAGCGACGCCCAGACGGCCCCGGCCACGCTCTATGTCGCGGCAAACGCGGCAAGGTCGCTAGCGATACTGCTGGCGCCCTTTATCCCGTTTTCGTGTGAAAAAATATGGAGCCAGCTCGGCCTGCAGGGCAGCGTCCACGAGCAGTCATGGCAGTCTGCCGCCGAGATGAAGGTGCAGCCGGGCCATGCGCTCGGCAAGGTCGAGCCGATTTTCAAAAAGATAGAGGCAAAGGAAATAGAGGAGCGAAAGAACAAGCTGGGTATAAAATGAAGTACGAGCGTGGCCTGATGGCAGGCCGGTTCCAGCCGTTCCACAACGGCCACCTTGCGCTTGCAAAGCAGGCGCTCGCCGAGTGCAAAGAGCTCGTGATAGTGGTCGGCAGCGCCCAGTTCAACTTTATCGAAAAAGACCCGTTCACCGCCGGCGAGCGGGTGGCGATGATCCACGCCGCGCTGAGGGAAGCAAGTTGCGACCTGACAAAATGCTTCATAATACCGGTGCCAAACGACGAGAACAACGCCCGGTGGCTCGCCGGCCTGCGGTCGCAGGCGCCGGCCTTTGACGCGATATATTCCGGCAACGAGTTTGTAGAGTACCTTGTCAGAGAGCAGGACCCGTCGCTTGCAGTCAGAAAGCCGAAATTCGTCAGCAGGCAGGAATGCAACGGCAGCAACATCCGCGCGCTCATCGCCTCGGGCAGGCAGTGGAAGCACCTCGTGCCCCCGGCGGTTGCCGGCGTGCTGGAAGAGATCGACGGCGCCAAGAGGATCAAGATGCTTGCCGGCGCCGACGCGGCGCCCCACAGGTGGTAGGCATGGGCCTCAGGGCGTGCCCCATCTGCCCCAGGTGCGGCAGCAAGAAATTCAGGGTAATCGAAAGAGACGATGCAAAGGTGACTGTGGAGTGCCTCTCGTGCGCCAAGAGGATAGTGGTTTAGTTTAACAGTTTTGCATAGCTTGTTTAAAGTTTGCAAGTCGATGCCTTAACCCGATTCCGCAGTGATTGCAATCGATGGCCGATGACATCCTGGGCTATATCCCACTGTTGAGCATAGTCTTTAGCTCGATGGGCGTAGGCATAGTGTTCAAGGACTATATCGCGGCCCTCATCTCGACTGTCGTGATAAAAAAGACCAAGGACATCAAGACGGGCAACAGGATCAAGATATCCGCCCCCGGCGTCCCCGTCACCAAGGGCGACATCATGCACATCGGCCTTTTGAGGACGACTGTAATGGAGGTGGGCGATGGCGAGCGGCTGCCTTCGGTGAGGACGGGCAGGCTCATCAAGGTGCCAAACTACATGCTGATAAGCAACCCTGTCATGATCTACGGCGACACCATAATCGACGAGGTAGTGTCGTACATCCCAAGGCCGTACCCCGACTCGCACCTGCTCTTGAACAGCATGAGGGAGGCCATCACGGGCAACGGCCACGGCCTCATCGAAGTCGGGCTGTACCAGAAGGAAGACAAGCTGGTGATCCACGGCGTCTTTGAGGTCAAGACGAGCGAGATGGCCGACGAGCGCAGCAAGATCCTGAGGGACTTTTTGGTCAAGAGCAAGCAGATAGACACGGAGATCAAGCAGGCAGAGCCCAGGGCTGTTCCTGAAGCAAATCTGGCGCAGGAAAAGGCAGTCATAATCCCGCTGCAGAACGCCGAGAGGGATGACTAGAATAAGCGGCGCATTTTACCATAGCTTGAAAGGAAGGCCCTGAAAGTGAGCACGGTTCCAGTGATTGCAGGATTGGCTGTCGGCATCGCTTTTGTAGTATTGTTTGCGTCATTCTTTAATTCGGCGACCCCGATTGTGCAGCGCGAATTTCATGCAGACCTTTCAATAGAAGGATTGAAAGACAGGTATTCTGTTGGAGAAAAAATTGACTTTGCCATAAGAGCAACAGGTTATGGGGCCATTTGCGGGTATCCAGACTTTAAAGTCATTGACTTGGGTAGAAATGAAGAGATAATCTTTACGCCTAAGAGAGGCATCACTTTACATCTCTGTGACCTCGATCCCCACAATTTTGACAGGACGTGGAAGCTGTCAGAGCTTGGCGTTGCCAGCCCCATAACTATAGACAAGGTGGGACGTTACAAAATAGTAGTCCATTTCGGCACTGCAGGAGAGGACGAAGGCTACTTTATCGTGGATGACACCGTCGGCCGGGCAGTAGGCAAGACAAGAAATTTGGACGAGGTGAGGGCATTTCTGACCCACTATCCAAATGCCGATGCAACAGCATACTTTGTCACGACATGCGCTGACGACTCTTGCGACACCCTGATACGGGTGCCCAGCATTGTCGAGTAATCGCACGGAGGTTCCGGCAAGGTGGCTTTGTTGAGAATCAGTGTGGACCACAAAGACGGCATGCCGACTTTATTCCAATTAAGCTGCCAGGTGACAGAAAGTGAAGAGGCTGGTGAAATACATGGCTCAGACATTGAACGAAAAGATGTTGCTGAATTTTTGCAGAATGAAAACCGCTGCCCAAAATGACTTGTATCTGCGAGTAGACAAAGTACTAAAGCAAGCAGCATACTGTAATGTCAATTGGCAGGAGGGGGTCAGGTTGCGCCGGTAATCGCAGGTCTTGCAGCAGGCATTGCGTTTTTGCTGGTATTCTCCAACCTTGCGGATTCTCTTTCCACACCAAAAATAACCAGACCGAGCCTGCAGTACAAGCATTCGTCATTCTGGCAATCAATGATCTAAAGGACACTTATGGGGCTGGCGAACCGATATCATTTACCTTAATCACGAAAGGCGCTTCAAACAACATCTGCAATTATCCCAAGCCGTCGATTCAGATTATCGGTATAGGTGAAAAGAAAGGGGTCTGGAACACGCCGCCAACTTTTCAGACGTCCATGGGATGCCCTTTACAGCCTTTCCATAATGAATGGCGCTTTGGATATAGCGGCGAAGAGCTGCCATTCCAAAGTGCCTTTCCCTATGATGGAAGATATGAGAACAGTATTACAATAGAGGAGGCTGGCCGCTACAAAATGATTGCAACATTTGATTATCACAAGACGGAAAAAGAGTTTACAGTTGTTCCTTGAATGCGCCGGGCCTGCCAGGGTTCTGTCAAATCTTTGGATGTAGATGCCAAGGATGTTGTTGGCTGATCCGGTAACTCGACAGCGCGCATAGCCTTGTAAAAAGAACTAGCTTTTACCATTACTCTTGTAACACTGGAAATACTGGAAACACACACATACACCCGGTCGTGGTTCAGGTCGTTGCCCAATACCGGGTCTCGGAAAAAGGCGGCAGGTAACTCACGGCTTACCAGGCAAGCCCTGCCTGACCAACCTGGTAGGAAATTGCTACCACCTTTAAATGCAGAGGGGGCGATGGTAATGCGTGATAAAAATAGCCAGGTCGGCTGACCATTTCCGCCACGAGGAGGGCTGGCTCTCGACGCAATGGCACTTTTCATTTGACTCTTACCGCGACCCGGCCAACATGGGCTTTGGCCCGCTCAGGGTGTTCAACGACGACATTATCCAGCCGGGAAAGGGCTTTGGGTTGCATCCCCACCGCGACATGGAGATAATCACCTACGTCATAGACGGCGAGCTGGAGCACCGCGACGACCGGGGCAACAAAGGCGTCATACGCGCCGGCGAGGTGCAGCGGATGACTGCCGGCATAGGGATAGTGCACTCGGAATACAACCATTCAAAAGTAAAGCCGGTGAGGCTGCTGCAGATGTGGATACACGCCGACCGGCGCGGGCTGGAGCCGTCGTGGGAGCAGCAGGGCTTTAGCAAGGGCGAGCGCGCAGACAGGCTGCTGCCAGTGATAGCCCCGGACGGCGCGATGCGCATACACCAGGACGCCGCCATATACGTGTCGTCGCTTGGAGCCGGCAAGACAGTCCGGCACGAATTAAGGCGCGGTCGCAAGGCGTACCTTTTTGCCATAGACGGGAGCGCGCAGGTCAACGGCAGCGCCCTGCAGACAAGGGACGCGGCCAGGATAGAAGGCGAGAAGGCGGTAACGATAACGGCTGAAAAACCTGCGGAACTATTGCTTATCGACCTCCCGGGGGAATTCAATGTCAATTAACGTGCTCGGGGTCGCTGGGAGCACCCGCGCCAACTCGTACAGCACGAGGGCGCTAAAGGCAGCCCTGGAAGCTGCGCAAAAGCACGGCGCGCAGGTGCGCCTGCTAGAGCTGGCAAACGGTGACGTGCCGTTCTACTCGCCTAGCGCAAGCGTTCCTGACAAGGTTTCGCACGACGTCAGCTGGGCCAACGCGTTCATACTGGCGTCGCCGGACTACCACGGGTCCATGTCGGGCACTCTGAAAAACTTTCTCGACTTTTTCTATGAAGAGTTTGCCGGCAAGGCGTTTGGCTACGTCGTCGCGTCGCATGAAAAGGGGCTGACAGTAATGGAGCAGATGCGCACCGCCGTGCGCCAGTGCTATGGCTGGAGCCTGCCCTACGGCGTCTCTATCAACGGCGAGCAGGACTTTTCCGGCGGCTCGCCGGTAGCAAAGGTCGACCAGAGGATCAGGATGATGGCCCGCGACCTTGTTGTATATGGAAGCTTGATACAGGGCCAGTTTGCCCAGGACCTTGCCGGCACCGACCCCGACACTTTTGCGGCGCGCTACAGGCCGTGACCTTTTTTACCAAAGCCGGTCGCTATAGCCTCTGCAGTGCAATAATGCCTGAATGATACCAGCAGTGGACGAAAACGTGCTTGTAAACGCAGTGGACAAGGTAAGCAAGAGCGTCGTCAACATCGCCAGCGTGCGCATGATGCAGGACCAGCTGTTCAGGGTGTTCCCGGTGGAAGGCGTCGGCTCGGGCGTGATAATCGACGAGCGTGGCTACATCCTGACGAATAACCACGTCATCGACGACGCCGAGCGGCTGAAGGTGACGTTGCCGGACGGCAGGGTGCTCAGGGGCAAGGTCGCCGGGATGGACGAAACGACAGACCTTGCAGTGGTTAAGGTAGAGTCGGACGAGCCCTTGCCGGCGGCGCAGCTGGGCGACTCGGCGGGGCTCAAGGCCGGCCAGATAGTGATAGCCATCGGCAACCCGTTTGGCCTGACCGGCGGGCCGACGGTGACTGCCGGAATCGTCAGCTCGCTGAACCGCAGCATTCAGGCAAGGTCCGGCGTGCTTGACCTGGTGCAGACAGACGCCGCAATCAACCCCGGCAACTCGGGTGGCCCCCTCATAAACACGAACGGAGAGGTGGTGGCCATCAACACCGCCAACATGCCGTACGCGCAGGGCATCGGGTTTGCCGTGCTGGTCAACACCGCCAAAGAGATCCTCAAAGAGCTCGTGGAAAAGGGCAAGGTGAGCAGGCCCTGGATCGGGATAGCGTCCGTAAAGGTGACGGCGCAGGTCGCAAGGTACTACGGCCTGCCGGCAAGGGAGGGCGCGCTCGTAGCAGGGGTAGAGCCGTACAGCCCGGCAGACGACGCGGGGCTGCGCAGGGGCGACGTCATAGAGGAGATTGACGGCAGCAGGGTCGAGGACCCGTCGCAGATATCAGAGCGGGTGAGGAAAAAGAAGGTCAACGAGAAACTGACCGTGACTGTCAACCGCTACGGGCGCCAGCTCCAGCTGGGGGTGCAGGTCGACGAGCGCCCCTAGGCGCCCAAAAGGCTTTATTGCAATGAATGTAAAGTAAGGGCAAGTGTCTGCTGATGACTTTACAATGGACGAGCTGGTCAGAGAGCTCGACAAAGAGCGCGCACGGATAATCATTTCAAAGGAGACCCGCAAGTGGAACAAGCCTACAACCGTAATTTCTGGCCTGCATGACCGCAAGGATGCGCCCGACATCACAAAGAAATTAAAGACAAAGATAGGCACGGGCGGGACATTCAAGGACGGCAAGATAATCCTGCAGGGCGACCACCGCGACACGGTAAAGAACATGCTGGTGTCGATGGGCTTTGGTCAGGAAGCAATCGAGGTAATGTAGCGGTAGCCAAACGCTTACTTGCTAGCAGGCAGGCAACTTTACCATTTATATCGTTCAACTGCCATAGATAAGGCGCAAGTGGAAGAAAAGAGCGACGCCGTGCGCATAGAGCCGGAAGGCCAAAAGCTGGCCAGTGGCAAGCAGGTGCTCGTCCAGGAAGAAGAATTTTCAACAGAGGACCTCCACGGCAACGACAGCAGGATACTCGCGCTGTTGAACGAGGCAGGGTCGAACTACTCTTTCAAGGGCATCCAGCGCAGGCTGGGCATCCACCAGCAGAGCCTGTCAAGGGCGTTGCACAGGCTCGGGGAGATGGGCTTTGTCAGCAAGTCCGAAGTCGGCTACCGCCTCAGCCAGACGGGCACGGCGGCTGTTGCCAAGATAGGCGTGCAGGAGGCCAAGGGCAGAGAATACATCCAATTATTGCAGACTTACATCCCGGTCGACGTCAAGGCGGCAGAGATTGTGCGCTCGCTTGTGGGCAGGTGGTTCAAGAACCTCCGGTGGGTCAGCCTCATCGAGAGCGGCACGGGATTCACGCTGCAGTGGTCAAGCGACGACGGCTCGTTCCAGATAAACCTCCGCATGATCTCTGACTATGTCGTCATCGAGACAAACGCAAACACAGAGCGGGAAAAGCTGCAGGCGATGGTAGGCTCGTACTCGATATACGAGCAGATCACAAAAATATTGCAGGACAGGATTGCGCCTGCAAACGCCTACGTTTTCAGGCAGCCAGCCGCCAACAACTAGCTGTGACCTGATTCCGGAAGACCCGGTCTATTCATTCGTTCCATTCTATACCATAGCAGATGACAACGATAGTCGGCATCAAGACGAGGGAAGGGGTCGTGCTCGGCTCTGACAAGAGGGCGAGCAAGGGCTTTTTCATCGGGTCCAAGATAACGCAAAAGATAGCCAAGGTAGACGACACGCTGGCGATAGCGATAGCGGGCCAGCTGTCCGACGCGGAATATTTGATTAAAATGGCCAAGGCAGAGCGCAAGCTGATGGAGCTTCGCAGGGGCTTTCCGCTGACGGTTAAGGAATCGGCCCGGCTCATAGCCAACCTTGCATACTCAGGGCTGAAAAACTACCAGCCGTACTTTGTAGAGCTCTTGGTGGCTGGGGTCGACGAGGAGGGCGGCCATGTCTACACTGCCGACATGTCCGGCGCCATAATCGGCGAGGACTTCGCGTCGTCCGGCTCGGGCTCGCCGATAGCGTACGGCGTGCTTGAGAGCCTCTACCGCAAGGACCTGTCCAACAACGAGGCAAAAGAGATTGCGTCAAGGGCGGTGGCGGCGGCGATGGAGCGCGACCCGGGCTCTGGCAACGGCATCGACACGATGGTGATACCGCACCTGATAACTGTAAAGGAGGCGGCCTAGGTGGCAGAGGCATCGCCGCAGGGCTTTGGCCGGTACCAGTCGTTCTACGGGCCGGAAGGCAGGCTCGTGCTGGTGGACAGTGCGCTTGAGGCAGTCAACAGGGGCTCGACCACGATAGGGATCAAGACTGCGAATTTCGCGCTGCTGGCAAGCCACATCAAGCCCATAAGGCCGCTGATGGAGCCGACGGAGAAGGTGTTCCCCATCGACGGCCACGTGGGGGCGACCGGCTCTGGCTACATCGGCGACATCCTTCAGCTCATCGACGAGCTGCGCCTTGAAGGCCAAAAGCACCGGCTGAGCTTTGAGAGCCCGATAGACGTCGGCTCGCTTGCCAAGCACCTCGGCGGCTACCTGCACAACTATACCATATACGCAGTGAGGCCGCAGGCTGCGTCGGTGATAATCGCCGGCGCGGACCAGGTGGGCATCCACATGTACCAGGTCGACCCGTCAGGGACGTACTTCCGCGGCTCCGGCTTTGCGATAGGGCAGTCGGCAGACGCGGCGCTTGACGCCATACAGCGCGAGTACAGCGCCGACATGACAGTCGAACAGGCTGTTCAATTGAGCAACAAGGCGATAGAAAGGGCGCTAGGCGAGAGGTCCGTGGTGGAGATAGGGGTGGTGACTGCAAAGGAGAAGCAGTTTAGGAAGCTTTAGCCGCTTCCTCTTTTTTTGCCGGCTGGACCGTCGCCACCTCGGGGCGCTTCCAGCGGCTGACCCACCTACCCAGCTCTTTTATGACGACCTCCAGTTCTTTTGCCTGCGGCGTCATGCTGTATTCGACCCGGGGCGGCACCTCAGGGTAGATCTTTTTCGACACCAGGCCTTCGCGTTCCAGTTCCAGCAGCCGCTCTGAAAGCACCGTGCTGCTTATGCCCGATAATGCTCGCTTTAATTCGTTAAAGCGTATAGTCTCCTTTGTGCTGAGGTTCTTTAGTATGAAGAGCGACCACCTTTTTCCCAGGATCTCCCAGATGTCGATGACGGGGCATGCCGCTGCCGCTACCTTTTGCTCATAGCCTTCCTTCTGCGTTTCAGACATACTTGGTAAGAAATAACTACTTGCTAGTAAAGTTTACGGCGACGTCATCGCCGACTGTTTCCCGGTCTCAAACGCCGTAGCTATCGCTTCTCTGAAAAACTGCTCGGCACTCCTGTCCCCAGCCTCCTTATCCAGCTGCGCCTGCCTGCCAAGCCACAATGCTGCAACAACTGCGCCAGCAAGCGCGAAATGGCCTTTTTCCACCTTGCCGCCGCCGGGCCAGATCTCGGCCAGCTTTTCGGCAAGCTCTGCATGGTCTTCTTTTACGGACGCGGCCAGCGCCGGCCCGTTTTCTTCAAGGTACTTGACTAGCCTCCACACGATATCCTCGCCGTTTGCCGTCGCTAAAAAGCTGACGCTCACGCTAGATCCTGTGTATTTGTATATAGTACATCATTATTTCATCTTGCAGAAACCTTTCCTTCAGCCTTTTCTTCAAGTTAAAAAGAAACCGTATGTTTGACCTCGTATCCCTGCAAACCACCCAGTACGTCACGTTTTCGTCCCTGATTTTCTTGCCCGTGTCGGGATTTATCCAGCCGCCAAGCAAGGTAGAGTTGTCGACGGTGCAGCCGCCAAACCTGCCGATGATTTCAGAGTAGGTTTGCGCATACTTGGCTCCTTCCACCCTTGATCTCTTGCCACGGGTATCGCTATTGTAGTACAGCGGCAACAGAATCTCTACCTTGAGGTCGGACAAATCTAGCTAGCCGATTTCGTAGTATTTGATGTGCTTTTTCTTGAGCGTCTGGCAGTCTTTCCTAGAGAGGATGAGAGTATTTTTGTCAATGCCCTGAAACTGTGCTTTTGAATGTATCAGCTCGTAAAACGCCCTGGCTTTTTCGCCCTCGTCTTTGAAGGTTATAGTACGCATGCCGGTTTCTGACATCGAGTTTATGATATAATTGTCAAAGTGATAATTAAGCGTTATCTGTCGATATGCGGTGTGAAAAGTTAACTGCCGCAAGTGGCCCGCGGCTAACGCCGCAAACCTCATCTAGCCAGAGTCGCCCAGCTCCTTGTCAACTTTTTCCTGCATCACCCTGTAGTTAGAGTAGCGCCGGTTCCAGTTTGAAAAGAACCGGTACTCCTTGGCGCCGATAAAGAGCCAGACGCCGGCCATTGCCACAGACACCGCTATCACGGCCACGATGACCCACGTCACGTCAAACGGCGCGGCGGCCTGCGCGCTCCCCACGTAGATAAAGCGTGGCGACATGGGCTGGGCTTCTATCACGCGAAATTCTGTCATGTCAGCAGGCACATAGTTGAGCTGGATCTGCGTCTTGTCGACCAGAAACGCGCCCTTGTCTATCTCGCGCAGGCCCGTGACGTTTAGCTTCTTCATGTCCTCGCCCGGCACTATCTTGACGACCGTGGCTGCCGGCTCGCCAGGGACCGGCCCCCCGGCAGCAAAGCTTTCAACCATGGCCCCCTTTGCCGTGAACACCACGTCCTGCGGCTGGCCGACGCCGGCAAGGAAGGACGGCGTGAATATCAATATCGAGAGTATGATGGCAAGCGGCGCCACAATGAACGACGAGATCACCAGCGCCATGAACAGCTTTTTCGTCCTGTTGAGGTGTGAGAGCAGGTCGTCCAGTATACCAAATACGCTCTCCTTCTTGTCTTCTGACACGGCAATAGCGGGCAAAAATTTTCTTAAAACCTTTAGCTAACATTGTTACCTTTCTTGCGAGGGAACATCTCCTCGTACGGCTCGAGGATCATCCTTGAGAACTGCCGGCCCTTTTCAGTCACGCGGTATTTTGTCACCGACTTTGTCCCCCAGTCCTCCGCGAATTTCTCGATGAACCCCTTGGCCTCCATGTCGTCAAGGATCTCCTTGTGCTTTACAATGTTGAGCCCGCAATAGCTCAGCAGCTTGGTCTGGTTGAGCTCGCCCACCTCGGACAGCTTGACAATGATGTCCTTGCGAATGTAGATCCTGTCGCGGTACTCGTGGGTCAAGCCAGCTCATTTCTCGTGCGCTAGCCAATAGCCGTTGCTACGCATGCGGTTGTTGGTCGATTCGTAGCGGAAATAAGCTTAAGGTAACATTGTTAGCTAACAATGAGGCTTTCGAAAGTTTGGCAATGATTAAAGTTCATCGCGGCGCCTGAAGCCTGATGGAAAACAAGACTTTCTATGCACTCGTGCTCGGGGCGCTTGCAGTTGCGGCCGCCATCGGATCGGTGGCGTCTGTTTCTTTTGCATCTGCACAAACCGGGAACGAAACAGCCAAGACGGTAACAGTGATGGCAGACGATGCTGGCGTGCTCAAGATCGACCACTTTTCCCCGGTGCCTCAGATAAACGGCACGATCAACGCAGGGGAACAGATCCTGTCAAAGGTCAACGTCAACTTTGTCGACGCTGCCAACACCGCGTCCAAAGCAGGCAAGGGCCATGTGATCGGTGGCAGCCTGTCAATCGAGCAGGGCTACGTCGTATACGTCTTCAGGGTCATTTCTGGCGACCTGGAAAAGACGGTCATCGTGGACGCAGGCAACGGCGAGGTCCTCCACACGTCCGAGGGATTCAAGGTGGACATGCTGTCGGCAATAAGCGGCCCGGGCCACTTTGGCTTTGCGGCCATGCCCTTTAGCGCCTCGGCGGATCTAGTGAAGGAAGCAGAGTGAGCAAGCCCTGCTCCCACCCCCCAATTTTTTATTTGAAATTCACATGTGCGTATATTCATAAACATGCAGCCAGCCACCCTATTGGGCTATGAGAATTTCGGTTGTCTTCTCTCATTGGTAAGATTTTTAATGCTTTTTCGCCAAAAATTTCAGTGCTCAAAGCCTACGGAGGTATGATAAAGGCACCATAGTAATTGAAGGCCTCACTCATATCCCGTTTTCCGCTTTAGACCCGAGGATAAACGCGCTGAGAGCTCAAGCTCTGCACTATCCGAATATTGTTGAATATCTGAAACAGAGGGGGCATAGAATACAAAGATCGCGTCTTTTCCGAAATTATCCCACATCTCGATTATCATTATCCCGATAATAACAATAGCATCAGCTCCTTCCATGATCCGTCACTTTACTGCCAGAGATCTTTGAAGGTCGAGGTTTTCCGCATGGGAAGAACGGACAGAGGGTGCTCTACCTTGCCTTCCAGGTACTGCGACACACCGTGCTTGAGAAGCTCGAGAGTGAACTCGGGATACACCTGAAGGTGTGACAGCAATTCTTCTTTTCTAGAGTCTTTCTGCCATGACCTGTCAGCATCAAGGTACCGCCGGAAAAGCAGTATCCTTTCATTGATGCCAATTTCATCCAGGCTGCAGGCCACAAGCATGCCCAGCGCAGACAGGCGGAAGCACGGGACGCCATTTAGCTGGAATATCCTCGGGCCCCTGGTTGCCGGCAGCACTCCGTCTTGCTCGACTATGCCGCTTGGTAACAGGCTTTCGTTCAGCTCCATGTATGTGTGGGTGTATGCATTCTTAAGTGACATGCCAAATTTTTTTGCCAGCTGCTTTGCCAGAACGCTCTTTGTGATGCTAGAGACTTGTTGCACAAGGCAGACGACTATGAACCTCTGGTAGGCGCCCCTTCTCCTCAGCGCCCTGACGGTGCTTGCCGGAAAGATCTGGACCTTGCGTGGGGGAGTTACGGTTAGCATGTTTACCAAAAAAGGGCTCTGCCCTATTCTGTCACATATGCCCTCTCGCCGTGCTGTGAAAGGTCGAGGCCCACTTCCTCTTCCTTTGGTGTCACGCGTATGCCGCCTGGCCACACCATGTCCATTATCTTGATAATGGCCGCCGTGACGCCCATCGCCCACGCCAGCGCGGCAAACGCGCCCACCGCGTTTTCGTAGAGCTGCGCCGGGTTGCCAAACGCAAGCCCTTGGTCTCCCCACGGGGTGAACCTCTTCTCGGCGAAGATGCCTGTCAAGAGCGCGCCTGCAAGGCCGCCGACGCCGTGCACTCCCCACGTGTCCAGCGCGTCGTCCCACTTGCGCTTGTTCTTGAATGCCACGGCCGCGTAGCAGGCTATGGAGGCTGCGATGCCTATGACGATGGCGGCCATCGGCGACACGAATCCCGAAGCCGGCGTGATGGCCACAAGACCTGCTACTGCGCCAGACGCTGCCCCTACGGTGGATGGCCTCCCGGTGTGCGCCCACGATACGAGAGCCCATGTCACTGCCGCCATGCCTGTCGCAATCTGGGTGGCAACGAAAGCGCTTGTTGCGTTTGTCGCTGCCGCAGCGGCCGAGCCTGCGTTAAAGCCGAACCAGCCGGTCCACAGCAACGCTGCGCCAAGAACCACCAGCGACACATTGTGCGGCTCCATCGGGATCTTGCCATAGCCCAGCCTGCGTCCCAGCATCAGAGCGATGACCAGGCCCGACCAGCCCGAGGTGATGTGGATGACCGTTCCGCCCGCAAAGTCCAGTGCGCCAAGGCATCCGCCCCATCCAAATCCACAGTATCCCGGTGTCATGCCATAGTTGTCGGCAGCGGTGATCTGCCATGTCCAGTGCGCTGCAAAGTCATAGACGAACGTCGCCCAGATGACGATGAATATGATGAACGCGCTGAACTTCATCCTCTCCGCCAGTGACGCCACGATAAGCGCTGGCGTGATGATGGCGAACATCATCTGGAATATCATGTATGTCGCGTGGGGGATCGTGTATCCTGTTATGCCGCCGTAAGCGTTTGATGGAACGTCGTGAAGAACATTCTGCAGGCCCACCCAATCCAGAGTCCCAATGAAGCCGTAGCCGCCCGCATCAGGACCGAAGGCGAGACTGTAGCCCCAAAGCACATACTGTATTGCGATTACGCCTGTGGTTATGAATGTCATATGGAGCGTGTTCACCGCGTTCTTTTGCCTTGCAAGGCCTCCATAGAACATCGCCAGCCCTGCCGGTGTCATCATGAGCACCAGAGCAGAGGAGGTGAGCATCCATGCGTTGTCGCCTGCGTTTATCTCACAGGGGACAAGGTTCTGGTTGCCCTCTTCATCTGTCTCTATCACAAAGCTTTCATCCTCGTTGGTCTGCCAGCAATGATAGGGCACTGCAGGGTCGTCCGGCGCGTACGCAAAGGCGTATTGCGACAGCCCCAGGACCACCAGGAATGCAACTGCCATAATTGCAGGAAGATGCCAATTGGGTTTGGACATAATTGCGCTTATCTCCATTCAAGTGCTATAAAAAATTCTTTAATTTCTGACACAAATGGTGAGTAATAAATTTAGATTTATACAATATGAAATTTATTTGTATAAAGAATCACAAAAATATCGCGATTTTGCGCAGTTTTTGATCACTTTATTTTTATGGCGGCAATTTTGGAGTTATTTACAACGATACTCGTATTCCTACGCATTTATTGCACATAT
>NZ_JBOGQF010000005.1:0-26779 GCF_050748925.1 Nitrososphaera sp.
GGGTACGTCTTTACCGACAACAAGGCGCAGAACTTTCTTGTCCGCGGCGGCGACGTCCTCAGGACAGACCTTGGCTTTATACAGAAAAGCAGCTCTACCTTTGCGCGCAGCATGGACGTGGGGTCGTTCCTCGCAAGCGTCATGGATCTGCCGTCCTACAAGGAGCTGGAGAGGGCGTTTTATGACGGCTACAAAGGGCGCGCCGGCAAGTTCCCGTATCTTTCGCTTGCGATACGCAACATACTGGCCACTGGCTTTTCGTCAGACAGCAAGACTGCCCTCAAGAACATGATGATTGCCGACTCTGCAAAGCTGCTGGGCTAGATTGGAGGCAGCTCTGCCTTTTTGTCAAAGCCGCCTGAGCCGAACTTGCAGTAAAAGCACTGGTCCGACTGCATGTAGGTCAGCTTTTGTATCGTGATTGCGCCTATCTTTAGCGCGACTTTGGTCATGAACCGGTATTTGAAAGGCATTGACGGGATCACCTCGTTAAAGTAGACGTCATAGTGGTCGGGGCAGAACTTTAGCGTGATCTGGGCCTTTTGCCTGGCGTCAGGGGCGACGTCTTTGTTGTTGTCGCTCACCGTCTGGGCGACCTTCATCTGCTCCCTTATATACTCGTGCTTGGGGCAGGGACAATCCTTGCCACCGGGATGCTTGTAGGCCGGCGTATTCTTCCAGTCAAATCCTGGATAGTCACGCTCAAAATCATCCATCGCTGCAACCATACTGCAAGGTAATACAATATAAAGATGTAGGAACCGTTCTTCAGTAGGCTAAAATGGCAAAAAATATATTTTTGGGCATGTTAGAACCCTGTAGTGTTCACCTCCGCATGGTGACGGTGTAATCCTTCATTGAGCGCAACAACAACGGCAAACAACAATGGCGGCGTTTCAGTCGCACCCAATTCAGACGATCCAAACCTGAAGACTCTGGTCGAATTCAAAAAGAGTGTTCTTGACGAGCAGAAAGGCGGCGAGAAAAAGATCGAAGAGATCAACAGTAGCCTGGATGCTGTCAAGAAACAGATAGACGAAGAAAGGATGCAGCTGGACGAGCTGCGTGCCAAGCTAAAAGGGGTGAACGAGGAGAAGGATGCCGATTATCCCAAGTTTGTAGAGCTCCGCAACAACCTCATCGAGGCCAAGAACCAGATGAGGTCACTCGACGACAAGGTCGGGCAGGCCAAGTCAAGGAAGGACAGGAGCGAAATGTCCGGGCTTTCCAAGGCGTTGGAGCAGATAGAGCGCGACATACAGACCAAGAAACTTTCCAAAGACGAAGAGCGCAAGCTCGTCGCCCGCTCCAAAGAGATCGCCACCAAACTTCACACGCTAAAGCTGGTGCACAAGAAGGAGGGCCAGTACCGCGAAATGTCGACGCAGTACGACGAGCTAAAGTCGCGCGTCAACAGGATATTCAAGCAAAAGGAAGAGTTTGGCAACAAGATTGGCAAGCTCAAGGAGAGCATCGAGGGCCTGGTCAATAACCGCGAGGGCCTCTACGAGGAGCGCAGGCAGGTAATCCACACTGTGCGCGAAGCGACGGCGAAACTCGAAATGATCGAGACGCAGCTCAACGCCATCGCCTTCAAGAAGAACCGGATGGCGCAGAACGAGACCCGCCAGAAGAAGCAGAAGGAGATGGACGAGCGCAGGGTCGCAAGGCACGAAGCCACACAGGAACGGACGAGGCGCGACAAGGAGTACCAGGAACGCTGGAACACGCTCAAGGAAGCCGCGCAGAAAAAGATGTCGTCCGGCGAGAAACTGACGTTCGACGAGATGAAGCTCATCTTTGGCGACGCAGGCTCGGACTAGACATTTTTATTCAAGCCCGTGCAAAAAGTGACTGGATGTCTGAGGACAAACTAGAGTACAGCGGCAAGGTCTACCTTTACAGCAGCGGCATGCCCGAGGACCTGATCACGATTTCAAAGGAAAAGCTGGCCGAAAGGGGCGTGAGCGAAGGCGACATTGTAGTGCTGCTCGACCCCGTCGGCGTTCCTGAGGGGAGCATCATGGCGACCATCTGGCCCCACTACCTTTCAGTCGCAAGGGTCAAGAGGGTCCGTGACGGCTCGATCTATGCCCCGCAGCTTTTCAACATCCAGTTCTGAGCAAAACCGTTAAATCGCCTGCGCGCCGCCCAACCATTGGATGCTGACCTTCTTTTGCAAGCGGGACCGGCACGGCGACTGCCCCGGCGAATGGCCCGTGGGCGAGTCATGCGGGCCTGACCACGACTGCTCGTTTGACATGAAGGTGGTCAAGTGCGCCTGCGAGTGCCACGCCAAGAAATAGCGCTGGGCTTTGAAAAAAGCGCTCATTGGGGTTCATGCACATTTTCGCTCGTCATGCCTGTCTTTTAGTCCGGTTGATTTTCCGCGGCTCCATGCTGGCGTTGTAGGTACCTTTGAAGTAGCCTCATGCGCGGCCCTTGGCTCTCTGCCGGCGCCGGCCGTCATAGGGACGTCGTGGCGGGCAAGCTGGGCCATGCGCAAGGGGATGCAGCCGGCGCCTGACGGCAAGGCCAGAACCCGCGGGCACGCAGGGTAAACTTTAATTGCTCTTTGCAGGCAGTGAGACAAGTCTGCATGCTGGATTTTTCGCAGCTGTTCTTGCAACTGGGCGGGGAAATGGGCGAGTTTGATCCAGCCAACCCGATGATGTATGTCTACATAATCTCGCTTGCCACAATACCGTTTTTCATGCTGTACGGCCAGCGCATGCAGGGCAAGGTGATACTGGGCGAGATATCCAAGTCGATGCTGAAACTAAAGACGATGAAGGACAACGCACGGCTTGACACGATCGACTACGTCAAGCAAGTCGTCCCGCAGCAAGACCCCACGCCTAGGATAGACAAGTTTCTCGAATATTTCACGATAATGCCAGTCGACATGGACCCTGCCGGCCTCGTGCGCAAGGTCGAGCACGTGATGCGGACAAGGGACAACCGCATGAGGGCAGAAGTCAGAAAGGTCTGCCCCGGGATAGACGACTATGAAGCGTCCAAGATAGAGAACATGCTTGAAGCCGCGACTGCGCTCAACATGATATACAAAGTCGTGCGCCACTTTTACCTGATGGGCAAGCGCACGACAAGCGTGTTCGTGCTGGTGCAGCTGCAGATGGTGATGCCCCTCCTGCTCGAAGAGGCCGACGCGCTGAAAAAGGCAATAGCGACGTTCCGGCAGGGCCAGCCGATAGGCGACGGCATCGGGCCTATGGTCGTCGGCAAGATGATGCTGGGCAAGGAGAAAAAGCGGGCGGCGCAGGAAACCGTGTACGCTGAAAGCGATTACAAGGGCAGAAAGGTCTACCTGCTCAAGGCAGAGGGCCCTGCGGGCACGGTGGGGCGCCCCGGAGAGGCGATGCAGAGGCTCGCAGGCGACCTCGGGGTGAGGCTTGACGCCGTGATAATGATAGACGCCGCGCTAAAGCTGGAAGGCGAGCGCACCGGCGACGTTGCAGAAGGCATCGGCGCGGCGATAGGCGGCATCGGCGTCGAAAAATACCAGATAGAAGAAGTCGCCACCCGCCTGGGCGTGCCTGTTTACGCGGTGATAGTAAAGCAGTCAGTGCTTGATGCAATTACCATCATGAGAAAAGAGATTGCAGACTCGTTTGACAAGGTGACTGAAACTGTCCACGCGGTGATAGAGGACAAGACCGAAGAAGGCCAGTCAGTCCTTGTGATAGGCGTCGGCAACACGATGGGGGTCGCTCAATGATTCTCTTTGGCAAAAAGCCGGAGCCAAAGCCAACACTCCATACGGAGCAGACCTGCGGCAGCTGCGGCGACAAGGAAAGGCGCCCGTTTGAGCAGGGCGACTATGTCTTTAAAGGCGGAGCGAGGTGCATAAAGTGCAATTCTGCAACGCTTGTGACTGCCATCTATGGCGAGTACCCGCCCGAGAAAAAGAGCTAGAGCGTTATCACGTTTGCGCCGCCGTCAGTCGGTATGAGCGTGTGCTCTGCCTGCACTACTGTCTTGCCGCGGCCCTCTACAAGAATCGGGTACACGTGGATGTTCTTTTTCCTGACCAGCGCGTCGACAAGCCTGCGCAGCCTGCCTTCGTCGTACGCGTCTGTGAGCCACCTGAGGGCGAACGGGAGCGTCCTGTAGCGGTTCCATATCATTTCTAAAAGCTCGTCTGCGTCCTTTTCCTTGCTCGGTTTTCTCGACGTGATGCCATAGATGTTGCGCACCTTGCCCTCGTGCACGACGCCCATCCCGTCCTTTATCGTGGCAAACGGCTCTATCGCGTAGGCCTCGTTTGGCTGGAGCGCAAACGACGAGCCGACTGTCCAGATGTTGGGTATCGACTTGCCTGCGTGTATCACGTATTGCTGCAAAGAATGGCCGCTGAGGTTCTGTATTGGCCGGTAGCCCATCCTGCCGATGACAGTTTCAATCACCTTGCCGATGTCGCTTGCCTTGGCGTTGGCCCTTGCAGTGCGGACTGCTTCTGCCAGCGCCGACTCGGCGGCCTTTACAAGAGAATCATATTTCGGGTCGTAGCAGACCGTGACGGCGGTGTCGGCGATGTAGCCGTCGACGTGGACGCCGATGTCGATCTTCAAGACGTCGCCTTCTTTTACTGTGGTCTGGTCGCCCGGCTCTGCCGTATAGTGGGCCGCTATCTCGTTGAGACTGGCGTTTACCGGAAACGCCGGCTGCGCGCCCATGCCCCTGATCTGCGCCTCTACCGACTCGCAGATATCGAAAAGCGTAGAGCCGACGTGGTATTTTCTGCGCGCCGCTTCCCTGACTTTGGATGCTATCCTGCCTGCCTTTAGATAGCACTCTAGGTTCATTCAGGCAAAAATTGGGCCAGTTCCTATATAGAGATTTGCGCCACAAAGATTCTGTTTCTCTTTTGCCCCTGGCTTTGACACGACATTCACGCTCTGGCCGCCTCCCGGTTCGACTGGTTTTATAGCAGAAAATCTATACAGAGCCATGATACGCCAGAGCGAAATGCTGTGTTGCAAAGACTGCGGCATAGTCTTTTGGGGCAAGGCCCGAAAAGTCGTGCAAGCAGCCGAGGAACCTGAAGTATGTCCCCACTGCAACTCTCAAAATACCGGCACGATTGACAGGTCGTCCTAGTTCGGCCTGCCAGTAAAATAGCAATTCCTGACGGTTTGCGCTAAAAGCCGTCAGTGCCGTACATTTCGACGAGGGTCGACAGCTCGAGCGTGGTTATCGGCATCTGCTCCTTCTGCTCCCAAAAGTCAAACGTCGGCGACATCAGGTAGCCCTTTGCTCTTTCCATGTGGGCAAGGCCGAGCACGTGACCTACCTCGTGGATTGCCGAGTTGCGAAAGGCGTACCCTGGCAGGTCTATCACGTTCTTGCCGTCGCCGTGCAGCACCTGCGGCGACATGTAGACGCTTGCAGAGCTGGCGACGCCGTCCTTGTACTGGACTGACGTGTAGGCGCCGGTCTGCTCGGGATAGCCGGGAAAGTCTCGGTATGTATCGTAAATGTATACCTTGACGTCGCAGTCGGCCGGCATGTTCTCAGTTGCTCGCTTTATCGGCATGTCCCACTCTGCCCTGGCTGCCGTGTAATCCTTGAGCGCCATGCGCCACTTGTGCACCCCAAGTTTAGCCCAGCTATAGTATGTGTTTCGCACGCCTTCTTCCTTGTAGACGCACCACTGCATGTCCGAGTCCCACCTGTAGCTGGCCTTTGGCACCGTGACCCCTGCAAGGCCGTCGGCCTGCTCCTCGTAATAACGGGATGCAAACGCGGGGACGGAGATGAATGAAATGAAAAGTAGCGCCGCCAGAGCAGCGGCGAGCAATACCCGCTTCAACACGCCGTATGCACAGGCTTTGCTTTTATGTCTTGTCAGGTAAAGCTCTTTTCGCCCTTGTCAAGCGTCGCGATGTTTATCGACTGCTCGACCGGGGACACGAATATGATGCCGTCACCGTGCTCGCCGGTCCTCGACGCCTCGACGATGGCCTGCACGACGGCGTCCTGCTGGCTGTCGTCCACGAGTATCTCGAACTTGAACTTGGGCAGCAGGTCGTAGGTCACGGGCTGCCCGCGCCACTGCAGGTGGAGCTCGCGCTGCTTGCTCCAACCGGAAACGTCGTAAATTGTCATGCCGCCTATCCCGAGCTGCCTGAGCTTTTCCTTGACTACTGGCATCTTTTCTGGCCGTACTATAGCCTCGAGCTTTTTCATTAGCAAGACCTATTGCCTTGACAATCTTTTATTCTTTGTTATTATCCCTGCGCGAGCCTTTTATGATATGCTTTTTATCGAGATGCTTTTTTAAACCGCGTGTGGGGAGACTAGTTGTTTGAAGTTTGTACTTGATACCAGCATAATAATCGACGGCGAGATAACCAGGATGCTAGAGGCCGGCGAGATTGAGGAGGGGAGCGAAATCATCATCCCCTTGGCTGTCCTCGACGAGCTCCAGTCGCAGGCGTCGACCAACAAGGAGCACGGGTTTGTCGGCCTTGGCGAGATAAAAAAGATGCGCGAGCTGTGCGCAAAAAGAAAGGTCGCCATCCGGTTCGTCGGCCAGAGGCCGGACTTTGACGACATCCGGCTAGCAAAACACGGCAGGATAGACGCGATAATCAAGGACGTGGCGATGAGCGAGTCTGCCACGCTGATGACTGCCGACTATGTGCAGGCGCTCGTTGCCGAGGCGCAAGGGATCAAGTCGCAGCACATCCGCGCCCCGACAAAGACGACGGACCTGGAGTTTGAAAAGTTCTTTGACGAAGAGACGATGAGCGTCCACCTGAAGGAAAACGTCGAGCCGATGGCCAAGAGAGGCAAGCCGGGCGGCTTCAAGCTGACGCGCATCGCAGACGGCAAGAGCACGTATGCGCAACTGACAAAGATAATCAAGGAAGTGTCTGAGGCAAGCAGGGTGAACGGCGCAGGCACGGTCGAGATAAGCAGGAGCGGCGCGACTGTCATCCAGTTTGGCCTCTACAGGATCGCGATAACCCGGCCGCCGTTTTCAGACGGCCTTGAAATAACCATCGTCAAGCCGACGGTGAAACTGGCGCTTGCAGACTATAACGTGAGCGAGAAGCTCATGGAGCGCCTCTCCGGCAAGGCTGAAGGCGTCATCATCGCCGGCCCCCCGGGCTCTGGCAAGAGCACGCTTGCAAGCAGCCTCGCCGAGTTTTACGTGGAAAAGGCCAAGATAGTAAAGACGTTCGAGTCGCCCCGGGACCTGCAGGTGCCAGAGGCAGTCACGCAGTACGGCCCGCTTGAGGGCAGCTTTGAAAAGGCAGTCGACATACTGCTCCTGGTGAGGCCGGACTATACCATCTTTGACGAGGTGAGGCGCACGCAGGACTTCTCTGTCTTTGCGGACATGCGGCTTGCCGGCGTCGGGATGGTCGGCGTCGTGCACGCGTCCAGCCCACTTGACGCCGTCCAGCGCTTTATGGGCAAGGTGGAACTGGGCATGATCCCGCACATACTTGACACCATCATATTCGTCAAGGACGGCGCCATCAACAAAGTCTACGAGCTGGCGCTGACTGTCAAGGTGCCGACCGGCATGACCGAGGCAGACCTTGCCCGGCCGCTTGTCGAGGTCAAGGACTTTGAGTCCGGCAAGGTGGAATACGAGATCTATACCTACGGCGAAGAGAACGTCGTCGTGCCGGTGTCAAAGGTCCAGGCAGGCAGCGACGAGAGCGGGATAAAGAAACTGGCGCAGTCGAAAATACTGGACGTGGTGAGGCGCTTTGACCCCCGCGCGGAGGTAAACATCCTCTCCGAGAACAGGGTGCAGGTCAAGGTCAGCAAGGAGGCAGCGCCCAAGATAATCGGCAAGGGCGGCTCTACCATAAACGAGCTGGAAGACGTGCTCGGGGTAAAGATAGACGTCGAGACCAAGACACCGACGCTTGGCAAGCAGATCGACTTTGAGGTGAGCGAAGCCGGCTCTGCCGTGACTTTGATGGTAGACGAGGAGGTGATAGGCAGGACCGTCGATGTCTACATCGAAGACGAGTTTGTGCTTTCAAGCCAGGTGGGCAAGAAGGCGCGGTTAAAGGTCGACAAGAGGTCGGAGGCCGGCAAGAAGATAGTGAACGCGATAATAGCAGGCCAAGAGATGCTGCTGTTCCTGAGCAAGCGCAGCTAGCCGAGCTTTTGGCTCTTTACCAGCTTTACAAACTCGGCCAGCTTTTTCAAGGTCTCCGGGTGCAGGTGGTGCTCGATGCCCTCCGCGTCGCGGTTTGCCGTGTCCTTGTCGACCCCTATCATCATCAGAAATTCTGCAAGGATGCTGTGCCTGTCGTGGATGTTTTTGGCTATCGCGACGCCGCTTTCCGTGAGCGTGATGCCGCGGTATTTTTCATAGTTGACGTGTCCGCTTTCGTTCAACCGCTGCAGCATTTTCGTGACGCTTGGCGAGCTGACGTTCAAATAGTTGGAAATGTCGACGGTGGTGGCGTAGCCCTTGTGCTGTATCAGCTCGTAGATGACTTCGAGGTAGTCTTCCATGCGGGTGGTCCTGACGCCCTTTTCCGCGCTGTGCGCGTCCCGGATTGAATCGAGCCTGCCTTCGTCCTTTTTCTTAGCCAAAGCCGCCCCGCATGAGTGCCATGCCTGACAGCAATAAATATTAGCATTATAGAAAAACCTTGGTATTGAAGCTCGTAATTTCCCCTGAAGAGCTGCACTCGCTCAAGGATGCCCTGGTGGTGGATGCAAGGCCGTTTGGCGACTATGCGCAGAGCCACGTGCCGGGCGCGGTAAACGTCGACCTGATGCAGTTCCACTGGATAGACACGTCAAAAGAAGGCATCAAGCAGTTCAACAAGCAGACGAAAATCCTGCTGTCAAACATCGGCGTTTCAAAAAACAGGTTCGTAGTGTTTTACGACGACGTTTCAGGCCCGTCCGCCGCAAGGGGCGTGTGGCTCTTGCTCTACTTTTCGCATCACAAGGTCGCGATGCTCGACGGCGGGCTGGAGGGATGGAAGACCAGGGGTTTCAGGATGGAGACAAAGACAAACCCGTTCGTCCACGCTGATTTCAAGGGCGCGCCCGACGCCAAGATCTTGGCCGGCTATGAAACGATCAAGGCAGCCGCAAAAAAGAAAAAGACGGTCGTGCTTGACGCCCGCTCAAAGACTGAATACGACGGGACGGCCGTGCGCGCTGCAAAGGCGGGGCACATACCGGATGCAGTGAACATCGACTGGAACGACAATGTCAAGGGTTCTGCCTTCAAGGAAGGAAAAGAGCTGAAAAAGATGTATGCCAAGATACCCAAGGATACAAAAGTGATAACCTACTGCCAGGGAGGCTACCGCGCGGCCAACAGCTTTGTCGTGCTAAAGATGCTCGGCTACCGGAACGTAAAGATGTATCTGGGCTCGTGGGGCGAGTGGGGCAACAGGCCGGACCTGCCGGTCAGTAAATGACGCCCGAGCTCAATTTCAGCAGCCTTTTGTCGCTGATGAAATGGCACTCGCCCATGCCGCGCCTTGTCGCAATCCTGAGAGCAAGGTGCTGGATGAAAAACACCGCATAAAGCAGCGACTCTATGGCCGTCGGCTTTGTGCAATTGATGCTGTGAGCGTCAAAGCCGCTGTCTTGGAGCTGCCTTGCGCGGGCCTTGCCGCCAAGAATCAGGACCTTGTCGCCCTTTTTCAGGCCAAAAAGTGGAGCGTGGAAAAAGTCTTCAAGTTGACAAGCTATTGCCCTTGCTCCAAATATTTCATTGAATTTCAAGGCGCCATACTTCGCGGCGGGATGGAGCACCGAGTCAGCAAGCACGACTATTGAATCTGTCCTTATTTCTGGCAGCCTCGATGCCTGTTTCCTTGCTTCGTTGTATAGTTTGGCAAGGTTTGCTGGGCAGGCCACTTTGCCTTTTGTGGCAAGCCATGCGCAGGCAAGGATGCTGGCAGTAAAGCTGATTGTCCCTGCTGTCCTGCCGGCGCTGCGAAACTTTAGCTCTGCAACGTCGTCGCAGGCCTTTGCAAGCGGGCTTTTTCCATTGACCGTGACCGCTACCGTGTGCAGGCCGGCCCTGCGCGCGGCCTTTGCCGCAAGCACGTTTGCCTGCGTCCTGCCCGATATTGAAACAATGTAAACGTCGCGGCCCTGCGCAAATGAGGGATTTGCAACGATATCTGCGGGGTGGTGGCACGAGGCCCTGCCCGAAGAAAGGTGGTGCGCCGCAAGTGCCGCAACGTACGAGTCGCCCGAGCCCACCAGCGCAATCCTGCCACGCGGCCTTGCAAGTTCGAGGCCCTGCAGGTCCACCAGCTGGCGCTCCATGTCAGCGGCCATTGCCTCTACCGAATTCACGGTATGATTATGAAAATAAAAGATAATAAATTTTGAAAAAGATTACTTTTTCTTTTCGCCCTGGCCTTCGATTACGATCATTGTGAGCGTCGAGCGGACCTTGTCTATCTTTCTCACGTGCCACGTGATGGTCTCGCGGAGCTTTTCCATCGTGTCGGCCCTTACCTTGGCGACAACGTCATAGACGCCATAGACGCCGTTTACCTCTACCGTCTCGGACAACTTTTTCAATTCCCCAATGATGCTCTCCTCAGAGCCGAGGTCGCAATTGATGAGCACGTATGCTGTAGGCATAGAGCTTTTCCAAGTGACTTTCCTATTAAACTAATCGCGTCAGAACTTTTCCTTTGACACTTTTTGCGCCTTCAAATAGTCGACAAAGTAGAAAAGGTATGCGCGCTCGTTTATCTTTAATACCCACGGTATAAACGATTCGTTCTTGCTGCTCTTTTCAAATATGGTGAAACCCGAGTCCTCGACGAACCTGCGGAAGGACGCGGCGTCAAACGACCTCTTGGGCGGCGGGTCGCGGTTATAGTCGTAGGGGTCGGTGATTATGGTCGCCGCGTGCGGCTTTAGCATCCTGTGGATTGACGCAAGGAGCTTTTCCGGCTCGACAAGCTCGAGCAGGTTGAGCGCAAGCACCAGGTCGAACTTGCCCGGCTTGAAGGGCAGGTTGAGCGAGTCGGCGACGCAAAATTCCAGGTTGCCGTGCTTTGACTCGTACATCCTTTTTCTCGCCTCGCGTATGAATGAAAACGAAAGGTCGACGCCTATCGCAAATGCGTATTTCTGCGCCATGAGCATCGTGCTGTACCCCATCGAGCAGGCCATGTCCAGCACGACCCCGTCCATGTCAGAGTTTATGCCGTGGACTACGCGGTTATAGACCTCGTTTGGGCGCAGGTGCCACCTGAGAGTCTTTAGCAGCCGGTCCTCTTCCGAGTTCTCGTACTGCATCCACCTGTAGGGCACGAACCAGCTGCCGCCCTCCTCGTAGCGGTCGTTTGTGACGGCGCCCTGTTTTATCTGCGTGCCCTTGTCCTTCAGGAATTCCTTCATTTCCTTGGTGGTGCTTTCAAGCAGCCAGTGGCCGTACGTCTGCGACCTCCCTGCGGCATAAGATGAAAAGTCCTTGACCAGTATCGCCACGCCCTGGACTATAGGGTACAATGCGTTGCAGTCAGGGCACTTCAGGAACCCCTCCGTGACCTCGTTCTCGGTCTTGCCTGTCGCAAGGGGCTCGAGCGCGAGGCGGATCTGCTTGTCTGCGTGGTGCAGGCAGACGAGGTGGTTCGCAAACTGCGCCTTCATGACTTTTGATAGTCCTTGACTACCACATATAATCTACTACAGCAGGCCGTCGTCATGCAGCCTGTCGAGCGCCGGAGTGAGCAGTTCCCTGATCTCTTTTTCGCCCAGCGCATACTTGGCGGCGATCCCAAGCGCGATTGAGAGCATGTTCCTGTCCTCCCTTGCGGTGTAGACCGTCGAGCCGAATATCGAAAACTGCTTTGCGTTTTCGGACAGCCATCTGTTCCAGAATCTCGCCCTTCCAAGGTTTGACTCTAGCGAGCGGATGGCCGCGTCGAGGCCGAGGCCTTCTTCGTGGTCGAGCAGGTCGAGTTTTGCCATCGGGACAAGCAGCGTCCCCTCATTCATCTCTTCGTGCGCCTTGTTCATCTTTTCGATTATCTCGTCTTCCCTTTCTTCCGGCGCGATGCTGCCATAGTGGGGAAAGAAATATCCTGCAAGGTTGCCCTTGCCGTCATAGACCTTGTAAATATTGTAATCGTACTCTATCTTCCACTTTATCCTGTCTGCCACTGGTTGCTGTCTGTACAGGCGGTATTTGTTTGTAAAGGCAAGAAGTTGGATCGCAATTTCTTTCATATAGCTACGCTGTATTTTGACGCCCGATTTCCTTCAGAACCGCGTAAATATCATAATTGCAGTAACTAACTGATGAGAAAAAACAGAAAACCTGCCGCCTTTCTGCGCGGAATCTGCCGGGTAAAGAGATCATTGTCATCACCCTTTCAGCATTGATGCTGGCTTCCATTGCGGCCCTCTCACAGAACCAAGCTGCCTTTGCCGTTGTTCCGGGTGAAAATCACAAGATAGTATTTTTCAGCGACAGGGACGGCACCGAGGAGATTTACACCATGAACGCGGACGGCACCAGCCAGACGAGGCTGACTGAAAATATAGTGGCTGACATTAGCCCAGAGTGGTCTCCGGACGGCATCAAGATCGTATTCGTTAGTTTCAGGGACAACCCTCGCGGCGATATCTACATCATGAACGCGGATGGGAGCAACCAGACGCGGCTTACCAACAATTTCCTAAAGTTCAACGTGACTCCAGACTGGTTCCCGGACGGCTCTGCGATAGCCTTTAGCAGCGACAGGGAAGGCGAGTATGAAATTTACCTGATGAATCCCGACGGCAGCGGCCAGAGGAACATCAGCAACAGTCCTGGAATCGACTACGCTCCCGACTGGAGCCCCGTTCCGCAAAAGGATCTCTTTTGCGGCAAGGCGGCTGCGGAATACAACGTCATAGAGGGCACTTCTGGCGACGACCTGCTTTTGGGCACTGCCGGCAATGACCTTGTTCTGGCGTATGGAGGCAACGACATTGCGCTTGGCTGGGCCGGCGACGACTATTTGTGGGGAAGCGCCGGCGAGGACAGGCTCGTCGGGAACCAGGGCGACGACAGGATGGTGGGTGATGCCGGCAACGACTTGGTCTACGGCAATACTGGCAGGGACTATTTGTGGGGCGGAGCAGACGACGACACTCTTTTTGGCGGCCAGGATGACGACAGGCTCGTTGGAGACAGTGGCATTGACAGCCTCAGGGGCGGGGAAGGCGTCGATGTACTTTTGGGCCTCGCAGGAGCAGACTATATCGCAGGAGATGCGGGCGACGACCGGCTGTACGGCGGCTCTGAAGATGACCTGCTCTATAATGACTCTGGCAACGACATCCATAACGGCGGAAGCGGATCTGACCAGTGCCATAACATAGTCGGAACCCACGTCACCGCCAACTGCGAGGTCTAGCCCCGCAGGCGCCATCTTTTTTATTTTCCGCCATACATTAAATTAGACCTTGAAGCTTTATTTCGCCATGTCAGAAGCACCACAGCCGCAACCAAGTGCAACACCGGCGCCGGAACGCAGGGACGGCCCACACGACACAATCTATATTGGCAAAAAGCCGCTCATGGCATACGTCACGTCGACGCTCATACAGATGGCAAACCAGCCCAAGGTCACCATAAAGGCAAGGGGCCTCAGCATAGGCAGGGCTGTGGACGTTTCGCAGATCACCATCAAGAGGATGGAGACTGCCGGCTACAAGATAGGCGACGTCCGGATCGGCTCCGAGCAGGTCCAGTCGGAGGACGGAAGGACGAGGAACGTCTCGACCATTGAAATCGAGATAATGAAGTCCTGAGCCAGAGGGGCTCGTTTTACTTTTATTATAGGGCACTGCCGTATAGCCGAGCGTGGCCACTGCCGCGCTGTACCTTGCGCACCTGAACCCGATGACCAAGGCGCACGAGTCGATAATATCGATGCTAAAGCGCGACCATCCAGTCTACGTCTTTCCGGTCCGCTTTTTAAAAGACGGGAGCGAAGTGAGCACCAGGAGCTTTCCTTTCTCCTATGAGCAGCGCAAGGAAATGGTCGAGTCGGTGTTTGGCGACTCGGTCAAGGTGCTGCCTGACTATACGTTCCACGCGCCGTATGCAAAATACATGCCGCCCCTGCTGTCGTCAAAGTCGTGGAAGCTCCGAAACCAGATAGTGGCGCACGTCAAAGAGGACAGTTTCGTTTCGTACACCGGCGACAAGGCCGAGCGGCTGATGCTGAGGATGTACCGGCTAAAGCCGCTAAAGGCAGGCCGGCTTGAAATATCGGCGACATCCGTGAAAGAAATGCTCTACCGCGAGGTGCTTGAGGGCCGGCAGGAAGGATGGCGCGAAATGGTCCCCGGGCCTGCGGCAAAGGTAATCGAAAAGCACTGGGGATCTGTGGAAAGGTTCGCAAACGCGGAAGACGCGACTACGCGCGTCATGGGCATGAAGTTTCCAAAGGAAGGCTACCACTAGTTCAAGATTTTTAAAGCCGGCAGAGACTCTGCGCTCTAAATGAAGGAGAAGGGCGGGGAATTCATCTGGTTTGACGGCAAGTTTGTCAAGTGGGAGGACGCCAAGGTCCCGGTCTTTACGCACGCGATGCACTACGGCACCGCCGTCTTTGAGGGCATACGCGCCTACGCGTCAAAGGACAACGTCCGCGTCTTTCGCCTGAAGGAGCACATGGAGAGGCTCCACCGGTCTGCCAAGGTCTACTCGTTTACCCTTGACTATTCGGTAAAGGAGCTGTGCGACGCAACCGTCGCGCTCTTGAAAAAGAACAGGATGAAGGAGTCGGTCTACATCCGCCCGCTCACGTTCGTGGGGATGCACGGCATAGACCTCAACGTCACGGCCAAGTCACCGACGCACACAGTCATTATCGCTTTTCCCTTTGCAAAGTATTTCAAGGACGAGGGCATCACGGCGTGCGTATCGTCGTGGAGGCGCATCAGCGACCAGTCGACCCCTCCGCTTGCCAAGGCCGCAGGCAACTACCTCAACTCCATACTTGCGACGCAGGAGAGCAAGCGCAACGGCTACGACGAGTCAATACTGCTCGACTTTGCCGGCAACGTCAGCGAGGCTTCAGGCGAAAACATCTTTCTCATCCGCAACAAGAAAATCTATACGCCGTTCTTTGCAGACTCGGCGCTTGAGGGCATCACCCGCGAATCTGCGATAAGGATTGCAAACGACCTCGGATACGAAATCACCGAGCGCCCGATACCGAGGGCCGAGCTCTACATGGCCGACGAGATATTCCTCACCGGGACGGCGGCAGAGATAGTCCCGGTTACCAGCATCGACGGCAAGCCCGTCGGCAATGGAAAAGAAGGGCCGATCTCTAAGGCCGTGCGGGAGACATATTCCAAGGCAGTCACAGGCGAAATCAAGGAATACCGGGACTGGTTAACGCCGGTATGGTAAAGGTAGCGGTAATCGGGGTCGGGGGCTGGGGCAAGAACCACGCCCGCGTCCTGGGCGAGCTGGGCGCGCTTGCGGCAGTGTGCGACGCGGACTCGGCGCGGGCCAAAGACGTTGCGGTCAAGAACAAGGCCCGGCCCTATTCATCGGTTGACGACATGCTTGCGTCTGAGCAGCTGGACGGCTGCCTGGTCTGCACGCCGACAAAGACGCACGCGGCAGTGGCCAAGAAGGTGATGGAAAAAGGCGTCAACGCGTTCGTTGAAAAGCCGCTGGCGTTTTCGTCGCAGGAATGCGAGGAGATGATGCAGGTGGCCAAGAAAAAGAACGTTATACTTACGGCCGGCTACATCGAGCGGTTCAACCCTGCGGTGTCTGAAGCCAAAAAGCTGATGGCAGAGAAAAAGTACGGCGACCCAATAATGATGGAGTTTCACCGCGAAAACAGGATGCCGCTAAATATCAAAGACGTGGGGATAATATTCGACACGTCAGTCCACGACATCGACACTGCCATGTTCCTGTTTGACGCAAGGCCAAATGTCGTGTTTGCGAGGGCCGGCAAGCGACTGCACGAGCACGAGGACTTTGCCACGATAATGCTCGGCTTTGGCGACCAGAGAGTGGCAGTTATCGCATCAAACTGGCTAACACCAAAAAAGGTGCGCACCTTCAGCGCGGTCTGCACCGACGGCATCATCACTGGCGACTTTCTGACGCAGGAAACGAGGATAGACTCTGCGGGCGAGGCCATAGTGCCGCGCAGGCCGTTCCAGGAGCCGCTCACGCTTGAGCTAAAGAACTTTTGCGAGTCGATAGAGGGCAAGGCCACGCCAGTCGTGGGCGCGTCAGACGCCACCAACGTGACAAGGGTGGCAGAGGCAGCACTTTTATCAAGCAACACCGGCTCCCCAATATACGTGGACCTGAAATGAAATGAAGCGCTCCATGCTCGACATACTGGCGTGCCCGATAGACAAGCACTACCCGCTGGAACTTGTCGAAGTCGAGGTACGTGAGGAGGAAGTAAAGGAAGGCGCGCTCGTATGCAGTAAATGCAGTCGCTACTATCCCATAATCGACGACATCCCTGTGATGCTGCCGGACGAGCTGCGCGACAGGCAGCGCGACATTAATTTTCTGGAAAAGTGGAAGGGCAGGCTGCCTGACAAGGTTTTAAAACAGGGCAACCCCTGGCACCTGTAATGGCATACAGGGCACCAAAGGGCGTCAAGAATTACGTCGACAAGAAAGCCAAGATAGGCAAGAACGTCCGGATATGGCACTTTGCATACGTCGGGCCAAATACAAGCGTCGGCGACAACGTCAAGATAGGTTCCCTTGCCCATGTAGATTACAACGTCAAGATAGGCGCTGATACAAAGATAGAGGGCTGCGCCTACATACCGCCCCTGACGGTCATCGGCAGGGGGGTCTTTATCGGGCCGGGCGCGACGTTCACAAACGACCCGTACCCGATGAGCCTCAAGATGGTCGGCTGCACTGTAGAGGACGGCGCCATCGTGGGGGCGCGAGCCGTCGTGAGGCCCGGCGTCCGGATAGGCAGGAACAGCGTAGTGGCCATGGGCTCGGTGGTCACAAAGGACGTGCCGGCAGACACTGTGGTGATGGGCGTGCCGGCCAAGTCTGCCTATTCAAGAAAAGAGTACGACAGGAAAAAGGCCGAGTGGGAAAGCTAGCTCTTTGGGTTGACCAGGAAAGCCGGATCCAGGCTCTTGCCCGACAGCGCGTCCAGTATGCTCTTTACCGCAACGTCTGCCATCTTTGACCTCGTCTGGCGCGAGGCGCTCCCGATGTGGGGCAGCAGGACGACGTTTTTCATCCTGACGAGGGGGCTTGCCCTTGGCAGCGGCTCTTTATCAAAGACGTCAAGGCCGGCGCCCGCTATCGTCTTCTTTTTCAAGGCGGCTATCAGGTCGCGCTCGTTCACGACGGCACCCCTTGCCGTGTTTATCAGAAACGCGGTAGGCTTCATTTTCGCAAGGCTGTCCTTGTTTATCAGCTGGCGGCTGGCGCCGTTCATGGCGGTGTGTATGGATACAAAGTCGCTCTCCGCAAGCAGGCCGTCGAGGCTCCTGTACTGCGCGCCCAGCTCGGCCTCTGCCCGCTCGTTTCTGCCCCTGTTGTGGTACAGTATCTTCATGTCAAAGCCTCTTGCCCGCCTGGCAACTGCCGAGCCTATCCTGCCAAGGCCGACTATGCCGAAGGTCGCGCCGTGGACGCTCTGGCCGAGCAGCAGGTCCGGCGCCCACCCGACTCGCCATTTGCCTTTTCGCACCATAGCGTCGCCGGCAACGACGTTCCTTGCGCAGGCCAGGATGAGTGCAAAAGTGAGATCGGCTGTAGCCTCGGCAAGTATGTCTGACGTGTAGGTGACATGGATGCCCCTCCTTGTCGCTTCTGCAACGTCGATGTGCTCAAAGCCGGTGCTGTACGAGCTGATTATCTTTAGGCCCGGGGCGGCGTCCATGACCTCCCTGTCTATCCTGTCTGAAAGCATGCACAGGATCGCGTCTTTGCCGCTGACGTTTTTCAACAGCTCTTTTCTCGAAGGGGGCGTCGCCTTTTTGTTGAGCGTCACATGGCAGTGCCTGCCCAGCTCGCCAAGCGCCGTGCCGGGCAGGTTCCTGGTGACATAGACCTTGCTGACCACGGCTATTGTCTTTCACGCGGTGTATTGAATTTTTAGACAAGCACGCCTACCTTGTACTAATAAAGAAATCCTTCCTTCTGTTTATTCCCTGTTTATTCGTCATAGTCCATTTTTGGGTCCGTATATCGACAATGTAACTATCAGTTCTGCTGCATATTCTGGAGTTACAACAAATCATAAGAAAAGTATCAGGTAGATTTTTTATGGAGGAATAATGTCAAACAATGACATGCCTTTCACTTCCACTCGTGATGTTTCTCAGCCAAGTTATTCTGAACAACGGGGGTGGTATCAATTCACATGTGGACATTGCGGAAATAGTGTTAACGCTTATGTCGCCGCCATATTTCCAAAGGATGCCTCAAGAGTAAGATGGCTCTTATGTACACAATGCGGTAATGGGTCCGTACTTACAGAGCAAGGAGTGATCTATCCTCCTGCCCCCGCAGGGCCATCATTGGAAGGATTACCCCCGGATATTGAGCAAGCCTACAAAGAAGCAAGAAATTGCTTTTCATTTAAAGCCTATGCCGCATGTGAGCAAGTGTGCAGGAAAATACTGATGTATGTGGGGGTAGAAAAAGGTGAGAGAGAATGCGATACTTTTGAAAATTATCTGACGCATCTTGAGAATGAGGGTTATGTCACCAAGCCCATGAAAAGTTGGGTAGAGCAGATAAGAAAGAATGGGAACAAAGCAACACATAAGTTGGACAACCCGGGTGAAACTCGTGCGAAAAGTACACTGATGTTTACTGCTGAATTGTTGAGATTAATTTATGAGATGGATTATGTATCAAAGCACTACGGCGGAACTCCTCCACCCTAATTATCATTCAAAGATAGTATCCGCATTTTTATCAGTATCCAAAGAAGCTAAGTTTATTAGCAAAAATTAAACCAGCTAGCTGCAGATGCCGCCCACTCCTCAACTTCCTATGGAATTAACTAGAGTGTCTTTACTCCAAGGACAATCTTTAGAACCTTATCTGAAACTCACACTGAAAATAAAGCTACAGAGTAACGGCAACAATGTGGGGATCTCTGAAATTTCCTTGTTCAACATTAGAGGGCAGGTATTTGTTTCAACTGAAATCTCAAGGGATAGAGAATATGAAATAGGCTACGCAGAGTCAATTCCTACATCGAACAGGCTCTATGGCACCGGCTCGGAAATGGGTGTGGAAATGGTTCTAAAGCTATCACCTTATCTCTTGCATAAAATGGAAGCATTGAGAGATGGAAAAGACCTTTTCTTTCAGCTTGAAGGATGGGTGTATGTTTTCGCAAATGTGATTAGAACAGAAGGTGTAAGTACAGAACTCATCAACCTTATTTCTACTGGAGGAAATCCGACGCGTAAGTATCCCCGGTCAGAATGGATAGACGATCTCAATAAGACAGATTTGGACATGGTGGAATTAATTGAGATTCCGCGTATTGAATTTTCACAGGTTCCACTTCAGATGTAATGAAATATCTACGCGATGCAGAGAAAGCAATGAGAGAAGGCAGATGGGACGATGTTCTTGGAGAATGCAGAAAGACCATAAACGCTCTCTATGTGGGCATCGATGAATGGGGAAATGGCCTACAGCTAACGCAAGCAGAAAAAGATGCAATTCAGAGTGCATCGAATTCAAGTGACAAGATAAAAGCAAAAAGAAATCTCTTTTTTATCAAACTCGTACAGCATGATGAAAAGGGATTACGTTTGAATAATTTGAGGGCTAGCCTGTATAACTATCTTAGCCTCGACCCTCATGAGCCTGACCACAAAGGAGTACATTTTACTAGAGAAGATGCCGCATTCTCTCTAAGGATGACTACGGGCTTTTGTGCAAATATGCTAAAGCGTTTGCATTATCACTTGAACAAGGGTATACAAGTATGATTTGAGATTGAAAAGCAGAGTTGGAGAAAGCTGAACCTGCTGTCGGCGCCTGACACCGCGATAGCCCTTAATGCTACTAAGTAGTTCTTCTTTTGTATTATTAGAATCAGCCTCCCAGTTTCACCTAGCATCTTTATTCTGCTGGCCTCCGGGGTGTCTTTCTGGTGCCATGTGCCTTGACAAACTACATGCAATTCACCGTCTGCTCGCCAAAGATGTTTCGTAGGACTATTAGCTTTGTTGCATCTGCTAAAATGCATCTGCTGGCTCGTTTTTATGGGAAAATAATGCCGCCCAAATGCCCACAGTAGGGCTAAATTTTTTAGGTAAAAAAATAAGTGCGTTATTTAAAAAGTTTGTAAATAATCCTTGATGAAATTGCGGTTTTAGAAAAGTAGCCCGGCCCAGATTCGAACTGGGGTCAAGGGCTCCAAAGGCCCCTATGCTTGGCCGCTACATTCGGCAGAAAAGGTTTTTCCTCTACCGGGCTTCCGGGCGTAATCACACTCTATTTTAGGACTTTATAATCTTACAGACCGATGGCCCTGATTATTCTGTCCGTCGGGTCTTCCATAGAAGCAAGGGCCCTTGCCGCCCTCTTGCGGTACTGCTCCCTGTATCTCTTGTCTGCCAGCATCTTTTTGGCAGTTCTTGCCAGCGTCTTTGCGCTGCGCGTCCGGCTTACCAACCCACTCCTTGCCAAATAGTCGTCGACGTGGAACCTGACCGGAGCTATCGATATGGTGGGCACACCAAGAAGAGCGGCTTCGGCGCTCATGGTCCCGCCCGCGCCTATGAAAAGGTCGGCGGATTTTATCAACGGGACGCCGTCAAAGACCTCCTCGACAATCCTGGCCTTGCTGCCGTACCTTTCCCTTGCGTACTCGATCTGGTCGCTGTACCTGCACAGGATGGCGACGTCTGCCGTCTGCGATAATTCGTCGACAGCGGCGTCGATGAGGCCGACGCTGCCAAGCTTGCTGTCGGCAATGTACGACGCCTTGCTCTCTTCAAGCCTGACAAGCACCGTCTTTTTGTCGCCCTTGATCTCTGTAGTGTGCGACGCGTCTTTCTGCTTTAGCCACGCCGCCGGGTCCAGCGCCCGGTACCTTGAAATGCTGTTCCTTGAAATGCCGTAGCCGGTCCATGCCGAGTAGGGTATGACCCACGGGCACAGCAGCCGGCTCACTAGGGGCACGGTCAGGCGCGCGACTGCCTCTGCGTGGGGCGAGTCGTTGAGCCCTATCTGGCGTATGCCGAGGCCAAACGCGACCCTCGTGCCTTCTGGCGACGAAAACGTCACGGAGACTTCCGGGCTAAATTTCCTGACCCTGCCGGCGAGCTCCTCGGTCCTTTTGGCGCCAGCGACAAGCTTGTCGTACCTGTCTGCGCCGCCGTGCCTGCCGACTATTTCGACTTCCAGTTTCTTTATCCTTGCAAGCTCGACTGCCTCCCGATAGTCGCGTGAGGTGCAAAGGACCTCGTGCCCTGACTGCCTTAACTTTTCCACTGCAGGCCGGAAGAACATCACCTGCTTTGGCGTCAGGACGTCAAACCATATCCTCAAGCGCTGGTTGTTGGCTCGCACTACTGGAAAAACCTTTTGATTGGGGAAATACCACATTGAAATACACGGGGGTACAAAGCTAAATGACGAAAATGAGCACCACCCCTGCTATTTCCTACGGCTCCCAGGCATGGGTGAACTTTGTAAATCTCCTAGACAACAAGGAAACGCTAACGGGCTATACCCATGACATCCGACAGTATATCGGCTTTCTAAAGCTCCAGGACCCTGCCGAGCTGTTGAATGGTACCGCCGAGAAGCAGGAAAATCTAGCCATTTCCTTCATTATGAGCATGAAGGGAAAGCGCTCGGTATCCCGGATTAGGCGTATCATGGCGGCCGTCAAGGCATTCTATGACATTAACCGCGTCACGCTCAACTGGAAATTTATCCTAAGACATGTAGGCAAGGGAAAGACACTGAAAGATACCAGCTATTCCATGGAGCAAATCAGAAAGGCCCTGGCGGTTGCATCCCTGAGAAACAAGGTGATGCTATTGGTCTACGCGTCGTCAGGGGTAAGACGGGCAGCACTGCCAGAACTACGAAAGCGTCATCTAGTCCCTATAGACACGTATGGGATTTACAAAATAGTCGTTTATGAGAATGACGATGAGGAATACATCACGTACTGCACTCCAGAGTGCCGCGCCGTCATAGACGAGTATTTCGAATACCGCGCAAGGTATGGAGAGCGAATAACACCAGAAAGTCTGCTGGTACGTGATGAGTTTAACCGTGAAGACCAATTTAGAGCAACCAAACCACAGCCAATTAAGGCAAGCACGATATCCACGACTATGATAGAGCTGTTTGAAAAGGCAGGGGTAAGACAGCGCATCAAGCTCACCGAGGGACAGACGCGCTTTGACGTACACCAGTCTATCAAGGGGGTCCACGGGCTGAGAAAGACCTGGGACACGCAAATGACCCTTGCGGGAGTGCAGCCGCTTTGGATTGAACTGCTGGAAGGGCATCGCATTAAAGGAATGAAAAGCCATTACCTTCGACCGACTGATGAACAGCTGCTGGAAGGCTCTGATAGGCTGTACGGGTATGCTCACGCGATAGACTATCTGACCGTAAATGAAGAGAACAGGCTAAAGAAGCAAGTACAAGAGCTGCGTATCAAGAAAACCGAGCTTGACGCCCTCAAAGCCCGTGTGGATGCCATGGACGAAGTCTACGGCGTCGCCAAGCGGTTCAATGAGGAATTTCCGAAATTGTCGGATGTCGATATAAATCTGAAGCTACTTAACGTTCTAACACATGTAACAAAGTCAGGAGTCAGTCCTGAAGAGTTATACACTCTGATGGCGCCGGCATTCAAGAGCCTCCAAAATTTCGGAC
The DNA here is from genome assembly GCF_050748925.1 of Nitrososphaera sp. GTDB lineage: Archaea > Thermoproteota > Nitrososphaeria > Nitrososphaerales > Nitrososphaeraceae > Nitrososphaera. Next base: position 22,892 of record NZ_JBOGQF010000005.1, read on the forward strand.
GCAAGGGTAAGGAGAAGGACGCCACTCAGGCATCAGGGGACCAGCCGACATGATTCTCCCGGCTTCGCGGTGGATGGCACCCGTTTCGGTGCCAAGAGGGCGTGCATATGCACGCCGATTCTACAGGTGACGAATTCGGAACTAGTTCCCATTGCGTCAAGTGTCGAAACACGGTTTTCCGTGAATCAATTAGTAGTTTTACTAATTAATCGGCACATTTTTGTGTGCCACCGGCGGTAATATTACCACCAATTTTCAATTCACCGATATCGGTGATTCCGACAGCTGACGTATTCCTTCAAAAGACGGAATATAAAGATGCTGATTCTCATGTGATAATCTCTAAAGTATGGAGGAGTACACGGGATACACGGGTTATACCCCATTATCCCGCAAAAGTATAGGAAGAATAATTAAAACAGAAATAGCCTCCTAACCCGTTCATCCCATGCATCCTACTGAATCGATTTTTTAATCGAATGCGACAATTGTCGCAAAGCTTCATTTTGAATCTTTGTTATCTGTCCCCAATTGGTGACCAAACTGACATTACTTTTAATGCCAAATCTCTACAAGTAGAGAATACAGCAACTGTCGCATTCGTTCAAATGAACGATTCTAGCCTCAAGAAGCCAGTTAAGCAGATGGCACAAAACGGGAATGAAAATACTCCCAAAACGGCTCGGAAAACCGTGCCGAATTGGCGGAATTAGTTCCGCCCCATAGTTCTCTTGATGTAAGATTGCAACCTTGCAACTATGCAAGACAGCGTACCGGTGGGGGTATCCCTACCAAAGAAATTGATAGCCAGAATAGACCGGGAGCGGGGCGACGTAAGCAGGTCTAGATTTTTACTGAGACTTGTGCAGCGAGCGTATGGGATAGAAGAACAGGGAGCAAACAGGCGAGCTTGACATCCTTCCCGTCTAACACCCAAGCAGAGCCGATAAAGAGCACAGAGCAAATCGTCGATGAATGGGCATCGCTTCTAATGAAGGAATTCGACTTTGCCACAATGGCCGACAGTAGGGAGATTTACAGATATGTCGATACAGTAGGCGATGAAAATGAAGGCATCTATGTAAACGATGGAGAGCAATTCATAGAATCCCAACTTGAAATGGGTGCTAGCGGAGTTACGGTCCATAAGGTCAAGGAAGTCGTTGAAAAGATTCGACGTAGGACATTTACCAAACGCGATAACTTTGACTCTGACCCTGATATGCTCAATGTAGAGGATTGCTGGATAAAGTTAAACACCGGCGAGGTATTCTCTCACAACGCTGACAGGCTCTCGATATCAAAACTCCCCATAAGGTACGAGCAGAAAGCGAAATGTTTTGAGATAAAGAAATTTCTGAAATCAACACTGGATGACGAAGATATTGTAAAGGTAGTCAGGATGATAGGCTATCTCCTGGAGCCATCATGCAAACATCAGAAAGCCTTCATGCTTGTGGGTAATGGCAGCAATGGCAAGAGCGTCATCATCGACCTTCTGGCGGCATTTGTAGGGAAAAGCAACACAAGCAACGTATCACTTCAGGGGCTTTCAGAAAGGTTCGGGACATCGGACCTATATGGCAAGTGGCTAAACACACACGCAGACATTCCAAACAAAAAGATTGCAGAAACCAGCAACTTTAAGCTGCTCGCAGCGGGGGAAACCATCAGGGCAGAGAAGAAAGGCAAGGACAGTTACACCTTTAGAAACAGGGCCAAGATGGTATTTTCCGCAAATGACATTCCGCCAAGCGATGATGAATCAGACGGATATTTCAGACGCTGGGTGATAGTTAACTTCCGCCGTACATTCGAAGGAGCAGACGCAGATACTGGTTTGATAAAGAAACTCACGACACCTGAAGAATTGAGCGGGCTACTTAACGTCGCTCTAGCTGCAAGGAAAGCACTGGAGAATGAACATGGCTTCCCAAAAGAATCCATAGAGCAAATCAAGGCAGCGTATGAAACGGGAGCATCGAGGGTTAGAGAATTCCTGGAACAAAAATGCGAGATCGATGTCGGTGATAAAGCCCTCTCTATCGAAGCAAGCCACCTGCAACACGCCTATAGAGAGTATGGCAGGTCAAAAGGAGAGCGGATACTTGATGACAACATTCTCGGAAAAGAGCTCAAACGCTTAGGGGTGGAGAACAGACTAAAAGCAATCGGGGGCCGACGTCGCCATTGCTACATAGGGATAAGACTGAAGGTAGAACCGCCAACGACGCTGACACAATTCGGGGAGACTGCGGCATGAAGTCCGAAAACAATCACTGCATAACATGTGGAAAGACAGGAGAGGGATTCTGTACTGCATGCACCATGCCAGTCTGCAAGAAACACCTGCACAATTCAGAAACATGTCCAAGGTTTTGGTTAAGACAACGGCGCTGTAGTTCACATAAGCCACAATTAACACAAAATAGCACATAGATGCAGCAACGAACCATACGGGTAAATGAAAATACATACAATCGCTTGGCAAGATTAGGGTCGCTCGCCGACAGCTTCGACTCTACCATCAATCGAGTTCTGGACACCTACGAGCAAGGGGTTCAGAAGCAATGAACTCTGTAACATGGGAGGCAATATGCCGATATTGTGACGCACAGATTTACTTCAATAGTCTGGTGGTAAACGACAGGACCGGGAATGCTCTTGCGCTCAACCTAGAAAACAGTAGCATCCACAGATGCGGGGAAGCGAATCTAACAGACGAAGAGCGCATCCAGTCAGTTTTGAGGTATATCCGGTACCAGAATTCCAAGTTGACGACAGCGCAGCTAACCCTATCACGGGAGCCAAAGCAATGACCAGCTGCGGGGGATGCCAAAAGGAATCACAGGAGCTTGTAGAGGGGAAATGTATTGATTGTTTCATCATATCCCGTGCACCAAAGCCCGTAGAATATCCGCTAACGCCACTTGCGAGGGATATGTATCGATGAATAGGGGTGGGGGTCACGCACGATTGAGCGTAAAATATTCAAAAAGTAGGGGTATAATTGGCCAAATATGACTGGGAAACTAACGCTTTAGAAGGTCGAGCTCTGAGGCGGGTATTTAAGCAACTAGCCGAGAAAATGAAGACGGCAGAATCAACGGCTGAAATGTGCGAAATAGCCCGCGCAATGGCATACATCGCAACGGCAAAAACAACGCTATCCAAGGTAGACTGGGACAAGATTGACAAAAGGATCGCTGCCTTGGAGAGGGTGGCCCAGATATCCGAGAAGGGGGTAATCGAACCGTGAGCAGCAGGGAATCCAAGCTAGCCACCATTGAACGGGGACTAAATCCGGGCAAGCATTTCGACATACTCTGGGAGCAACTGGAACCGTCAATCAGGGAAATAGCGGGGTATGGAGTGATAACCACCAAGCCCGATATACTGGACAAACTTCTGACCTTGATAAAAGAGGATGGGTTATCAAGCCATAGCTTGAACGAGCTGGCTGAAAAGACTAGACGGTGGAATAACTCGGGCCCTTTCACAGATATCTGGCTCTTGGAAGACCTGCATGGCAAAGATGAAAGGTACGGTGGGGAGTATTGGACGGCAAGGATGGTAAAATCCGAGATAGTGCGATTGCACAATTATCCAGAAGCCACAATGCTGGGGTATGATACGCTACGAAATGCCATCCAATACTTTCGCGAAAGGGGCCAGATTCCAGATTTCCTATACAAAATAGCAGCTGCAAGGATACCAGGGGGCCTAAAAGACGCGTAAGGCTAATGCCGTATTCATACCGTCAGGAGAAAATGATCAGCCACACAAGCCGTTTTGCTACCTATGTCGGCGTAACATGCACTGGTATGGGGAAAGCTGGCACTGTTCAAGCTGCGGCCGTGGGGTCCATACGGAAGAATCAGAGCACCT
>NZ_JBOGQF010000006.1:0-26718 GCF_050748925.1 Nitrososphaera sp.
GGATGAGGCCTAGCCTGTGCGCGACTGCCTCGTCGTGCATCACTGACGAGTTTTCGAGGATGACCACGTCGTCTACCGCGAGCGTCGGCACCTCGCTTATCGAGAGGCGCCTGAGGGCGTTGACGTACTGCCTTGGGATATTGTTAAACTTGACAACAATCCTTTCATTGGATTTTTCAACAACTTCAACGGAAGGAGAAGCCAATACTCCGAAACTTTGCCAAATCACTCTTAAAAATCTACCGAAACTTGAAAAAATTCACCCCGCCTGACACGCATAAATACATCCGGAGGCGAGGTAATTGCATGACGGATGCCAAGTTCACGGTGGTGCGCCTTGCGGTGGAAGGCGACAAGTTCGAGTTGCTGGTCAAGCCCGATCCTGCCTTGGAGTACAAGCTGGGCAAGCGGTCTGACATCTCTAGCGTCCTCGTTTCCGATGAAGTGTATTCAGACGCCAACAAGGGCTCCCGCGCCTCCACTGAAAAGCTGATGAAGCACTTCAAGACCGCCGACCAGCTCGAAGTCGCCAAGCAGATAATGGCCAGGGGCGAGCTCAACCTGACCACCGACCAGCGCCGCAAGATGGTCGAAGAAAAGCGCAAGCAGATAGTGTCATACATCCACCAAAGCTTTGTCGACCCCAAGACCCACGTCCCTCACCCAATCATGAGGATAGAGGCCGCCATGGAGCAGGCCCGGGTCAGCATCGATCCGCACAAGAGGGCTGAAGACCAGGCCAAGGACGTCGTCGATGCGCTCAGGGTCATACTGCCGCTAAAGTCCGAGACTGTGAAACTTATTGTCAAGGTGCCGCCGCAGTTTGCGGGCCAGTCCTACAGCGCGATAAAGGGCGCCGGCGAACTAAAGGGGGAGGAGTGGCTTTCCGACGGCTCGCTGAGGGTGGTAATAGAGATGAACGCCAGCCTGCGGGGGACCTTTATCGACCGGCTCGGCTCAGTGACCAAAGGCTCCGCAGAGGTCAAAGAGGGCTAGGCCGTTTCTATCCGGCCCCGTTCTTCCCTTTTTAACAGCGCGCGCTTGCGTTCCACGCCCCAGCGATAGCCCGACAGCGCGCCGTCGCTCTTTACCACGCGATGGCACGGGATTGCGACCGCAAGGGCGTTTGCTGCGCACGCATGGGCCACTGCCCTGGCCGAGTTTGGCGAGCCTATGCGGCTTGCGATGTCGGCATAGCTTGCTGTAGAGCCGGCCGGGATTTCGCGCAGCGCCTGCCAGACGCGCTGCTGGAACGCCGTGCCGCGGACGTCCAGCGGAAGATCAAGCCCGAGCGCCGGCGCTTCTACAAAGCCGACAACTTTTGAAACGAGTTGCTCGAACCTTGCATCGCCGCCGATAAGGTTGGCGCGCGGGAACCTGTCCTGCAAGTCGCGCGCCAGCTCGTCAGGCTCGTCGCCCAAGAGGATGGCGCAGACGCCCCGGTAGCTCTGGGCGACGAGTATGGACCCAAGTGAGCACTCTCCAACTGCAAAGCGTATTTCCATACCTGTGCCGCCTGCGCGCCAGCTTGAAGGCGTCATGCCCAGCACCGCATCTGAAGTTTCGTAAAATCGCCCGTTCGAGCTATACCCTGCGTCGTAAACGGCTTTTGCCACCGTGCCGCCGCGGGCAAGTTCATTCCGAACGCGCCTGGCACGCTGAGCGACTGCATACTCCCTTGGGGAGAGCCCTGCAACAGCTTTGAACACTCTGTGAAAGTGATACGCGCTCATTCCAGCACGGCTCGCCAGCTCTTCAAGACTTGGCGCGTCCTCAGACTCTTCTATGAGCCGGCAGGCATGCGTGACTATGGCTGCATGCTGCTTGACCAGCGAAGGCTGGTTGGGCTTGCAACGCTTGCAGGGGCGGAGGCCGGCTTTTTCGGCCCCCTCGCGCGTCGCATGAAAGCTGACGTTCTCTGGCCGCGCTCGGCGAGCGGCGCACGAAGGTCGGCAGTACACGCCCGTGGTTTTGACAGAGTAGTAAAACGTGTCGTCTGCCTCTGGATTGCGGGTGACAATGGATGTCCAGCGGGGATCGTCTTCCGTTGCGAGTTGTGCGTTCTTTGGCTTCACGCTCGTTCCCCTACAACTATTCACAAAATGAATTTAAAAATATTGACGGATTCTTGCTTTCAAATTCAGATACAGCCCCGGTACGACAGAAATAGCAAATGTTTTTTCGACAGGGACCTGATCTCTCGAGCCGCCTATTTGGGTTAATATATAAGTCAGCTATAGGTATTGGCTAGGAAAGGAGAAAAACAATGGACAACACGTTTTACGACGGGCATGGCCCGATGGTGATCTGACAATGCACGACGTGAAAAGACTGTACGTTATTCCCGGGGACAAGATTGTGGAGGGCAACCACAGGCCACTCATGAACGTGGTCAAGTCAGGCAACGCGCTCATTGCGACCCGGATAGGCATCGCCGAGGCCGGCAGGGATGGCGTCAAGGTTATACCGCTCTCTGGCGTCTATATCCCGCGCATAAACGACCTTGTGATAGGCAAGATCGTCGACCACACGTCGCTGTCGTGGGAAGTGGACATCAATTCATGCTTCTCTGCCCACTTGCCCGCGTCGGACGTTTTCGGCAGGGACTTTTCTCCGGCAAGGGACGACATGGGCAAGCACCTTGCAATCGGCGACATGATAACTGCACGCGTCCTTGCATTTGACAGGACACGCGACCCGATGCTGACTTTGCAGGACCGCGACCTTGGCAAGATTGCGACCGGCGAGCTCTTGAAGATATCTGCGACGCGCGTGCCCCGGCTGATAGGCAAGCGTGGCTCGATGATACAGACAATCGAGCAGGCGACGCACACGCGCGTGCTCATCGGGCAGAACGGAATCGTAGTCGTCACGGGAAGGGACCCGGAAGGGATAAATCAGGCAGTCAAGGCGATCAGGATGGTAGAAGAGGAGGCGCACACGGCCAACCTGACGCAGCGCATCAAGGCGCTGCTGAATGTGCCTGACAGCCCGCAGGAAGGCCAGAACGACGGGGCAAAGCCGCAGGAAACGGCCGAGTCCGCCACGGAAAGAACTGAAGGATTAGAGGTTGAAAGTGAAAAATGACTCAAACAAGAAATTTAATAGATGCGAATGGAAAGCGAACAGACGGGCGCACGATTGACCAGCTGCGCGACGTAAAGATCACTGTCGGCACCGTGAAAAACGCCGACGGCTCTGCCTTTATAGAATTTGGCAAGAACAAGATCGTTGCAGCGGTGTACGGGCCAAGAGAAGTGCATCCAAAGCACTTGCAGCAGCCCGACAGGTGCGTCCTGAGATGCAGGTACCACATGTCGCCGTTTTCGACAGACACGCGCAAGAATCCCGCCCCGTCAAGGAGGGAAGTAGAGATATCCAAGGTCATGCGAGAGTCGCTAGAGCCGGCAATAATGCTTGAAGACTATCCTCGCGCCGCGATCGACGTGTTCGTCGAGGTGCTGCAGTCAGACGGCGGCTCCCGGTGCGCAGGCATTACGGCGGCGTCAGTCGCGCTCGCAGATGCCGGCATCAACATGCGCGACCTCGTGGCCGCGTGCGCTGCAGGCAAGGTCGACGAAAAGATAATCCTTGACATCAACGACGTCGAGGACAAGGAAGGCGGCGCAGACATGCCGGTAGCGTACATGCCGAGGCTTGACCAGGTGACCCTGATGCAGCTGGACGGCAAGCTGAACTCTGAGCAGTTCAACGAGTGCCTCGACAAAGCTATCAGCGGCTGCAAGATGGTCTATGACATCCAGCGCCAGGCGCTGATGCAGAAGTACTTTGGCAACGAGACGGAGGTCAAGGAAGAACAATGAGCACGTCAAAACGTTCCACGATAATCGTAGAGCACCTGCGCAAGCAGCAGATGATGGAATCCATTGGCAAGGGCAAGAGGATAGACGGCCGCAACTTTGACGAGCAGAGGCCGCTTGAAATCGAGCTGGACGTCATAAAGAAGGCAAACGGCTCTGCGCGGGTAAAGTTGGGCGACTCTGAAGTCATTGCAGGCATCAAGGTGAGCACCGGCGAGCCCTTTGAAGGCCTTGAAGACAAGGGCGCGCTCATCGTCACCGCCGAGGTGCTGCCGACGGCTTCGCCTCACGTTGAGCCGGGACCCCCAGACGAGGAAGTAGTAGAGCTCGCAAGGGTCGTCGACAGGGGCGTCCGCGAGTCTGAAATGGTGGACCTTGGCAAGCTAGTGCTTGTGCCGGGCAAAATCGTATATACCGTATTTGTCGACTGCTCGGTGCTCAACGCCGACGGCAACCTCTTTGACGCCACGTCGTACGCGACGGTGGCGGCAATCCTTAGCGCCAAGATACCGGTGCTTGAAATGCAGGACGACAAGGTCACAGACACCGGCAGGACTATACCGATGCCTGTCACATGCGTCCCGATATCGATCACGCAGGTGAGGATCGGCGACGCGGTGATGATAGACCCGGCGTCTGAAGAGGAAGGCGCGATGGACGCAAGGATAACCATCTCTACCAACGAGGAGGGCTATTGCGCGCTGCAAAAGGGCTATACCGGCTCGTTCACGATAGAGCAGATAAAGAAGGCAGCCGAGACAGCAAGAATTAAAGGAGAGGAAGTGCGGGCCAAAATGAAGGAGCTGACAAAGTTTGCCCAGAAAGAATAAGTCGACAGCCCTAAAGGGCCACGGAGTAAAGTTCGGCGCCACGGTCCGTAAGCGATACGGCAAAGTGTACCGCACATTGCACAAGAAGCGCAGGTGCCCATCGTGCGGGTCGCTCAGGTTCAGCCGCCTTGCAGCCGGCATATGGGCGTGCCCCAAGTGCAGCTTTAAAGTCGCGTCAGGGGCGTACGACGTTGACACGGAAAAGCTGCAGATCTGAGATACGCATCAAGGCTCGTGCAGCCGGGGCAATTTATTCTGCCCTTGCGCCTGACATCCCAAAACTGACTGAAAAGGGCGAGCGCCTTGCAATGTCGCGCAAGGGCTCGACAATCGTTTTTACAATAGAGACCGACGACCTGGCGTCCTTGCGGGCGAACGTGAATTCTTTTCTTCGCCTGGTTGACACGTCCTATCGGTGCGCAACGCTATGATTTTATGTCCGTCAGCCTAACCGTCTGCAAATGAGCGAACAGGAACTCCCCCCATGGCTCCGAGAACAAGTATCGCGCTTACAGCAGCTCCAGCAGAACCTGCAGGCAATCATGATGCAAAAGCAGCAGCTGGAGATTGAAAACGTAGAGACTGACCGCGCCCTTGAAGAGCTGAAAAAGGCCGGCGCCGACGACGCGGTCTACAAGGCTGCAGGCTCTGTCATGGTCAAGGCCAAGAAGGACGAAGTGGTAAAAGAACTGGAAGAAAAGAAAGAGCTGGGCGCCACGCGCGTCAAGGTCCTTGAAAAGCAAGAGACCCGAGTCAAGGAAAACCTAAAGGAGGTAGAGACCAAGATAAACGAGATGATCCGTGGCGGCGGGCCTGGCCCAGCTACCCTCGGCAAGCCCAAGGCCGAGTAAGAATATAGCCCAGTCGGGTCTTTTCCCCTTTTGTGCCTGCACGCATTGTGGTCGACGAGCGGGAGCGCAACAGCGGCATCCCCGACCTTTTGAAAAAGGCCGGCGCCATCGTCGACATCGCGCAGCTGCCGGTGGGCGACTACATCGTCTCTCCTGAGACTGCTGTCGAGCGCAAGACAGTCTACGACCTCGTGCATTCAATCTATGACGGCCGGCTGTTTGTCCAGTGCTCGGAACTTGTAAAATACTATGCCAAGCCGCTGGTCATTATCCAGGGCGACCTTGCGAAACTGCAGGAAATCCCTGATGACGTTGACGCTGGCAGGGCCCAAAAGCTGAATGAGAGGATGCCACTTGCGTATGACGCGCTTGCCACGGTCGCGATGGAATTCCGAATCCCCATAATACACACGCCGGACGCCGAGCAAACCACCAATCTGCTGATAACGCTTGTCAACAAGAACCTGCAGGAAGGCAAGGCCACGGGCCCGCTTTTGAAAAAGATCCGCAAGGAAAACCCGGTTTTTCTGCAGCAGCTGTCTGTGCTGTCGTCGGTGCCGGGCGTGGGGGACAAGCTTGCGGCAAGGATGCTTGAAAAGTTCAAGACGCCGCAGCGGGCGCTCAACGCGTCCGCAGCAGAACTTGCGACCATCCCCGGCTTTGGGCTGGCGCGAGCGCAGCGCCTGCGCAAGATACTGGACTCGGCGGCAAAGGCAGAAAGCATTGTTCAGAGGACGCTTTTTGAAGAATGAGTTATAATGTCTGTCCTGCAAATCCCGTGCATGGCAGTCACGGTCGACGGCAAATGGCTTGCAGCCAATCTTGAGAACCCGAGCGTCGTCATACTTGACACCCGGGGCAACATGCCCTACCGCTTTGGCCACATCAAAAATGCGTTGCCCCTTGGCATCGAAATGGTCGTCGCCATAGCGCAGAACGGCGCCAACCTTGTCATCGACAGCGAGGCTGCGGACGAGGTTTTCAGCAGTTGCGGCATCGACGACTCGAAAAAAGTCGTCGTCTACGGCGAGCCCGACGACCCGACGACAGCAAGGGTGGCGTGGAGCCTGATGTACCACGGGCATCCCGACACTGCGATGCTGGACATGGGGTTCCAGGCGTGGAAGGCGACCGGCCTGCCGGTCACGCGCGATCCTTCACAGCCTGCGCCGGCGCGGTTCAAGTCAAAGCCAAGGGCGGACATCCGCGTCGACGCCGAAAGCATCAAGGCAAGGATGGGCGACCCTGCGTTTGTCGTCGTCGACGCTCGCACCGCGCAGGAGCACATGCAGGCCAAGATACCGGATTCCGTCCTGCTCAACTGGGAGGACGGCGTGGGGCAGAGCGGCTCGGCGTTTTTGAGCGGCAAAGATCTCAAAAAAGGGTTTGAGAAAAACGGCATAACGCCGGACAAGGAAGTCGTGTGCTACTGCCATTCTGGCATGAGGGCGTCGCACAAGTACATGCAGCTAAAAATAGCCGGCTATGACAATGTAAAGCTGTATGACGGCTCGATTATCGACTGGGCGATGCGCAGGAATCCTATCCGGTGACCTTGAACTTTCTTTTCAGCGCGTTGCCGCACAGGGCACACTCTTTTGCGTTTGGTCCAAAAGCCTTGCTGCAGGCGCTGCAATAGGTGACGTATCTGCGCACGTTCTTTATGCCCTTGCCAGACGACATCTCGACTGCAATGCCGACCGTGGCCGCGACGTTTGCGACCGCATAGTCGTCTGAAGCAAGCGTCGCGCTCATCTGCCTTGCAAGCGCGAGGATTGAAACGTCTGCCTTTGACAGCCTGCCATAGTCGCCGGTCTTTTTCGCTGCGGCGACTATTGCATCAATGTTTTCGCTGTCCGGATCGACGATTGAAAGGTTGCCTGCGTCCATGAGCGCTTCAAGGGCCGCATGCGAGCTCTTGATGTGGCACACCTCTTCAAAAACTGCGCTTGTCGTTGCGCATTGTCTGCCTGAAAGAAATGCCGTCCCGGCGTAAAACGCCGACGCGTCAAGGACATAATCAGAAACCAAGCTTTGCCAGCTGCCTCATGCCCTTCTTTTGGAGGCGCAAAAACTTTACCCCGAGAGCGTGCTGCGAAATCCTGACCTCCCGGCCCGCCTCCACTACGAACGACTCTTGCCCGTCGATGATGAGGTGCGACTTGTGGCTGCTCTTGACTACTATTTCTTCCACTGGTATCACGAGCTGGGGCATCTTGTTCACCGGCGCTATCGGGGTCAGGATGAGGCAGCTCATGCCCTCGTGCAAGACGGGACCTCCAAGGGAAAGGTTGTGCCCTGTCGAGCCCGTGGGCGTCGACACCACGATGCCGTCCATCCTGTGCTTTATCTCGTCGCCCATCAGCTTTATCGAAATCGTGGGCGTGCGCGAAAGGTCCGCCCTGGTGAGCAGTATCTCGTTGAGTGCCGGCGGAAGCGCGGCCCTGCCTGCGACTGCCTGTATCCTTATCCTTGAATCGTAAAAGCCCCTGCCGTCAATAATGCCCTTGATGGCGCTTTCCATGTTCTCCGCATAGACTTCCGAGAGTATGCCCCTGTGGCCGCCAACATTTATGCTCAAAAGCGGCAGGTCGCCGGGGATGGTGCGGAACGCCTTGAGGGTCGTGCCGTCGCCCCCTATGGCAAATATCAAGTCTACTCTATCTTTCACCTTGTCCTGCTCCAGCGTCTCGCATCCTCTGATCTTTAGCGGCGATACTGCAAACGCCCTGACGCCCTTGGCGCCGAGCATTCCCGCAATTTTTGTAGCAGCCGCCTTGGCTTCGATGTTCTTTCTTTTTGTGATGATTGCCACGCCGCGGATCTTGGCCATTTGCCGCAGTGCTATTGCATTTACCGTTCTTAAAATGCCTTGTCATTTCTGCCGTGTTACATAAGATTCGCCTGTACGACGACAGCCGTAAAAGAGTCTGGCAAAGGTTTTAAGTACATGATTTCGATATTTAACCATGAGTTATTCTCACCCCGAAGTGCTTTGCGAGACCGACTGGGTCGCGTCCAACATGAAAAATGCAAACATCAAGATCCTCGAAATCGACTATGATCCTGAAAACGCGTACAGGCAGGGGCACGTCTCCGGCGCGCACCTTGTCTGGTGGAAGCGCGACATAAACGATCCTGTCAGGCGCGACATCATCAACAAGCAGCAGTTTGAAGCGCTGATGGGCAGGGTCGGCGCGACAGCCTACACCGAGCTTGTCCTGTACGGCGACTTTAACAACTGGTTTGCGGCCTTTGCTTTCTGGGTCTTCCAGTACTATGGCCACAAAAAGATGAGGATAATGAACGGAGGGCGCAAGAAATGGGAGCTTGAAAAGCGCGAATATTCAAAGGATGAGCCGCAGGCGCAGGCCAGCAAGTACGTTGCCAATCCTGCCGACGAAGGGGTGCGTGCATACATGCCGGACGTGCGCAGGGCGATAGAGCGGGCCGAGCAGACAGTGCTCGTCGACGTCAGGTCGCCAAAAGAGTTTACCGGCGAGATAACCGCGCCTCCAGAGTACCCGATGGAACACGCGCAGCGTGGAGGTCACATCCCCGGCGCCAAGAACATCCCGTGGGCGCAGGCGGTCAAGGAGGCAGACGGCACGTTCAAGAGCCCTGAGGAGCTGAAGGCGCTGTACGAGGGCAAGGGCGTGACGCCGGACAAGCACGTGATAGCCTACTGCAGGATAGGCGAGCGCTCGTCGCACAGCTGGTTCGTGCTGAAATACCTGCTCGGCTACCCGTCGGTGCGCAACTATGACGGCTCGTGGACAGAGTGGGGCAACATGATAGGCAACCCGATAGAGAAATAAGCCCTTTCTTTCTTCTCTTTTTTTATGTCACAGCAGCCGCCCGACCTTGTCAAAAAAGGGCAGTTCTACTTTATCTACGACCGGCCTCCCTACATCGTGATGGAGGACAAGACCAAGCGCGGGCTCGAAGTGCACGATCATGTCCTTGATGAAAAGTACGGCGTCGAGGCCGACAGGGGCATGATACACGATATGGACGGCATCGGACACAAGGTCGGCATTCGGTGGTATTTCCCGCGGGCGCAGTTCACGGTGGAGCAGGTCGTAGAGCTCGCAGAGGATATGGAGAGGCGCTACAGGGCGATAAGGGAGCTGACGTGCCCCGACGACGAATAGTTTGTCAAGACGAAAATTCAAAACCATAATTATAAGTAGACTAAAAGTTTAGCATGGGATACAGAGTTGGATTTGATTGAGCCAATTAAACCGCTTGTTTTGATTAAGATCGAGTATTATCATGTTAGGATTATTAGAAAAAACATCTCTGATGATCTTCTCGAGCTTGACTTAAACGAGTCTGTCTTGGTCGAAAATATCGTACATCCTTACATAAACGGCGACAAATTTTTTTGTAACAATACCGTCGTTGATCCCTTTGACATTGAAGCAATCAAAATTAACCGAACTGCAGTACCGCCTGGCTTACTACTTTTAGGCATCAGAAATCGACGCGAAGCTCAACGAAGAAGCTCTCGGGTTGCGATAGTTGGAATTCCAGATGAATGGTATGTAACGGAAGAGGGCGAACATGTCACAAGACAGTTCATAAAAACTCCTCCGAAACACTCTGCCACTTTGAATCAAAAACAATCAACCGTTCTTGATACCAAGAAGGTCTTCATAGTACATGGCCCTGATGATGCTGCAAAACTGGAATTGGCACGAATTATCGAAGGTTTTAGATTAAAGCCTATCATTCTACATGAACAAGCAAACGGAGGAAAGACTCTCATTGAAAAGTTTGAGAAACGCATAGAGAACATTGGATATGCTTTCATTTTGCTTACCCCTGATGATATTTGTAAAGATAAAACGGCTGAAATGTATCGTGCTAGACAAAACGTAATTCTAGAACTAGGATATTTCATGGGAAAGCTAGGCCGTGACCGTGTTTGCTATATATATAAAGATGGTGTAGAATTGCCATCCGATATACACGGTGTGGCCTATGCCAGTTTTAGTAAGAAAGTAAAAGAATGCTTTGAGGATATAATGCGAGAATTAAAAAATGCAGGATACCACCTAACGGTCTAAACCTACGCCTACTAAAACTCCAAAAGCGAAATACTTTTAGACCATTCAGATGCCATGGAAGGCAACAACAATGTCTGCCTTGCTCAAGGACAGAGTTTGGACGATGCTTTCAGAGACGGCCAAGAGGGGTGTGTACCCGCTGCACGGCAACAAGCTGGGAATTTACAGGATCCCGATAGAGATTACCGACAAGGCCGAGATAGCCGGCATCCAGAACGACCTGCGCAGTTCCGGCTTTGCCATGGGCACCCATGCCGACAGGATATACGTCACCCACAAGTGGACCGAGAAAGGCGTCGACTCTGTAACCGGCGAGGACCTGTCCGTCGACATGAATATCACCGTCGAGATAGTGACCGGCGAGGTCGTCGACCTCATCTACCAGATAAGGCAGCTTGAATACTTTGGCGATCCCTACTGGGTCAGGAACTACCGGCAGACTGCGGACCGAAACGCCAAGATGATAATCGACACTATTGTACGGAATACAAAGATTGGTGACAAGATGATAGCGCAATATCAAAAGGCGGAGAAGCTGACGGCAGAGCAGGCGATAAAAAAGCTTGACGAGCTGACGCCATTGGCCAAGAACCCCAAGGCAAGGAGCGCGCTTGCCCAGCCGCCGGCAGCGGCTTCGGCTGCGCCAAAGCCCGCGGCGACGCCGGCAATGGCTGCGCCAGCAGCACCGGCCGCAGGCGGAAATACCACCATTTCATTATCTGGCACTGGCACCAGCTACTCCAAGGTCGACGGGCCTATAGACGTCAAATTCAAGGAAAAGAGGCAGCAGGTCGGCAAGTTCCAGGACATTGCAGTGTGGGGTCCGCTCGACGCCCCGGGGCAGTTGGGGATATGGGGCACAAACGTGTGCATCGACTTTGACATCTGCGTCGCCGACGGCGCGTGCATAGAGGCGTGCCCAGTAAACGTCTATGAATGGCTCGAAACCCCGGGCCACCCGGCGTCTGACAAAAAGGCGTTCATGGTGAGGGAGAAGGACTGCATCTTTTGCATCGCGTGCGAAAGCGTGTGCCCTCCGCAGGCAGTCAAGATATTCACAAAGGGCTAGCAGTACAGTGACTGCTTATAGAACCGCCAGTGATTACCTATAAATAGTAAAATGTAAGATTATTCCATAGATTCAGCGATGGTACTGTACGGCCCGGGCACCTTTCTCTACGTGATATTCCTCATAGCCGCATGGATAACGACGATGTATACCCTGAACTTTTACTACCTCGCCTACCAGTCGCGCCGAAACCGCGCCCATGACAAGGTGATGCGGGCCGTCGCCGACGTGCCGACAAACGCGCTTCCCGCAGTCACAGTCCAGATCCCCTTATACAATGAAAAGTACGTCGCCCGGCGCGTCATCGACGCCGTGTGCAAGATGGATTATCCAAAAGACAGGCTGCAGGTCCAGGTGCTGGATGACTCGGACGACGACACTGTGGACCTAATAAGGTCGATAGTGGACGAGTACCGCTTCCGGGGCTTTGACATCGTGCAGCTGCGCAGGGCTGACAGGTCCGGCTACAAGGCCGGAGCGCTAAAGGCCGGCATGGGCAGCGCGACGGGCGAGTTTATCGCGATATTTGACGCCGACTTTATCCCGCCGGCCAATTTCCTGAAGCGCCTGGTGAGGCACTTTGACGACCCCAAGATGGGCTTTGTCCAGTGCAAGTGGGGCCACATAAACGAAGACTACTCCTCAATGACGCAGGCAGAGGCAGTATCGCTTGACATCCACTTTCTCGTGGAGCAAAAGGCAAAGAGCATGAGCCATATATTCCTCAACTTTAACGGCACTGCCGGCATCTGGAGGGCTGCGTGCATAAGCGACGCCGGCGGCTGGCAGACGACCACTCTGGTGGAGGACATGGACCTCAGCTACCGGGCGCAGATGAACGGCTGGAAGTGCATGTTCCTTGACGACTTTGTGGTAAACGCCGAGCTTCCGGTGCAGATGAACGCGGCAAAGAGGCAGCAGTTCCGGTGGGCAAAGGGCTCTATCCAGGTCGCGCTAAAGCTGATGCTTGACGTCTTGCTCCACCGGAAGGTGCGCGCCGACTCGAAACTGCAGTCGTTCATACACATGACCCGGCACATCGTGAACCCGCTCTTCCTTGCGCAGTTTCTGATATTTCCGATGCTCCTTGCCATGGAGTTCAAGCTCTACGAAGGCCAACTCGCGCCGCTTGCGGTGCTTGGCATGTACGTGGCGCTCGGGCCCGGCGGCTACCTAGTGGTGATAAACAAGGTGTGGAAGCACGACTGGAAGCACAAGGGCATGCAGTTCTTTTTCCTGAACTTTTTTGCGGCAGGCATGACTGTCAACAATACCGTCGCGGTCTTTGACGCGGTCCTTGGCCGCAAGAACGAGTTTTTGAGGACGCCCAAGTTCGGCATCACGAGCAAGGGCGAGGAATGGCGCAACAAGGAATATGTGCTGCCGTTCACAAAGACGACCCTGCTAGAGATATTCTTTGCAATCTATGGCGTGATAGGCATCTTCGTCGCGATATTCTCAAACAACGTGCTCTACACGCCGTTGATAGCGATACCCACCGTCGGGTTCATCTATGTCGCGTACATGAGCATCGCCCACTCGCAGTTTGGCAAGAAAAAGGCCTCCCGCAAGGTTGCAACGGCGGCCCCTGCGCCAAAGGCAGCAGGGCAGAAGGTGCTCCTGCCCGGGATCCTCGCCTTTTTGATAATCGGGGCGGGCGTCGCGTACTATGGCTATCACGTTTCCATCTACCCCCTCCAGGAGGCGTCTGGCCTGCTTGCAAGGGCCCAGTCGGCCCAGACCCCTCAGCAGCTGCAAGAATACGTCCGGCTAGCGCGGCTCTCGGTGCCTGCAGAAGGAAATCCCGTCTGGCTCTTCCCGACCGTGCGCACGGACTTTGCCGTCCTGCACGTGCAGATGGACGGCATACTGGCCCGCGCCGCCGCCATTTCGCTGTCAGAGCCCCACAACGAGGAGTACAACACTGCCATGATGGACATGCACGCTGCGTCACTTGCGCTTCAGGAAAACCTGCACGAGGCGGTGCCTTACATCTATGTCAGCCCCACCAACATTGCCATGGGCGGTGCGTGGGTCGTAGTCATCCTGTCTGTGTTTGCGGCCCTGAGGCGCGCCAGGACGCGGCAGCAAAGAGCCGCCACTACCCCTGCGCTGCAATCGTGAATTGGTCAGATACCCTAGTACTCTCATCATAATACAGAAAGAACTATCATCATCCCGTCATGGGAAAGGCAGGCGCGCCGTATTAACCGTTGTTGCCGCGCTACCTGTATACCGCGATGAGCGGGGTGTCCTTTGTTATCGATATGGCCCTTGACGGGTTGGTCGAGCCGGTGTCCTGCCACCGGTCAAACACCTTCTGGCCAAAGCCCGGGGTGGCGCCAACGACGTACTGCTGCCCGTTGTTCACGTTAAAGGCGACGTGCGAGAAATCGGCGTTGATCTGCACTCCGTTCTGTGACAGAGTAGTCCAAAAGCCGCTGTCCGTATGCCCGCGGGGATCGACTGTTATAACCACTGCCTGGCTCGTAGTCTTTGCAACGGTGTTGGCCACGGATATGTTGACCGTCGCCGGCGTGCTGTCGAGCGCCCCGTCACTTGCGACAAACGTAAAGCTGTCCGGGCCGTCGTAATAGTCGTAAGGCCTGTACGTCACCGTGTTCTGGTTGACCATGCCAAGAATGCCGTGCGCCGGCTGGCCGGCTATAAAGAACCTTACCTGCTGGCCGTCCGGGTCGGACCCTGACAGCGTTATCGTCCGCGCAGAGTTTTCGTTCACGCTGACCGACTGGCCGTTTGCGGTTGGCCGCGAGTTGCCTGGCGGCGGCACGCTGCCACTCTGCGTCTGCCTCAATATCATGTACAGGTCCTCGCCGGTGTCATAGTACAGCCAGCCCGACTCGTACCTGACGCGCTGCGAGTTTGTGCCGTCAAATGGGTCTGCGCTGTTCCTGTCAATCATCACATTGATGCCGACACTTGCCGAGCCTCCATTGTAGAACAGGCCAATGCGGTCATCCTGCGCTATCGTGTAAAGAGGGTCGCTGGCGGGCAGCTTGAACTCGACGTCCTGGTACGCCGTCGTCAGGGTTGACGCGCTGACGGTGCCAAATGACCGCTTTAGGTTCAGGTTGGCATCATAGACGCCCACGCTGAACGTTCCGGGTGGGATGGTCGCCGTCCTGGCTAATCTCAGCGTTATAGAGTCTATCTTGTCGCCGATGAGCTGCGAGCCGGGTTTAACCCACTCTGCGTTTATGCGTCTGCCTGTCTGCACAAGTGAGCCCGACGTGGCAGTGGTGTCACTCATGTGGACAACCGGGGATGTGCCGGTGCCGGCCGGCGCCTGATAGAGGGCCGTTATAGTGGTGCCCTGCGATATGGATACCGCCCTTGAGGCGCTAGTGGATCCGGTGTCCTGCCACCGCTCAAAGATAAAGCTCTGGTAGTTGCCTACGGTGACGACATACTGCTGGCCAGACGCCAGGTTAAACTGGATGGGCGAGAACCCTGATGCAACCACCTGCCCGTTCCGGGCAAGCGTGGTCCACAGCCCGCTTATGGGCTGGCCTGTAGAGTATTGAGTATTTACAGTGAGAACAACCGTAGACTGGCCAAAAGCGGGAACTGTATATGCAAAAGCAGTGATGACCAGCGCAGCAACGAGCAGTAATTTCGCTAAATGGGAAGCCATTTCACATCACTTGCCGCCTGCAACGCGCCAAAGGCTGAAAGGATCCTGGAAAATTCCCGCACGACATCTTACAAGCCTTTTTGAGTTTAAGCGTTGCTCGTTCAGAATATATAGCAACGATATGTGTCCAGAAACCCGTAGCGGCGCAGGTAATGAAAGGATACTTTAATGTTATGTAGTGAGAAGCAGTGCCATGCGACCTGTTCGTCACTTGTTTAATTATCTTTACACATTAAGCAGCGAACTGCTACGTCGGGATTTAAATAAGAATTTCGGCCGTCTACCTCATGACCGCAGAGGAAAAACTGCTCAGAAAAGTCCTTACTGCGGGGTCGGCCGGGGCGAAAAAGGCTGATCTTCGCAAGGAACTTGGCGAGATCGAAGCGGCACTGGAAAACCTCGTGACGAAAGGCGAGGTGTTTGTCGACAAGCGCGGAAGCGCCTACTATTGCTTCCACAAGAACCACTACGTCCAGAGCCTTCTCAACTCCGACCCGAAATTCAGGCTTACATATGACATGATAAAGTCGCTGGAGGAGTCTGTCAACAGCTCTTCCAAAGATGTTGCGAGGGCGATAGAGTCGCTTGCAAACAACCTCTCAAACCTTGCACGCCTAGTCACGGAAAAGGCGGAAGGCAACGCCGGCGTATTGCAGGCGTCAGCCGCGCCAAGGCGCACGATGGCAGTAACAGATTTCAAGAAAGAGTTTGACGGCGCATTGATAAGTTCGGCGTCGTCCATCGGCTGGGTCGAGCTAGCCAAGATACGCACGGACGTATGCTCAAAATGCGGCCTGGCAAGCGACGAGTTTTACCGCCTCGTGGGCGAGCTCACCGGCCAGTACCAGGACAAATACGAACTGTCTACAGGCGGCGGCGAAGGCGTGATGGTCAGGGGCCTCCTGCACGGCTTTGTGAGGTGCATTTGATGTACCCTTACAGGCTCGACAGGAACCCGTACCCAAGCAGCCCGACCCCGACCCTGATTGATGCGCAGATACTCGGCGGCAGGCGCCACAGGGAAGCCAAGGCCGCAGTACTTGCGTGCATCTCCGACCTGCACTCCAAGGTTAGCGCCGGCACGGCAACTGACAAGGATTTTCGCCTGCTCACGGTGATACAGGATGTCGGTTCAGGCAAGACTCACCTGGCGCTCCATATAAAAGGGCTGAAGGAAGTCACGGAAAGCACCGTGGCGTCATATGTGGACCTGACGCAGGTCTCTCCCCGCAGCATGCACAGCCTCTACAGCGCGATGCTGGGCGGCTTTACTGAAGAATACATTGCCGCAGTCAGGCGCGCAGTGGTGACGTATGTGCGCGAAAAGGCAGAGCGCCAGGGCGGGGTAGCGCGCAAGGTTTTCAACTATGGCTTTATCGATTCCATATCCGGCAAGAGCCTGGTGGAAAAGGCCGAGCTGGTGCTGAGCAACGAGCTGGCGCCAAACTATGGCGCGCTTGTAGAGCTTTTGGGAAGGGAATTTTCGCCAATCGAGATCACGATATTAAAGCTGATAGTGGAAGGGCGGTTCAGGGCCGACGCGCAGAACGTGTCCACGCTTGAAGACATTATCGCAAGCCTGGCCGCGCTGGCTTCACTCAACCTGAGGTTCTTGAAGAGGGTGACTGTCTTTCAGCTTGACGAGTTTGACGCCGAGCGCGATACGCTCGAGTTTGTCAAGGCGGTGATAAACGCCCACATCCCGGCCGCTACTCTGATGCTCATATTCACGCCGTCTTCGTACGACGACATCAGGCGCGCAAACGCCTCAGTATTTGACAGGCTGGAAAAGGCCAACTACAAGATAGACCTTGCCGGCTCTAACACTTATGAAGAGATACTTGACATCGTGATGGAATACGTGCGCCACCACGACGCCAGCAACTGCTTTACCGCAGAAGAAGAGCACGACCTGGGGGCAAAGGTCAAGGTCATCTATGACGAGTTCTCTGACTTTCGCAACGTGCGCTCGATGCTCAACATCATGTACCACGCGACTGAAAACGCGGGCAAGCGATCTGCTGCAATCGTAGACGAGCAGGCAATTGATGAAACGATAAAGAACGTCTACCCCGGCCTGCGCATAAGGGGAAGCGTGATGGACGTGCCGATATCTGACTTTATCAAGATCCGCAGGAACACAAGCGACTTTGCCGTGCTTGAAACCGGGGTAAAGGACGCGGTGCGCAACCTCGTCAATTACGCGCACGAGGTCGGCGCGGTAGCCAAGCCGCAAAAGTCCAACGGGCACGCAGTTGACGTCATGTTCAACGACCCGTACGGGACAAAGGTCGCAGTTGCGGTCGTGATCAACAAGGACCACGCCAAGAGCTTTGAGCAGATAACAAACACGCTCAAGACGGCCGGCTTTGTCGACAAGCTGGTCATCCTTACAAACGCCAACGCGGCTGCAGGCGCAAACGGGAACGCGGTCGTAGCGATGGACAGGTGCAAGATGATAGATCTCATCTATTTCAGCAACAAGTACAAGAACAGCGAGCTGATGGAAGACGACTCGCAGCGCGCCCTGATGCTGGCCAAGTCGATAAGAATCTGCTAGCAAACTTTATTACGGCAGCAGGTCGAGTATCCGAAAATGGCCATCACTCTCTTCAAAAAGCCCGATTTTGGAGGCGAAAGCCTCAAGGTAACGCGCAACTTTTCCGACCTGAAAGACACCGCCGTCAAGAACAGCACGTCTTCTGCCAAGATGACCTCGTCGTCTGACATGGCGCTGTTCTTCAAGGACAAGAACTGGAAAGGCGGTGTAATGTTCCGCAACGGCAAGGAAGAGATATCAAATATGAGCTCTGCCAAGCACGGCGGCAAGTTCGGCTTTGGCGACACGGTGTCGTCTGTCCGGATAACGCCTTTCAAGGTGCGCCTGTTTGTGAACGTCATCCAGGACGACGACGGCAACCTACCCGGCGGCGTTTCGTCCAAATCAAAGGCAGAAAAGCTGGTCGGCGACATTGTGGCTGACGCCAACAAGGTGTGGGAAGACGGGCTGCTAAAGATGGAAGTCGCAGAGATAGTCTTTCGCAAGTCGTCCAAGTATTTTGACATGAAAGGCGAGCTGGTGTCGCTCCTGCTAAAGGACTGGAACAAGGCCGGTCACATCAACGTCTATTTTATCAACGAAATGCAAGAGTCCAAGTCGGCCAGCAAGAAAGGGCTGGACAAGAACGGGATCTCGGTTACCTGTGCCCTCCCGGTCATTGCCGCGTGGCGGGGCGCCGTGGTGGAGCTGGGCGACGACTCGACTCCAGTTTCGTCAAAGATCCCCCAGCTGGGGAGGACTTTTGCGCACGAGATCGGCCACTACCTTGGGCTCGGGCACTCTAAAGACACGTCAAATTTCATGGACACAAAAGGCGCAGGCGCCGGCCGTGCCATAAGCGAGGGCCAGGCCGAAGAAGTGCAGATACACCTGTCAAAGAACATCTTTGTCAAAGGGCTGCGGGTAGACTAGGCCGCAGCGCTAAACTCTTATCAGACCGGTGGTGGAAAATATTGCCGTGCCCAAGCGCAACTTTGCAACGCTTGAAGAGTTCAAGGCCAACTTGCACCAGGAAGGCGCGACGCTGGTCGAGTTTTCCGGAGGCAAGGTGCCCTGCATACTGGTGAGCCCGAAAAAGTACGAGGAGATGCTGGGCAAGGTGTACGGCAAGCGCGTCTCGGCCGACACGCTCTTGGACATATTCTACGACGGGCAGGACGTCTTTGTGGATGTGAACGTCAAGTTTGCGGGGACGGACTTTGAGGAAAACTTTCTCCTCTACGCAAACGACATGCTGGAATTCTTTGACGCGCTTGCAGAAAGCGGCATAGTCGCGATGGGTCCGAGCGAAAACACCTATGCAAACTCGCAGAACGTCTTTATGATCCAGTTGCCAAAAAAAGACGCGGCGCAAAAGGCCCTTGCGATAATCAAGGCCAACGCCAAGAGCAGGACAAAATAGAATGTCTGAAGAAAAAAAGGAGGATCTTCCGGAAGAAGAAGACACACACTACCAGCTGTACGGCAAGCGGGCGTGGGAGGTCGAGTACGGGGAAAAGTGCGAAAGGTGTGGCAAGCGCATTGACGAGTTCGGCTTTTGCGCGTGCGGCAGCGCCCAGTAGATTCCTCTAGAAATGCTTTCAGATTATCTTTAATGAGATGTTTACGAAAATATCCATATGATCTGGACAATCGTCTCTGTGGTGCTTGGCATCATAGTCCTGGTGATATTGCTGCGGGTGCTGTTTGGCGTGATATGATCGACAAGATCATTGAAAGCGCAATGGCAGCATACATGCCCCAGCTTGCAAAATTGAGAGAAGCGCGTGCGGCCGAGCTGGCATCGCTGAAGGAAAAGGTGCGCTCAAACCCCGAAGAGGTGGAGGAATGGCTTGACCGAGAGATCGAAAAGCTCGGCAAGATGGACGCGAATTTTTTAAAAGATGCGACGGCCGGGATTTGAACCCGGGTTACCAGATTGGCAATCTGATGTCCTAGACCAAACTGGACGACCGTCGCACTAGTGCAATGTCGGCATGGAAAGGTAATTTAAACATGTCCTTAGGTTAGCAAAATGAGCGTCGAGTAGCCGCGGCTTTCCGCGACATAGTCGCCGTCTATCTCTTCAACGACAGTCGTGAGCGAGATGACGTCGTATTTCTGGCACTTTTTGGCGTTGAGGATGACATAGTCGTCCAGTATGTCGGCGCCTTTCATGCTCTCCTTGCTCAGTGCAAACTCTACCGGCCCGCTTGAATTTATGAGCAAGAGCTGGTCTTTCTGGTAGTTGCCGACGCACACGAGCCTGCCATCCTTTTTCGGCACCGCCCTGATGTTTACCCTTACCTCGCCCAAAGGGTGCATCGCGTACCTGCTGACGTTGTTGACAGAGACTTCGAACTTGAACGGGTAGCCTGCTGTGCTCTCTGCCATCTTGTTGACCCCGTCGTTCATGATGATGTCTACCTTCTTGATGGTGTTGCCAAACCTGGATATCCAGTCGTTGGTGGTCTTTACTATGCCGTTTATCGCTGCATTTCTCCTTGCAGCCTCGTCTTCCCCCAGGTGGTAGCGCTCGACCCATTCCTTGTAGTCCTTGCTGATGTCGATGATAAACTCGGAGCAGGTGTTCTGATAGTCCTCGATGCTGGTGGCACGCTCAGAGCTGCCGTCGCTTGCAAACATCCTCACCCTTTTGCCGGCAGGCTGGAATAAAATCTACTCGCTCAAGAGCCGGGCCATCCTTTTCGCGTGATATGTTATCATCATGTCCGCGCCCGCCCTCTTTATCCCGGTCAAAAATTCCGCCATCACCGCGTCCTCCTCGACCCAGCCTTCGAGTGCCGCCGCCTTTACCAGTGCGTACTCGCCGGACACGCTGTAGGCGCATATGGGGAGGTTTGTCGCCCTGCTTGCCTGGTAGATGAGGTCGAGGTTCGGGATGGCCGGCTTTATGATTATGGCGTCTGCGCCTTCGGCGATGTCTGACTCGATCTCGCGCATCGATTCTCTGGTATTTGTGAATGGCATCTGGTACGTGCGCCTGTCGCCAAACTCTGGCGTGGAATGCGCCGCGTCGCGAAACGGCGCAAACAGAGGCGACGCCTGCTTTGACGAGTAGCTCATTATGGCAGTATCTGAAAACCCTGCGTCGTCCAGCGCGCTGCGTATCGCCTGCACCTGGCCGTCCATCATGGCCGACGGGGCGACAATGTCAGCACCAGCCCTTGCCTGGCTTACCGCTACCCTGCCAAGGGTAGCTGCGCTGGAGTCGTTGTCTATCTTGCCATTTACCACGATGCCGCAGTGGCCGTGCGACGTGTACTGGCACAGGCAGACGTCGGTGATTATTGCGATCTTTTCTCCAAAGTGCTTGCGCACCGTTTCGACGGATTTCTGCACTATGCCTCTGTCGTCAAAGGCCGCAGAGCCCTTGCCGTCCTTTTCCGCCGGCAGGCCAAAGAGTATGGCAGATTTCACGCCAAGGTCCGACAGCTCTTCAATTTCCCCGGCTAGGTCAGACAGCGGCAGCCGCCTGATGTCCGGCATCGAGCCTATCTCCTGCGGCTTTTTCAGACCCTCCTCGACAAATATCGGCGCAATCAGGTCCTTGACTGAAACGTGCGTCTCCTGGAAAAGGTCGCGGATTGCGGCCGTCTTGCGGAGGCGCCGCAACCTCACGCCGGAAAAGTCACTGCCTTTTTTCGTCTTCATACTTGAACATCTTGGCCACTGTTTTCATCAGCTCTTCGTTTTCGCTGCCGCTCTCTATCTCCTTGCGCAAATAATTCATGGGGGTGGCGAGTATGCCCTTCACTATGGCGTAAGACAGCTGCTCTACTATCCTGGCCTGCTCTGGCGTCGAGTTCCTGGCGAGCTTTGAAAGCGCCTTTTTCAGCTCGCGCTCGCGGATCGCGTCGACGCTCTTGAACACCGATACTATTACAGGCTCGCCCTTCATGCGTTTCATCATGCCTTCCATCGAGTGTATCTCGCTGTCGATTATCTTTTCGGCCGACTGGACCTCCTTCATACGCGACCGCATGTTCTTTTCCACCAGCTCTTTTATCTGGTCCATGTTGACGAGTTTTACGCCGTGTATGGATGCCACCCTTTCGTCGACGGTCCTCGGGGTCGAAAGATCGAATATCATGATTGCGCCCTTGCGGCCCTTCATGGCTGCCTCCATCCTGTCGTACGGTATCAGGAAATACGGTGCCGTGCTTGCGACAAATATCAGGTCCACTTCGTGGAACATGCCAAGCGCCGTGTCAAAGGGCACCGGCGTGCCTGCCACAGTCTCTGAAAAAGACCTCGCCCTGTCGTATGTCCTGCTGGTTATCATAAAGTCGACGCCGCGCTTTTTCAGCACCTTTGCCACCAGGCTGGCTGCCTCGCCAGACCCGATGAGCATCACCTTCTTGGCCTTCAGGTCGTCGACGTATTCGTCTGCAAGGTTGACCGCGATTGACGCTATTGAAACGTTGCCCTTGTTTATGCCAGTCGCGTTGCGGACCCTGCTCCCGACCTTGAGCGCCCTGTCAAATACCACCCCGAGGTTTGCGCTTGCATAGCGGTTTGATTTTGAATATTCAAATGCGCGCCTGACCTGGCCGATGATCTGGTCCTCGCCAATTACAAGCGAGTCGAGGCCCGACGTCAGCTTTAGCAGGTGCACTATGGCGTCCTTGCCTGTGTTCACCTGGACGCTTTCAAGATCCCTGCCTTCAAGGTTCAATGTCTCTCCCCACTGGCCCACTATCTTTGCCCTGTCCTGGCTTTTTGCGGCGGCAAACACCTCGACCCTGTTGCAAGTCTGCAGTATGACGCATTCATCCACTCCTGCATTTTCAATGAATGCCCGGTGGGCCGCGTCGACGTCTTTGAACGCAAATTTCTCGAGGAGGTGGATAGGCGCGTTTTTGTAAGTCACGCGGGCGTTAATGATCTGGACTGGCGGCGAAAAATGTGAATCGTGCGTCTTTATCGCGGCCGTCACTTGCTTTTTTTCACCCACTCCTGCAATAATTCAAGCGTCGCGCTTTTAGCATCTTCAATCCTCTCTTCCTTAATAAGGTTCTGAATGTTGTCGTCTTTGATGAGCGAATAGAGGAATTCCTTGCGCTGCCCGACGGTTTTCAGTTTCGGCCTCGCCGCATTGCGGGCAAACTCTTGCAACTTTACGTTTTCCGCGTCTGATTTTTTTATTATCCTCTTTAGAACCCTCTCTGCCCTTATGCGCACCTGCCGGGCCATTATTGGGCTCTTGCCTGACGTTGAAATCGCGACTTGCATGACGCCTTCAATGTTTATCACAGACGCGTAGGAAAAGTCGCTGTAAGGGGGGTCGTCTACAGAGTACACGAACGCGCCCATCTTGCGGCCTTGCTGGCAGAGCTTGCGGTTCAGCTCCTTGTCGTCCGTGGATGCAAGCACCAGAAACGGGCTGTAGCCGTCGAGGATGCCCGCGTCGCTTAATTTCGCTTTCACAGTTTCAATCTTGCCGGCCTCTTGCTGGTCGCGCAGGTATTTGTTAAAGCGGTTGCTAATGACCGTAATCCTGCAGCCCTGGCCGAGCAGCGCGTTCACCTTCCTCGTCCCTTCAGTGCCGCCTCCGATGACTAGTACATGCTTGTCCTTGAGGTTGAGGTCAACTATCAACTGGGCAACACCGGGGAGCGGTGAATCTAGCCTCGATCTTTATTTAATCCTTGTCAGTGGGCTACCTTTTTGAGGTAGTTGGCGTCCACGGTGACCGGGATCTGGTAGGGAGAGTCCAGGAGCACGACCGTGGCCTCCTGCTTTTCATAGTCTACCCTTGTTATCTTGGCCTTCATGCTCTTGAACGGGCCGGCGATGACCTCTACCGTGTCGTCGATGCTAAGCTCAGTCACCGTCGGCTTCTTTATCAGGTAGCCTTCGATGTCCTTGAACGGCAGGTCGCCGCGTATCTGGCCCCTGACGTGCCTGATGCCTGCCAGAGCCTCGTATGCGACGTTAGAGTCCGGCGCCTCGACAATGATGTATCCCTTAAAGCTCTCAAGCACCATGACTGACCTGATGCCTATCTTTTTGGCCATTACCTTGGTATAGAGCATGTCAGCGACCATCCTTTCCTGGCCGCCGGTTGTGCGTATCGCAAAGAACTTGCTGTCGCTTGCCGGCTTGTCCGACTGGGGCGCTGCCGCAGCGGCTGCTGCAGGCGCCATTTTTTGCCGGCCTTTTGCTTCTGCCGGCTGGGACTTTGTCTCTTCCACTTCTAAATCCTGATTATCATCATCTAAACTGATCTCTTGATCTAGATCGTCCTCTTTGGTTGGATCGCTCATTATTAGCCAGCTATGCGGAGAACTAATGCAATTTATAAATTTACTTTAAAATACCCGAAAAATTACACCAGTTCTCAACTTGCCAGACTATGTCCTTGTAGCCTCGAGTCAGGACCTTGCAGGGGCGACCATGGTGGACTGCCTCAAGGAAAGGGGCTTTGAGAGCCGCTCGCCTGCCTACCCAAACGTCAAGCTGCACGTGACGGAGGCAAGCTTGCTGACGCTTGAAAGTCTCGACGCCGTCTATCCTGACGCCCTGATCTTTGTGTTCCTCTCAAAGCACCGGTCAGACAGCGGGATACCCACTCTGACCTGCCACTGCACCGGCAATTTTGCAGACGCGCCGTTTGGCGGCAACCCAAAAGAGATAGCGACAGCATATCCATCGTTGCAAAAGGCCTACCTGAAGGCGATTACCAAGGCCTGCGTCCCGAATTACGAAGTCGTGATAGAGGCCACACACCACGGGCCCACGTCGCTCAAAAAGCCTGTGCTGTTTGTAGAGCTTGGGTCATCTGAAAAGCAGTGGGTCGACAGGGATGCCGCCGGCGCCATGTGCAGCTGCGTCCTCGAGGTGTTGAAAAATGTCGAGCCTTGCAGAAAGGTGGGCATCGCCATCGGGGGGACGCACTATCCCACGAAATTCAACAAGCTTTTGCTCGAATCCGAATTCGGGCTTGCGGCCGTCGCGTCAAAGCACAACTTGGAGGCAATCGACGAACAGATGATGGCACAGATGATCGAAAAGAGCATCGAAAAGGTGACGCACGTCATTCTTGACGCAAAGGGCCTCGGGAGCCACAAGGACCGGATAACGAAACTTGCGGAAAAGACCGGACTCGAGATACTGAAAGTTTGAAATACTCCGCGCTGGATTGTGGTGCCATGACACCTCTCAAGGCAAAAGACGTTCACGACCTCTTGAAAACAGTGCCTGAAGGGCAGGTGACGACGTACGGCGACCTGGCGAGGGCGCTTGGGCACCCTAATGCCGCAAGGGCTATCGGCCAGATTATGAACAAAAACCCAAACCCTATCGTGGTGCCGTGTCACAGAGTAGTGGCGTGGGACGGCGGCATCGGAGGCTATGCGTTTGGCATAAAGATGAAAAAAGAGATCCTGAAAAAAGAAGGGCTTGCGTTCAATGAAAACACGATAGTGGATTTTGAAAAGAAACGTGCAAAACTAAAAAGGGAAAAGTGAGCCCGCCCTATCGGGTCTTGGCTTCCTTTACGAGGTCGCGAAGGTGCGCAAGCGACCTTACCTGGGCGCCGTTCACCTTTTTGTACAGCTGCCAGTACGTCTCGTTGGTGATGTCCTTGCGATCCTTGAGGACCTTCAGGTGGTAGCGCATCGACCTGACGCGCACGACATAGACAGCTTTCTTGCCAACCCTCGCAGTCTTGGCGCCTTTTTTCGAGCCCGCACCCTTGCCGTGGGCCTTCCACACTGCGCGCTTGGCTTTTGCCCTGCCGCGTGACGTGCCCTTCTCCCTTGCAGTCCAGATGGCGCCGCTGTTGACCAGAGAGCGGATGTTGTCGCGCGTGATTGAATCGGCGACGTCTTCAAGCTTATCCGGCTCAAAGCGCACTCGGTTCACGCCCACGCCCAGTATCCTTGCCACCAGCTCGCGCTTTTTGGCGATGTTGACGACCATTACGCCTTGGCCTCCTTCTTTGGAGCCAGCTTGCCTGCGTTAAGCATCTTCAGTCCCATCTTGGTCGCCTCTTCCACGATATCCTTGCGCTTTCTCGTGCCGACCGTGTGACCCATCCTGATTGCATCCTTTTTCGGGTCAAGGCCCGCAAGGTCGTTTACGTTGTATACGACGATATCATTGTAGCCTGACGGGTGAAGGCCCCTCGCAACCTTGGGACCGCGATAGCCGATCTTGACGATATCGGGATGTCCTGCCTTCTGCTTCCTCATCTTGTTGTCCTTGCCCTTGGGCTTGCGCCAGTTCTCTGCAAGCCTGTCGTACCTCCAGCTCTCCTGACGGATGAACTTGGGGCGCTTGCTGGAGACCTTTTTCCTTGCGGCAAGTAACTCCTCGTTAATCACCATAGCGATACGTAGCACTGAAAGCCAGTTTACAATAAATACGTTACTCGGCCTTGTAGCCTACAAGCGACAGGGCGTACCACCGGCCGCCGTAAACGACGTCTATCGAGTATGAAACTGCCCTGCCGTCGTCTTTGGCCTCAATGGCTGCAAAAACCTGCATCACTTCGTCTACCTCTCCTGCGTCCAGCCTGCGGGAATAGTCCCACATGGCCGCCCCTCCTTTTCGCTGCATGTCTGTCAGCGTGTCTTCGGCGACCTTCATGACCTCTTTGAGCGCCTGTATGGAAAGGACGGTTTCGTGCTCCAGCTCTTTTTCAGGCTTGTGTTCACACGACCTTATCTCCAGCCACGCGTCCTGGAACTGCATTGCAATCCTTGCGTTCGATGCACGATATGTTCTTTCCGCAGAGGTAATTAGTTGCCTATGGGTAATCATTGCCATGCAGTCCGCCGGCGCCGAGTTTTTGCAGGAGCTTGGCCAGGCAATGGCAGCGATGCAGACTGAGCAAAAGAGCGGAGCTATAGCC
>NZ_JBOGQF010000007.1:0-25510 GCF_050748925.1 Nitrososphaera sp.
GGACACGGGCGTAAGAACAACACTTCTCCCGGGCCCCTGAGTCCAGCAACATTGACACAGGGGTCCGGGCCTCGATATGTCGAACAACTTTGTACCATCGTAACCTAATGACTAGAGCACGTCTCTATTTTTATCCGTACTACTTTTTGCCATAAAACTGCCCTACACTTCATTTTATCATCAATATTCTAAGATTTTGATCGTTCCGTCACTAAATATAATAGTTATGCAGCTTATTACCGACTTATTGACAATACGTACTTAAATGACACGTACTTTATCTAAATCCTTACATACCCACTGTCAATGAATCTGCTAACCACGACAGCAGCAATCCTGACGGCTACGGTGCTTGTGTCAGCATCGTTCAGCGTAGCAGCATTTGCGGCAAGTCCGCACTTCATCGGGACGCCAACAATCGTCAAGAACCCGGACTTTAGTCTGACTGCAACTTTCAAAGCAGCCGGACTTGGCAATGTAGTTTCAAACATATTCCTGACATCTTCGGGCGGCGAAGCTGTGCTTCAATGTGTCAACCCCGGTGGCAACAATCCACCGCCAAAGGAAGTTGACTTTGGGCCATTGCAAGGACAGGTAGTTACCGTCCAACCGCGCAACGGCCAAGTAACTGCAAGTCCCACCATTGGACCTCCAGCGCTTCCCGGAGCATCAGAAATTTGCCCCAACGCTAACTGGACTGTCGACATAGTGTCCCTGACGTACTTTGATGTCGTGCTGCACATCCAGCAAGGAGGACAAGACATCCTCACCTTCAACTTTGGAGACGTCGATCCATAGAAAATAAGGAATCGGCTTTTCCTTCCCCCTTTTTTCTTTTTCATTTTTATTTTGTATGACTGTGCCATGTTTTCTTTGTTACCTCTAAACCTCTTGGCGGGGGCCTGCACCGGCTCACGGTCTTAATATGCAGTCTTGCAAGCTCGCCACTAGATGCAACCTGCAGACATCATAGAGGCCAGCATTGCTTTTCAGATAGCATGGGATGGAAAAGACGCCGCCAACATCAAACGAACAATCAATCATAACTGCTAAAGCCGACTTCTCTAATACCTGCAATATGAGGATGACGTTCAGGCGTCGATGCTCTAACTGTAAACAGGAACAGCCGCATATCTTTCGTGATGGACTCGACGGCAGAGTGTGGGTGTGCCTCGAGTGCGGGTGCGCAAGCCAGGACCAATAATCTGGCCGGATGTTTGACAGGTTCATAAGCAAGTCATTTCTATTATTATGTGCGTACTCTCGTATGTCTGAGAAAGAAAGTTTTGAAAAACTAAACAAAAGGAAGGAACACTATCGGACAATCGATGATGATACTATCCTTAGCCTGAAGGAATACTACAAGATAGACGACCATGACGAACTGCTAAAGTATGTAAAGAAGACTGGAATTAAGGGCGATAATCTTGATGAAAAAGCTACTACCAAAGACAGCATTGCATGACAGCGGGCAAAAGGACGCTTGCAGGGCCGCTCTCACTACAGTCATACCTGGCCGTCATAATTGCTTTAAATTCTAAAACCCTAGGTATTGTGCAGAAACAAAGAACCTGCAAATTCCACGAAGCCGGGCCCTGCGTATTTCCGGCCTTCGCGGCTAACAAATCGCAGGGATCCGGATTATCTAGATATGCACAATGCAGACAGTGCACTTTTTCAATACCCGTTTTGAATAGCTGCCTGCCACAACCCTCTAAAACCTTCCTTCTGTATGGTGGAGGAGGCGCGCAGACTTCACACACTACGCCTACTCACCTGCAAATATGTCATAGTCATGCCTCAGACTGCAGGGGAACAGGTTTTTCTAAAAGACTATATCCAATCTTATTTTTTGGCTTTACGAATCTTTATGATAACTTCGCCGTTTATGATCTCGTGATCCCAATCAAGCTTGTCACCAGGCTTTACTTTTAGCATGATGGCGTAGGACTCTGGGATAGTCGTCTTTAGCGAAATAGATCCTTTACGCTGCTGCATTACTGTGCTTCGTGTCATTTCCGCCTCTATCGCGAGCATGGTTCTGGTATAAAATTGTCTAGTATATTAGCCTATACGTTGGTTATGGTATTAGCCAATAGAATTAAATAATAGGATAATGTATTAGCCAACCATGCAAGATGCGAGCTTGGCTCTACCGAACGACGCACAAAAGAACATCCTGACCATACAGACAACCCCAAAACTGCACCTGTCGGAGACAGAATACAAGGCCCTAGACCTGATCGCAAAGGTCTATGACTGCACCTTAGACGAGGCGATAAACGTAGTCCTGCACCGGTGCATAGTGGCAGAATTGGAGATAGCGGCCCCTGAAAGTCAACTGAAAAACAAACTGATGGCCGAAAATGATAAAGTCTTTGAAGCCCACAACACGCTAGAGCAGACACGGAAAGACGCGTCAGAAATTGAAGTTACCGTAACCATGGACCTAGACAAGAACAAGTACGACAGTTTCAGGCGCACATATGACGCAATCAGCGAGCGCGAGTTTTTCAGCAATTGCATGGACGGCCATCTAGATGAAATGATGGGTAGAAATCCGGAGCTAATGGCCGAGTATCTAGAGTGGCAGAATGAAAGGCCGTATGGCAAAAAATAGGAGGCTTGAAAGTTTGGCAGTAATCGTACTTTCAAACTTTGAGGATGTTTCTAAGAGGCTACCCGCCGACTTTCTTTCACAGCCGGGAATGAAAGAGGACTTGGAAAGGTGGGTCAGACATCATGGCTATGGAATGATGTGTGAAAGCGGCGCCTACTTTCCAGGCTCATATGTCCAAGCCATGTTACAAGATGCAGAGAACAGAGGTCAGAATATGGCCGAATACATCTTTAGCATTTTGGAAACGCATATCCGCGAAAAGGTGTCAGCAGAGATAAAGCGGCGCTACCAGATTACCGAACTTTCAAAAGAGGATCGGCAATTCTTTCATGACTCGCTAAAAGAAGATGGGGATTCCGTGCGCTACCCCTTTCAGATTCTCGGCTCATATTGCTAGGAGTATAACCGCAAAGAATTGGAAGTCGAAGTAAAGGGGGCTTAAGGTACGGCCCTGGACCTAAGACAGTTAGGGTTAACCGATCAGCAAGCCGGGCTAATCGCAGACTTAAGCCGCTCTCTCTGCATGACAGAAACCGACTTTTGCAGAGGCATCCTGGTAGAGTCGGCGCAGCTTCTACTGGCCGACCCTGCAAAGATTGGGGAGATTGTCAAGGACACACTAGCGCAAAGGTACGCGCCACTGGTCAGGAGATAAACAGTATGAAGCTCATTCGCAACTATGCAGAAATTGGCAAGCGCGAGCGCCTAGCTGCAGGGATTGTAAACACAATCGTTAGCATAGTGATCATTCTCTACATAGATAGTACCATGGGAACGCCGTTGCGAACATCCATCTTTAACATCTGCATTA
The DNA here is from genome assembly GCF_050748925.1 of Nitrososphaera sp. Classification (GTDB taxonomy): domain Archaea; phylum Thermoproteota; class Nitrososphaeria; order Nitrososphaerales; family Nitrososphaeraceae; genus Nitrososphaera. The sequence goes on from NZ_JBOGQF010000007.1 coordinate 3,432, forward strand.
CGGCGATTGTTGGTATGGCTTTTCTGTACGCCTACGGTCGATTACAAAAGAGAAGCAGGGAGCGAAAGGACAAGGCCCCTCAATAACAAGCCTGGTTTTCCCTTTTCCTTTTTGCAGCGACAGAGCTAAAGCTAACCGTCTTGCAACCTATTCTAGAATGCAAGCCTGGTTTAGTGCGGTCCTCACCCTGAATCTGTTCTTTTTCTGCATAAACCTCGGCCTATACATGGTAAATGCCGCCTTTTACCCTGATACTGATACTCTACAACCAAAGGTTAACTTTACCACTCTGCAGACCAGTGTAAATGCAACTACCGACATTTTCGGAGCCGGGGGCGGATTCAATACTGCCTTTATCTTTGGTGACTTTGGCAAGGCCATAACCGTCTTTATGCAGATGATCAGCGGCGGCTACATCGTAGAAACTCTGCAACTGCTGTATTTTCCTGACTACTTCTTAGTCCCCTTTCAAGCGATAGTCGGCGTTATGACACTGGGGGGCCTGATATATCTTGTGAGTGGTCGTTTTTAGAGGAGGTGGAAAAGAAAAGATGCAAAAAGAAAACAAATCGAAATTCAAACAGGTAGTTGCAAAGCACAGAAGCCAGCTCGGCGCAGCGTTAGTAATAGGACTGACATTTGCAAACGCCGTTGCGTTAGTGGCAATGTTTGTGGCAATGGCTAGCCGTTGACGCGCTACCTTTCCCTTTTTAGCGACAAAGCTAAAGCTTAGAGAGGTATTATTTCCCTAGTTAGAATGTCAAGCCCCGGAAATCCCTACCCGCCTGGAACGCCTGATTATTACAAATACCAGCTTTCACAATCCCGCACTTCTGACCGCGAACAGCAATTAGAGGACCAAGCGCGCCAAAAGGTAGGCTATGAAGCATATCAGGCAGCTACCAAAGAAGCGCAGCAAAAAGCCGCGCAAACGGGTCAGCAACAGACTATTAACACTCAGACAGTCGAAGCCAAGAAACAAGAGATACTAGACCAAAAATATCTTGTAGGTGTTACACCCGGTCAATCAGTAATTGGTCCTGACGGCAGCGGATATGAGGTTCCCGAGCAAAGAAATTATGCTATTCCTATGAGATCAACAGGCCGAGCAAGCCGCACTTAGGCAAAATTACGCCAGTTTCAAAAACAGTTTTCTCCACCTAGAGGTGCTGACGATATGGGCATAGGTGTTCCAATGAGGGGCGCTCCCGGTCGTATTCAAGAGACAGATTCGCAGGGAAACATTCAGACACGGCAATTCATTACAGAGCGTGGCCCTACTGAATACAGGGTAAACATTGACGATTCAATCTCTGGCTACATTCCAGGGAAGACAAACTTTAACGTGCAACTCAACGATAGAATATCAGGCGGGCCATATTCTTACCAGCGCGACATAGGCAAGCCGGACACTAGAGACTATAGCCCAATATCCGGGCTTACTGCACCGCTTGAAAACATCAAAAGCACGATATTTGGAGGCGCTGACATTCTCACTAAGGGCCAAAACACACAAACATACAAGCCGGAACTAATAGGCGACGCATTAGGCTCACTATCTACCGGGAAAACCTCTAGCATCAAGGGCGGCTTTTCACTCGTTAACCCCGAATCAGCTAAAGAATTAGGCAAACTCGGCACATCTTTTGTAAAACAGCCAGTTTACTATGCAGCGACAGCCGTAACGGGCGCATTGTCGTTTATCTCGCCTACAAGATACCTAGGCGCAGGATAAAGGCGCAATAGCTGCCGTAAGCACAAGGGGCATATCAAAAGACGTTTTGCCAATACTCAGACAAACCGCCAACATTGGAAAAACCACCGCCGAGACAAAAACAATTATCGACATAGAGCGGGGTTTTCTCGGCATAGGGCGTGAAGGTGAGGGTTTCAAGTATAGCGTAGGATTGCCCCCAAGGTCACGCGCCAAGGCATATCTAGGGAATATTTCATGTCAAACCCGTTAACGAAGGTCCAGAAAGGCGATTTATTGACGGGCGACCCGAGAAGGCTTACCGGGTATGTGCAGCGCGTAGTAAAGATAAACGAGCAAGAATACCCCGTTAGCTCTATCAGGACTGAGCCGGTAAAGGCAAGCTCGCAGACAATACCTAGCCTGTCAGGAAACCCAAAAGACGTGCTAGAGCCACTTGCACGCATCAAGGCGTCCGGCAAGCAAGCAATAGACATCCCTGGAAGCAAGGGCTTTGATATTTCCAAATTCCCACAGTATGACAAGGTAATTGCAACCTCGGAAACCATTTACGATAAAGAGTTGCGGGCCATGGTTGGAGCCGATAAAGGCCGCGGTTTCCTGGGGCTTTCCGATGTAACCAAGGATATTTTCAGGATGGAGCGCGGAACGGGCAAGCCCTCCACTCCTTTCAGGATCGGACCGAGCAACGAACAGGCGACAGTAACAAAGCAATACCTTCGTGATGTGGGCGTAATTCCATCTGGTGCGGCTAAAGATGGCACGCTATTTGGCGCAGCTGTGGGAATTGCTGCATCTAGACCGTTTGGAATAGGCCGTGAGAGCAGTAGCGGCGTTTTGTCCGGCCTAGGGCGCGGAGATAGCACCGTTATCGTTAACAATAGAAGGGCCAAAAAGCAGACTATTGACACTAGCATAGAGTCTTTTGTCTCTCCTAACGTCGATTCAGTCGCTAAAGACATGATCAAGAGCTTCCAGGCTAACAGGCCATCAAGTCGGATAAGGAACGATAGCATGTACTCTAATGACCTGAAAATTGAAAGCCTGTTAGGTTCGGGTACAAAGGGCCGCAGTAATTCCAGCCTGCAGCTTGGCGGCATCGAAAAGACAACTAGCCGACTGTTTCAAGGTCAAAAGTCAAGGAACGACCTGCTTTCCGGACTATTCAGCGGATCAGGTAGCAAGGCTATCAACACAACGGCCCTAATACCTAGAGTCAGCCAGTTTACAGGCTCATTAACAGCAACAAAAACAAAACAGACACTCGCGACAGTAAACGTTTCCACTAACCCGTTTAGAAACATACCTTCCAAATTCTTCTATGACGATGATTCGAAGAGGGTCAACCCCAAGAAAAAGAAAGGTAGGAAATACCGCGTCAAGAACCGTAAATTTACAGTAGCAAACCCACTTGCAGCAGTACTTGGCCCGTTCTCAGGCGTCGGGAAGGTGATCCAGAAGTTCAGCGACGCCTTCGACAACTTCTAGGCAAAAGAGCTAAGTACAAGGTTATAGAATGAAAATCTTGATAATGTCAGGCACGCAACGCTATGGCATGAACAAGTCGGCCTTTACCTTCTTTGAGCAAATGGCCAGAATACACATACTTTTGCCGGGCGCGGTAATGCCGATAGCCTTCCTATTATTGGCGGTGGCTGTGGGTGATTATACAATCACGTTTAACGTCATTCATGGAATTGCAGACTCTAGTTCCTTAGAAAATCGGCGCATAATTGCAACCCTACCGGAATACAATTTGATCATTGCTGTATGTCTCGCGCTTTTAGTGGCTATGGCGGTACTGGCGACCTTAATTCTAGTCGGCAGATGGGTCCGAAATAACAGGGGCATAAGTCTAGAATGACCCTAGAAAGCGACATAGAGCTAATTCCCCTCCGGTTTGACTTTTACCGATACCTTTCAGTCAGGATTATAGCCGCCGGATTACCACAGGTAGGGAAGGCCGACAACCCGGCGCAGGTCTTTGCTTTTACACCGCAGGCGCAGGAATTGGTTAAGCAGTTCATAGAGTACGCCGTTTCTGTCTGGAATCAGGCGCACGTTAACCAAAAGACAACCCCACAGGAAGCTGCAGACAGATTAAACGAATGGTGGAAGGCCGACGCTATCCAATACCAAAAGGAGCAAGTGCTAGCTAACTAATGCCATGCCGGGGTATCTGTTCGCGACTACCTGGCGTATTACGGAGGAAGGCAAACTATGACGCGGGTTGGTGGTGTCGAAATTGCGAGGTTGGTTTTTCGATAGGCCCGCGCTGCGGCTGTTGCAAGAATAACATGAGGGCGGCAGAAAGACATAGCCACATGCAGGAAAGAATCCCTATGGAGCAACGGCCAAACGTCATTATTTTAGATGCTAGAATAGGGGTTTGACGGCCCATTTCCGGCAGTTATTGAGAGATATTTTCCCTCGATTCCTCTTGCAAGGTTCCACCGGGACCGCCCTTTGTGCTAACATCATTATTTGCTAACATTCGCTCTATTGCTTCATATTCCACAAGAAATAATCTTCCTTTTGTTGTAGTTGTAAGGGATCTATCTGCTGCCTCATCTAGCAAGTCCTTATGCAAAGCCAATCCGATATACTCTTGCAGCATAGAATACGAAAGGTTCGCCTTGTAAATAACATGAGTCCTCATTGTTCTTTGTTCACATATTTGCAAAATCGTAGCTAGAATACTGTATGGATCCCTACATCTCTTTCTGTGGTTGGTGTGCGTCTTTCGAATCCGCCTCTTATGTATTGAGCTATTGAATTATCATATGACACTATTATAGTTATTAAAGTGCTTTTTGGCAGTTATTGAGAGATGGATAAGCTTGCGAAAAAGAGTCTACATCTACCCTTACATGAAGCCACTGCACTTTTCCTTGAGGTACAAGACACCCTTGAGAAAATCCTGTATTTCATCTCCCGAAAGTTGAATGATAAATTCCTCATTCAACCCCATTTCAAGCAGCCTGGCCATATCCCAGCGAACTTGGACCATCTCTTTTGATTCCATTTATCGAGATATTGGAGATCTTTCAGGCTTATGAACCGGCAGTTACTTCTAGGCGTTTTTTATAGGTTTTAGTGCCATGATTTGGATATTAGTACTCGGTAACCGTTTAGTTTTTGCTGAGAGACGGCCAAGTTCCCAAAAGGCAGCGACACCGTTAAAGCTGTCCAAAGACAAGATGGTTATGTCGTTGCAAGCGGGCTAGATAGTCAGTGGCACTATCTACCTACCCGATGGAGACAGAACAAGACAACTATACCCCCGCCTCATCTTCAAAGGGTAGGGCGGGGCCGTTTTACATAGGGTAAAATATGTTAAATATTACTTTTCTATAGTAGCTATCCAGAAGTAACATGGCAACAATAGTTCACTTTGAGATACCGGCCGACAACATAGAGCGCGCCAACAAGTTTTACGGCAGCCTGTTTGGATGGAAGATAGAGAATGTGCCAGAGATGGATTACTGGATGTTTAGAACGGGTGCTGGAAACGGAGAACAGGTCATGGGCGGAGGGATTATGCTGAGGTATTACCCGCAGGAACCCGTTACAATCTATATCGGTGTCGATTCGGTGGCTGAATACTCTAAAAAGGTTGAAAAGCTTGGAGGCAAGGTGACAAAGCCAAAGACAGAGGTTCCCGGCCACGGCTGGTTCGCAGTATGCACAGATACGGAAAACAACGCGTTTGCACTGTGGGAGAATAATCCTCAACAGCAGCGCTAGACGCCGGCAAGCTTGGCCTTGCCGTAGAGGCGGGCCTCGTGCACCTCGCTTATCTCTTCGCTCCTGTGCTTGCGCCTCTCGATGACGTATCCTGACGACGAATGGTAGATTATTACCATGTCTTTTGGGTAAAAAGAGAGCATCTCGTGGTTGTCATAGTCAGACGCCATGTGGCGCAGGTGTATCCGCTCCCAGGCAAACAGCTCGTCCACCTTGCCCTTGAAATGGAACGCGCTGCCGCAGGGGCACTTTACGTCCCGCCAGTTTCCCCTGACGTTCTGCAGCCACTCTGACAATCCAGTACCTGACGCGCAGGCAGCTTATAATTTAGCCGCCGGTCAACCTCGTAAAGTCGTTGCGCCTGTTGACCGCCCTGATGTAGTCGAGGTTCGAAAGCGCCACGACTGCCGAGTCCCTCACTTCCTCGCTCTCGTCTGCCAGCGCGGCGTCCAGCGTCTTTCTTGCATCTTCGGAGCCGATGACTCCAAGGGCCACTGCCGCCTCGTGGCGCACGAAAAGGCTCGAGTCGTTCTTGACCGCGTCGGCCAGCAGCCCTATTCCGGACGTAAAGCCCAGCTGGCCAAGCGAAAACGCGGCCTCGTGCCGGACGAGGTCGTTGTCGTCATCCTTTAGCACCCTGCCTATCGGCGCCACGGCTGCCTCGCCTGCTATCTCGGCAAGGATGCAGACCGCGCGGGTGCGGACGATGCTGTCGCCGTGGGTGAGTAATTTTTTGAAGTAGTCAACGTCCTTGCCGTCAAACTTGCCCTCCATCTCTTCAAAGATCTTGTTGCGCTCGGGGGATGTGGAATATTTTGTAACTGCCATGGCCGTTTTAGTGCATGGGCTCAATTTTATACGTTATTATAATGCCCCCCATACAGGCACACCATGCGCGTTAGGTACTGGCGTCTTGGCATCACCGACCTGCTTGATTCCAGTTATCCGCAGGAGAAGGCAAACCACTGGGACATCAAGTGCATGCAGGGCGAGTACGAGCACTTTGGCGTGTTCTGGTACCGCTTTGGCACCCCGTTTGACAAAGAGCCGGTGCACGGCATATGCTTTTACTATAACGACGTTCCCAAAAAGACGGTGGACGACCTTGCGAATTTCCTGCAGGGCAAGTTCGGAGGGCAGCTGCTTTACCGCCAGAGCAGGGGGTTCCTGCAGGGCTCAAAAGAGTTTGCAGATGGTAAGGCAGTCGGAGTGCTTGCCAACGAGATCAGCCTAAAGTTCAACGCGCCCGTCGAGCTGACCATAGAATTTGAAAAGATGACAAAGGAGGAGGTCGACCAGGAAGCGTGGAAGCTGCCTGCAGAAAAGGCCCTCCCCATCCCGGGTCCCGACTAGATTATATTTTACGTCCGCCTACCTAGCACAATGGTCACAGAGATGACCCTGCGGGAGCACCTTAACGAGCTCCGTATGCGCGTCGTCCGCATGGCCGTAGCAGTGATTGTGATCACGCTCTTTTGCATGACCTTCGACCTCAGGCCAGTCGACTTTGGAGGCGTCACACTCGCGTACCCTTACCCGGACCCCATCCGCAACGTCTCGGCGCGCATCATGCTCTACATGCAGGACACGCTGCTGCCCGACAACGTCCAGCTGGTGCAGACGGCGCCAGGGCAGGCGTTCTTTGCCCAGGTGTACGTCTCGATACTTGCCGGCGTCATTGGCTCGATGCCCTTGCTGGTAAAAGAGATAGCAGGCTTTATCTCGCCGGCGATAAGCGCGGCTGCTAAGAAGGGGATATCGCAAATAGTCTTTCCGGCGATAGCGCTCTTTGTCGCCGGCGTCCTCTTTTCCTATTACGTCGTCGTGCCGTTCGTGCTTGATTTCCTCTACCAGTACGGCGAGGCCATTGGCGTCGTCCCGCTGTTCAACATCACGGACTTTATCGCATTTGTGCTCCAGTTCCTGCTCGGCTTTGGCATATCGTTCGAGCTTCCGATACTCATGTACGGCATCTCCCTCACCGGCGCAATGTCGCCGTATTTCTGGCGCAACAATATCCGCTACGCAGTCATAATCCTGGTGGTGTTTGGCGCGATAATAACGCCTGACGGCAGCGGGGTTACGATGTGGTTCATCACGCTCCCCATGATAGGGCTCTATGCCGCCGGGATGGTCGCCGTTGAGAACAGGGCCCGGAAAAAGGCGAAGACCAATACCTAACACTTAAATCCTAATGGAGGGTAGCTGAGCCAAATGTCCGCAGGACTGCTCAACATGTTGATGCAGCTACCAGCTGGGATGGAATGGATATTCATCATCATTATCATAGTGGTGATCTTTTTTGGTGTCAAGAAAATCCCCGAGCTGGCGAGGACTTTTGGCAAGGCAGGCGCAGAATACGAGAAGGCCAAGATACAGGCCAAGCGCGAACTGCAACAGCTAAAGACCGAGCAGAACGACAAGGTCGGACGCGAAAAGCTCGAAGAGATCGCCGAGTCGCTTGGCATCAACTACACCAACAAGAACGATGAAGAGCTGAGGGCTGCAATCGACGTCGAGTTGAACAAGACCAAAAAGTAGGCTTTTTATTACAACCTCTTTTCTCAATAGCCGTTGATCGGCCAGCAGCAGATCGCCAGCATCGTCGACCGCTATGACCTCAAAAAAGTGACCATAGCCACTATCGGCAGCCACTCTGCGCTTGAGGTGATGGACGGCGCCAAGGACGAGGGCATGAAGACGGTCTGCATCTGCCAGAAGGGCAGGGACCTGCCTTACAGGAGGTTCAAGCGCCTCGCAGACGAGATAATCATGGTCGAAAAGTTTTCAGACATTTTAAACCGCGAGAACCAGGAAAAGCTCCGCGGCCTCAACGCGGTGATGGTGGCCCACCGCGCCTTTACCGCGTACCTCGGCTATGACAACATCGAGAACAATTTCAAGGTGCCGGTGTTTGGCAACAGGTCGCTCCTGCGCGCAGAAGAGAGGTCCGCGCCCCGCAACCAGTACTACCTGATCGAGAAGGCAGGCCTGAGGCACCCAAAAATTTACCGCAAGCCATCAGACATTGCCGGCCCGGCGATGGTCAAGGTGCAGGAGGCAAAGCGCAAGCTCGAGAGGGCGTTTTTCATCGTCACGTCGTACGAAGATTACAAGAAAAAGGCAAAGCAAAAGATAGAGCAGGGCGTCGTGACAAAGCAGGACCTCGAATCTGCAATCATCGAAGAATACGTCCTTGGCACCTACTTCAACCTCAACTTTTTCCACTCGCCCCTGACGGGCGAGACTGAATTCCTCGGCATCGAGAGGAGGCTGCAGACGAACCTGCACGACTTTGTCTCCATGCCGGCAAAACAACAGCTGGAGATGGACATGGAGCCGCAGAACATCGAAGTCGGTCACACGCCGGCAAGCATCCGCGAGTCGCTTTTGGAAAAGGTGTTTGAGATGGGCGACAAGTTTGCAGTGACAACGAGAAAGGAGTACCCGCCCGGCATCATTGGCCCGATATCGCTGCAGAGCATAGTCACCACCGACCTTGACTTTGTAGTTTACGACGTCTCGCTGAGGGTGCCGGGGAACCCCATCATGGCGACCACCAGTCCCTACACGAAATACTATTACGGCCAAACGATGGGCGTCGGCCGCAGGATAGCGATGGAGGTAAAGAACGCGATTGTACAGCGCAAGTTGCGCGAAATCGTCACCTAGCGCTCGATTGCTTCTTCGAAGAGGCTTTTTCTCACTTTTATCGGTATGTCATAGTAGGCTGCAAGCGCTATAGAGTCAGAGGCGCGATAGTTGCGCAGCGTTATCTCGCCCTTGCGGCCTCGGAAATACAGGTTGGCGCGCAGCACGGTGCCACTCTGGTAGACGCGCACCTCCGTCAGCAGCAGGTCCTCCATCACCGCAATCTCTTCTACGAGGTTGTAGATGGTGGGTATCCCGCCCTTGTCGCCTTCCTGAAAGCGCGAGATGTGCCTTGCGACCTCGCCGGAAAAGGCGCGCATCGGGAACTCTTTGCCGTCGTCTGACTTTAGTATGACGACGCCTTCCAGCCCCATCTGGTCCACAAAGCCCACGTAGCTTATCTTGGCGGATATATACTCGTCCGGCACAGGCGAGTCGTGCATGGCTCTAATTCGCGGAACCAGAAATTAAGGCTTTGTGGACGATAGGATTTAATTGAAAGAACGGCCATCTACAGCGGATGGGCTGGCAGGCCATCAGGGAGAGCGGCTTTCGGATACTCCTAGTGGGCTCGTTCTCGCTTGTCATCGCGTTTGTGATATACTCGCGGCTGTCAGGCGCCAACCCCGTCCCGGCGGCCCAGCTGTCCGGCCTCGCGTACGCCATGCTCGCAATCACTGCGGCGTCGATGGCGGCTGCGCTGTACGGTGCCTACCTCATCTTCAGGTCAGAGCAGGAGCGCACGGCAGGGGGGACAGGGCTGATGTCGTTCATCACCGGCGCCTTTGGCGGCCAGTCGTGGAGGATAATGGCGGTGGCGGCGATAGGCTACGGCGTCTTTTTCTCGTTCCTGTCGCAGATCCTGGTCCTTCGGCCCGACGTGTCGTTCACGGAAAAGGGCATACCGGTGCCGTCTGCCGAGCTGATACAGTGCTGCGGCGCCCCCGGCTACATGCCCATGCTCACCGTGTATTTCACCGACCACTTTTTGCTCCTCGTGATACCGGTCAACGTAATCCTGGCCGCCGTCGTGTCGATAATGGTCGGCTTTAACGTTGCCCTCAGCATCCACGCCTACAGGCTCAGAAAGGCGATGCAGGCAAAGACGTCGCTTGTAGGCGGCATCGGCGCGGCCACCGGCCTTTTCGTCGGGTGCCCCACGTGCGCCGGCAGCATGGTCTCGGCAATCCTGGGCCTCGGGGTCGTCGGCGCCGGGGCCAGCACGAGCGCGCTCGCGCCTTTCCAGACGGCGTTCATAGCAGCCAGCATACCGGCGCTTGCCATCGCGCCTTTCCTACTGGCAAGGAGCATCAGATCCGTCTCAATGTGCAAGTGACGACCTGCATCATGTCCGGCGTGCGCACGACGTTTGGAGTCGCGCGGGCAATGTCTCCGTCCTTTGGCATGAACGCTATCCCGGTGCCGGCGCGCCTTACCATGCAGATGTCTGACCGGGTGTCTCCGACTGCTACCGTGTCTTTTATGCCGATGCCAAACTCGGCCGCGTATTTTTCAAGGTGGAACCGCTTGCAAACAGACAGGTGGCACTTGCAGCCAATCTTTTCCCAGCCCATCGGCATCTTTACCCTGCCGGTGGCGACCCCGCCTTCAAATTCAAGGTCGTTTGCAGCGACAAAGTCCATGTTGAGCCGGCGGGCGACGACGCCGGCGGCCGCGGTATAGCTGTCGCTTATTATCCCGGTTTTAAAGCCCTGCGCCTGCAGAGCGGCTATGGCCTGCTCGCAGTTTTTTGCAAGCGGTATCGACTCGACTGCAGACTCGACTTCTTTTTTGCTGACGACGGCAAAGAGCGCGGCTATCTGCTTTGTCTTTTCGTGGCCCGGAAGCGAGCCGTCCTGTATCGACTTTACCTTGTCTTCCACGCCAAGCCCTCTCGCCAGCGCAAAGACGAGCCGGCCGGAAAGGAGCGTGCCGTCCATGTCAAATGCCGCAAGGCGCACGCTATTTCTTGGATACAATGGCACTAAACTGTTGCGGGATCTAGCTTAAACGTATGCGTGCCGGCATTCATCCCGTTGCAGGACCGAAAGTACCAGAAAAAGAAGGCGCTGGTGGAGAAATTTATCAAAAAGCAGGGCAGGATTGATCACTCTGTCATACTGAACAGCGTCGACGTCGATTATGACACGCTCATGCGCATACTAGATGAGCTGCGTAATGAGGGCAGGGCGGGATAGCGAAAGCGATAGCGTGCGTTTCCAGTGGAAAAGTGGCAAAATAATCGTTCTTTTATAGTGCCTGCAGCTGCTGCACGGACAAGTGCGGCGGGGAAAAGCAGCACTTGCGTTTCCAGTGAATCGACAAAAATGCTGTGCTGTTGAATCTACGGTTAGTCGCTAGCGACTTTACGAGGGGAAAACTGACGAAACAGCCGAATTTTCAACAGTGCCAAATGTTATTTATCAAAGTTCATTGATATGCGGGAGATAGCAGATCATTTTGCTATTGACCCAGCGTGCAATAATCGAAGAATTCGAGAGCATTTGTGTACTTTGCCTTTACATTTGTAATGATATACACTAAAGTATGGGATTCGAGCCCGGACAGACGAAGCGATAGTGACTGCAAACAACAGTACATTGACAGCCCTTCTATTGGCTTCCCTCGCGTCGGTCGCTTTGTCCTCTATGATTAATGTGCCAGTTGCCGCCCAACAGCAGCAACAGGCAATCAATTCACCTGAAGACTTGGCGACTTATCAAAAAAAGAGTAATTTCATAAAAGAATTTGTTGTTCCAGTACAAGAGCGAGGGCTCAAAGGTATTACTACGGGAATAGATGGAAGCATTTGGTTCATTCATTCGTCAAACAAAACCGGCACCATATTTAGGCTCGATTCCAACACAGGGAAATTTGCGCAATATGCATTAGATGGCGTTACAGTGGTTGACGATGTAATCATTAACCTAGCAGCATCTCAACTCGTTTTTGACAGGAAAACAAACGCGATATGGTTCACTGACGCACGCACTAATTCCATAGGCAGACTGGATGTGGAAAGCAGTAAAATAGACCGTTGGAAAATCCCGACAGACAAGGCGGGACCTATGGGCATAGCCTTATCGCCAGACGACAAGAGCATATGGTTTACAGAGATTACAGGTAACAAAATAGGCAAATTCGAGAAAGGATCAAAGCAATTTGCCGAGTATCCTACAGGGGAGGACACAGGGCCGGCGTTGCTTACATTTGACGATAGAGGCGTAATATGGGTTTCACTTACATTTGCCGGAAGTGTGCTCCGTGTTGAACCTTGGGCCCTAGTTCCTGATTCTCCCTCTCCTTCCCTGTCGGGGATGACAAAGATGGCTTTACCACAACCTGACAGGTTCAACCCGTTTGGAATCGCTATAACTAGTGGAAGGATGTACGTCTCGGATCATAGCTCAAGCAGAATAGTAGTTTCGGACGCAGAATCAAACTTTAGGTCATACACTTCTTATTGGACATCTCCTCCGGACAGCTTCCTTCCAACAACGCTTCCAAGCCAGGTAATATCGGACAAGGAGGGCAACATCTATTTTGCACAGCATGGTGGCAACAGAATTGCAGAGATTAGAGTTACCGACGGAATACTAACTGAATATGAAATTCCAACAGGGCCCCTTTCAACTGCACTATACCTATCAGAAGGCCAAGATGGAAAGATATGGTTTGTGGAGTGGGCATCAAACAGAGTGGCTTATCTAGATACTTCAGTCGATGTACCTTTTGAACTACAACCAAAGGAAAGTAAGTCAATAACGCTTGGGGCAAACGGGTCAAAATCCATAGTTGCCGTAGTATCAGCCCAGCCTCAGGCTAATAACAACGGCGCCGGTAAATCTCAAGAAATAGAATTAAGTTTGACTGGAATGAGCGAATCAGGGCTCAAGGACATCTCTTTTACAGCAAGTCCTGCCCAAGTCAAATTGCCTGATGGAGCTGGCGGTGGCAATCGTTCTACTTCTACGATAGAATCCAATATTGTAGTTAAAGCACTGCAGAATGCAAAATCTGGTGGTTATACTGTAATGGTTCGGGCATTAACACAGGAAAATGATGGACTTGTCATTTCAAAGCTTTATCCTCTCTCGCTAGTGCTTGACTTGCCACAGTCCGCTGGTGCAGACAATCAAGGACAGCCAACAATGATAACGACAGATCGGGAAGGAGAACTATCCGTCCGTGAGACAATACAGATATTGGCACTTGGTGCTGCAGCCGGGTTGATTGGGTATATAGTATATAGGCGAATAAAGGGCAGAAAAACTGCGATTACTAAGGACTAGCCATGGGCGCAGCATGCCACACTTGTTGTCTTTACAATTGTAAAGGCTGTTCTTTATCTATGACAGCTACCTTTCATAGGGCAACATATGTTCAAAGACCCTGTTTGTAACATGGTGGTTGACGAAAAGAATGCCAAGTTTATCTCTGAAGCTGGAGGGAAAAAGGTCTACCTTTGCTCTGCCACGTGCAAGAGCGAATTTGAAAGCGATCCTTCAAAGTTCGGGTACTAGCTAACAGGTCGTTTTGGGATGAATCTGGAAAAAACCCTAATGCACTCTGGCTAGCTGACAGAATAGTAGCAGTCTGGTGATATGTATGGATAAAAAAGAGAAAAGAAATGCAAAATCGGCTAACAGCAAAACCAAGTTCATTGCTATTGGAGTGGGGATAGCTGTTGTCATTGCAGCGGGCATAGGAATAGCACTATCGATGGGCGGCACAACACAAAATCCCAACTCTGAAACCCCATCATCCAGTTCAAGAACTGTTTCTTGGATTCATGTGCATGGGCTGGGAGTTGACCCTTCAGACAGCCGCATTTTATACATCGCCACGCATGGAGACTTTTACGAGAGCGTTGATGGAGGCACACCGGCCAAGGTGGACAAGCAAAGGGCAGACTATATGGCGTTCAGCGCTCCGCAGACTGCGGGAGTACCGCTGTATGCCAGCGGCCATCCCTCTACTGGCGGCAATACTGGTCTGATAAAGAGCACGGATGGCGGCCAAACGTGGCAGAATGTTGCGACAGTCCTGGATCCGCCCGTCGATTTCCATGCCATGGCTGTCAGCAAGAGTGATCCTAATACCATCATAGGGTTTGACAGTGGCGCAAGAGGATTATTCAGGACTACGGACGCAGGAAAGACATGGGAAAAGCTCGACTATCCTGCTGACAGGTATATTACGGCACTGGCGATCTCTCCAAGTGATCCAAAGGTTGTATTTGCTGGAACCGACGGCGGTGTTTTTGAATCCCGAGATGGAGCAGCTAGCTGGACTCAGCTTGGCCAGTACAGGGGCATTACAGTGTTAGCACTGGCTTTTGATGCTGACGAAAATCTGTATGCGTCAACTGAAGAATTTGGTCTTGGCAAATCATCGGATTCCGGAAAGACATGGGAGAGTGTCAATCGGCCTCCCAACAGTCTGACAGTCACCTCAATAGCAGTAGATTCCCCGAACAAGATAATCTATGTTGCTGGATTCGCGGTGCCTCAAGGATATCAGGAAGTATTCAAAAGCGCATCACTTGAAGGAGAAGGCTGGCAACTGGTAGGCACAAATAGATAACGATATGACTTTTTAATTAAAGGGTTGTTTTGGTGCATAGCAATGCAGTCAGACTAGGGCAATATTATATTCAATTACAAAGGTTCCGCTCCCTTCTTTTTGATCGTAAGACTAGTGTTATCTTTGGTAACCATTAACTTTCAACTCTGGCACTTTTGAAAATTCGGCTGTTTCGTCAGTTTTCCCCTCGTAAAGTCGCTAGCGACTAACCGTAGATTCAACAGCATAAGCGTATTTGTAGGCGTTAGTTCTTTTATGGGAGTTGCGGGCTTTATGTCCCGACCGTATTTTGAACCATGGAATTGGGAAGAAACTGGAAAAAACGCTTAATTCCTCATTTTGCAAAGCAAGTAACATGAAAGCGACTTTTGGAATGGGGTGTTTCTGGTGCTCAGAGGACATATTCAGGCGCACAAAGGGGGTCAAGTCTACTGCCGTAGGATACATGGGCGGCTCGCTTGAGAACCCTACCTACGAGCAGGTGTGCACCGACAGGACCGGCCACGCAGAGGTGGTGCAGGTAGAGTACGACCCGGCCGTATTGCCCTACGAGCAGCTGCTGGACATATTCTGGAACAACCACGACCCGACCACCCTCAACAGGCAGGGGCCGGACGTGGGCGTACAGTACAGGTCTGCCGTGTTTTTCCACGACGCAGAGCAGGAGGCCGCCGCGAGAAAGGCAAAGGAAAGGCTCGGCCAGTCAGGCAGGTTCAAAAACAAAGTCGTGACCGAAGTGACGGAGGCATCCAAGTTCTGGAAGCCCGAGGACTATCACCAGCAGTATTATGAAAAGTGCGGCCTCAGGCCCCACTACTAGCGTCCAATGGCAAATCTTTTATATTTCTGGCAGACAGCGCAGTTGGCGCCGAACAGCAATTGGCCAGGGAAAAGCCGCTCGTTTACAATGGCGGCAGTACCACCAAGGTCATCCTGAACGCGTTTGCAGGGACGAAAAAGGGCATCGATATCTGCGCAAGCTCGGCCGGCCCGCCCATAATGGCTGAGGAGCCGGTCAAGCAGGCGTCGGTAGATATGGCAACGAGGGGCGTCAGGATAAGGTTCCTTACAGAGATAACCCGCGAGAACATTTCCCACTGCAAAGAGATAATGAAGATGGGCGAGGTCAGGCATCTTGACAACATCAAAGGCGGCATGGCCGTCAACGAAAAAGAGTACGTCTCAGCCTCGACCATATTTGCGGGCAAGCCCGTGCCCCAGATCATTTACAGCAACGTCGGCGACTTTGTCGAGCAGCAGCGCTACCTCTTTGACACGCTCTGGAGCATCGCAAGGCCGGGGCGGCAGAGGATAGCCGAGATAGAGCAGGGAAGGCAGCCCGAGTTCATGGAGCTCATAACCGACCATTCAAAGGCGAGCAAGACGTTTGCAAGGCTCATCCAGTCCGCTGAAAAAAAGGTCTCGTTCTTGCTGCCAAACAAGGCTTCGTTTGGCAAGGCTTTTGACGCCGGCGTGCTTGACGCCCTGGTCGACAAGGCCGAGAAAAAAAAGGTCGAAGTCAGGATAATCTGCCCGCTTGAAGGCGCCGATGGCAAGCTGGTGTCGACTGTCGCGTCCAAGATAAGGCTGTTGAGCGGCCACGAGTCTGCCATGAGCCTGCTGATAGTGGACGACGACAGGTGTTTTGTGGTCGAAGAGCGCGAGCAGGGCAACCAGTTCAGCGGCTTTATCCTCCACACGAACAGCCCACCTGCCGTCAGGTCGTTCCGGTCGCTCTTTGACATCCAGTGGCGCGAACTTTCATTAATAGACAGCCTGCAGCAGGTGGGGAGGCAGCGAGACGAGTTCATCAACATCGCCGCGCACGAGCTGTGCAACCCCATCACCCCCATCATGCTTTTTGTCGACGGCCTGAAGGAGGAGTTTGGCGATAGGCCCGAGATAGCCGGCATAGTCCGGAACACGAAAAGGCTTCAGAGGCTCTTGCAGGACATCCTAGACGTTGCCAAGGCTGACAACAAGAGCCTTGCGGTCAAAAAGGTGCCGGTCGCCCTCAACGACCTCTTGAAGGAGGCGTGCGCCGACGCGCAGAGCCAGGCAAAGGGCAAGGACGTCAGGGTGATATTCGAGCCGGCCGGCGACGTCAGCACAATGGCAGACCCGGCCAGGATTTCGCAGGTGGTCTACAACCTGCTTGACAACGCGCTAAAATTCACTGACAGGGGCTCGATAACCGTGGCGGCGCGCTCACTCGCCAAGAGGGCGGAAATAAGCGTCGCCGACGGTGGCCCCGGGATAGATCTGGAGCTGATGCCAAGGCTCTTTACGAAATTTGCAAGCAAGTCAGACAGCGGGACGGGCCTTGGGCTCTACCTTTGCAAGGCCATAGTAGAGTCGCACGGCGGCAGAATATGGGCAGAGAACAACAAGGATGGCAAGGGCGCGACTTTTACCTTTACGCTGCCGGCCGTCACATAAAGGCAAGCGAGAACGCCGGCGCAAGCGGGATGTGGACCGTTATCTTGTCCGTCCTGGAGTCGTAGACGCCGTATATCGTGTCGATGTCAAGGCGAGTGAACTTTTTGTGGAAGTATACAGAGTCGACTGCGACGTCCCTGCCTTTGACGTCGACGTCAAGCCGGGTCCTGTCGGCGTCAATGCGAGACGGCGTCACGTGGATCGTGACGTCGGCCGCGCTCACGTGAAAGCCCATCACATCGCGCTTTATCTTGCCGATGGAAAAGTCATGGGGCCGGTTTTTGGCAAGGTCGGCTCTGGCCTGCTCGGTCAAGAGCTGGCGGGCGTCAAGCTCGACTTTGTAGTCAAGCGCGTCCAGAAAGTTGGCCGCAGGGTTGTAGGCGTATGCCCGCTGGCTGCCGGCAAAAATGGCAAGGGCCAGCACGGAAAAGGCCAGTGTACAAGCTTGTCCTCGCCAAGAGATCATTTGCGGTGACCGGCAACTGGCGGCGCGCATGTAAAACCTTTATGGATGATTCCTACATGTGCCTTCTTTTTCTCAGGGCATAGGCTGCGATGGCGATGCCGGCCGCGGCTATTGCTCCGAGTCCATAATAGAGATAGGCTTTCCAGGAAGAGTCGGGAGCCTGCTGTTGTTGTACTATCCCCTCTGGCAAGATGCGAAATATCGTGCCCTCTGACAGCGAGACTATGTAAAGCAGGCCATCAGGGCCCATCTCTATGTCAGTCACGCAGCCAAAGCCCGTGCCAAATATTATCTCGTCCTGCGCATCTTCCGTGTTTGCAACGTTGTCTGACAGCTGCGCGCTGGCAAACGCAAGGCCGTCGCGGCTCTCGTTGAGCGTAAACTTGTAGAGGTTGCCGTAGTTACAGTCGCCCACAAAAAGGCTGTCGTTGAATTTTTTCAGTGGCTCCGACTGGACAAACGCAAGCCCCGTAGGCGAGACCACCTGCTCCCAGCTGAACTCGGGGTCGCTATACTGGTAGTCCTTGTAGCCGCGCAGGCCCGCGATTTCCTGCTCGGTTGCAGGGCCCATTATTGCGTACCAGCCGCTGTTAGAGTTGCGCTCCACGAGGTTTATCTCGTCAAAGTCGTCGTCGCCGTTTTCCGTGTCCCACAGCCTGCCGGTCGCAGGGTCGACGGCAAGGCCGAAACTGTTGCGGATGCCAATCGAGTAATACGGCTCGCCCCTGTCGACGCGCATTATCACGCTGGTGTCCTCGTAAAGCTCGTCAGAGTGGTTCTGCAGCGCCCCGTACCTGCCGGCGTCCCCAAGCGCGATGTACACGGCGCCGTCCGGCGACGCCACCATCGCGCCCCCGTTGTGGTAAAACTGCGTCTCGTCAAGGTCGCGCACGAGCACGGGGTTCACAAGCCCCAGCCCGTTCCACTCGTACCGGTAGGCGCGCTTGGCTACAGGATCGCCGCCGTCCCTGTCCGATTCAGAGTAATACAGATAGACAGTCGTCCCGACTGCCGCTATCCCGAGCATCCCCTGCTCGCCCTCGTTTGCGACGTTTACATCAAGAACGGGTATGGGTTGCACCACGCCATCGCGGACAAGGCGGACCTGCCCATCGGATTTTTGCAGCACGAGGATGTCGTCGCCGACAAAGGCCATGGTGGTGGGGCTGTTTGGGATGCCGTCTGCAAACTTTTCGACGACAAAGCCGTCACCGCGTATCTCGGGCATCTGGCCGGTGGACTCTCCAAACGCCGGCAAAAAAGTGATTGCAAGAAAGGCGATTGCAAGCCGCAACATGGACGACGATTGTTCGCAGGGCCATGTTATTAAACGATTAAAGGCGCCGGGCTCCGTCAGGTATTCGCCTGCAGCTTTTTCGGCGCAAGGGGCCGGATGAACGGCAGCAGGAACGCAGCCTGCGCGGCGCCGGCCATGCCGTATGCAAGGTAGAGCATTTCCTGCGGCTGCTTTAGCGCCGCGACGACTTCGCCCCTTAGCGCGCCAAAGAACACGAGCGCCACGACTGCAAGCAGCACCAGTACGTGCCGCGGGTCGTGCGCGCCTGACCACACGCTCTTGAGCGACCTGTACGAAAGCGCCAGAAACAGCGCCACCATCGCGGCCTCGACGGCCGCCTGGTAAATGGCGACGTATGGCGCGCCATGCTGTGCAAACAGCCACAGCGCAGGCGCCCCAAGCCTTGCGTCCGAGATTCCAAACAGGAGTGGAGGGTTGCCGGTCAGCAGGGCGCCTATCATAAAGTGCGAAAAAGTCGCTATCGCGTACGGGATTGCCCTGCGGCGAAACACCGCAAATACCGGCGCATACAGGACGGACCAGAACGTCAGGGAATGCGTGATGGTGTGGTGCGGAAAGAACTGGTAAAAGAGAAAATCCATGTCAGGCAGCATAGCTGCGGCAAAGACGAGCGGCAGCGAAAATGAGGCCTTTGGCAGCACCCTGCTTGCGAGGTATGCCAGTGCCATGTGGCCTGCAAAGTACATACGCGTATCGCCGCTTGCCTGCAATATAGGTCATCTGCAGTCGCTTTTCAGGCAGTCAGCTCTGCCAGTGTCCGAAAGACCCCGCAATAGCCCGTCGCCTCTCTGTCGCTGTTGCAGGTCCTGCTCTCTTTGAGGTACAGCTTGCAGATGTCAGAGAACCTGCACGGCTCGTGCAACATCCTCAGCCTCATCATTGCACCAGGGGGAGCAGCCAGAGCCAAAAGCAGCAGGGTGTATTTTTTGTTACATACCGGCCTCGCATGTAAAATAAAGGCCGTGCTTGACGATATATCTGCCCGCAGGCATTTTCAGCATATATGGCAGGCTCTGCAAAGGCTATGGGAATCGCGATAGCCGTGTTTATGGTAATCATTTTTGGGGCCGCGTCGACCGCGCTGTTCCCAAAGCTGTCTGGGGCGTCAGCAGGCTCGGCGCTCCCGCTCAACGCCCTGCGGACCGACGGGAACGCGACAGAGTCCGGAAAGGGGCTTGCGGCAATGGCAAAGGGCAACAAGGAGATGACGGAGGTGATGCGCCAACAGGTCAACAGCGAGGCCAACGAGCTCGTCCAGAACTGCCTTGACAATCCGGACGCCTGCGGCGACCTCGCCCTCCTGCAAGAGCTCTGCTCCAACGACGTCCTCCAGCTGCCTTCATGCAGCGACCCCAGGCTCAAGGACCTGGTAGGCAACTAGCTGCGCGTCTGCTTTAGCACCATGTGCATGTCCTCGCCGGTGTCGTAATACAGCCACCCTGACTCGTACCTGACGCGCTGCGAGTCGATGCCGTCAAACTCGCCGTCAAGGTCGCGGTCTATCATCACCGCGATGGCGTTCTCCGCGTCGCCGCCGGAATATTTTATCCCGATCCTGTCCCCGGCCTGAATGGTATACAGCTCGTCGAGCTTGAACTCATAGTCCATGTACTCGCCGGTGATGTCCAGAGCGTCCACGGTGCCAAAGAGCTTTTTGACCGTGAGGTCCTCGTTGATTATGCCCACCTGCGCCGTTCCTTCAGGCAGGCCAATCTTTGCCAGCTGCAGCGTTATGCTGTCAATCCTGTCGCCGACCAGCTGCGAAGACGCAGTCACGTACTCGGCGTTGACCTGCCTGCCGGGATGCAGTAGCGAACCCCAGGACGTCGAGGTGTCGCTCATGTGCACGACGGGCGCAAACCTGTAGACGGCAGTCAGCCGGGAGTCAGAAGCGGTTACGGCCCTAGGGTTTTC
Organism: Nitrososphaera sp.; assembly: GCF_050748925.1. Taxonomy (GTDB): domain Archaea; phylum Thermoproteota; class Nitrososphaeria; order Nitrososphaerales; family Nitrososphaeraceae; genus Nitrososphaera. The sequence continues at coordinate 24,267 of NZ_JBOGQF010000007.1, forward strand.
AGTCGGCCCGTCAAGCCAGCGCTCAAAGGCATAGCCGCCATAGTTTACAGCCTGGACGAAATACTTGCCGCCGCCGTCCAGGGAAAACGTGGCAGGCGAATAGCGCGCGTCAGAGACTGTGCCGGCCGAGTTGTACAGCACCGTCCAGTGCCCGGCGATGGCGCCGCCTGCCTCGTCCTGCGTGTCTACCACGAGGGTCGTTTCGACTGGCGCATAGTTGGCCGTGTACGTCGCCCCTGCAGCCGGCGTGCTTATCGCGCGGGTCGCCGGCCCGCCGTCTGACCACGACTGGAACTGGTACGCCTTGCCGTCGACTGTCTGCTCAAGTGGCGCCTGCAGCGTGCGCCCCATCCCGACTACCCCTGTGAACGAATGCGGCGTGGGCCGGGGCTGGCCGTCAAGGTTGAGTTGCATGCCGGGGATGTTGGTTGCAAGCGTGATTGCAGCCTTGTTTGGCATCACGTCCCTCGTGGTGACGCTGGTTGCGCCGGACGAGTCGGTGACTGTCAGGTACAGGCGGTACCACACGTCGTGCTCGGTCTCGCCAGTGGTTGGAACCGTAAATGTGCCGCTCTTTACCCCATCAAACTCTACCAATGGATGCGTGTGCGTGTTGTGGTGGAAGAGCATGACCCACTTGAACGCGCTTGCAGGCAGGCTGCCGTCCTCTGCGTCCTGGGCAGAGCCGGTAAACGATATAGTGTTGCCCGCGTTGTATTTCGCCCCTGCGGCCGGCGTGGTTATCGTTGCGACCGGCGCGCCCCCTACCGTGACGCTCACGGTCGCGCTGCTGACGCCGCCGTTGCCATCGTCAACCGTCAGCGTGACTATGTACTGGCCTGCAGAAGCATACGTGTGCGCAGTCTTTGCCCCTCCTGCAGACGAGCCGTCCCCAAAGTCCCACCGGTAGCCGAGCAGGTCGCCGTCAGGGTCGGTGCTGGCAGAGCCGTCAAAGCCAAAGCTGGCCGCCAGCGCGCTAGGCACCGCCTTTGCGGAGGCGCTTGGCTGCGCGTTAGGGCCGGCGACGTACTGGATCCTGTGCACTTCCCCGTCCCATATTGACAGGTAGTACAGGCTGCCGTCCGGGCCCACCTTGACGTCCACGGGCGTCGAGAGGCCGGATAAAAAGTCTACAGCGCTGCCGTCTGGCGTCAGCCTCTTTACAAATCCTGCCACATAGTCGCCGAAAAAGTAGCTGCCCCGGTATTCGGAGGGGAACTGGGCTGCCTCGTAGAACGCGCCTC
>NZ_JBOGQF010000008.1:0-25021 GCF_050748925.1 Nitrososphaera sp.
GACTCGGTGAGCACCACTTCCTCGACGCCGTTTGAGACCCTGTACGCGATGTACTGGGCACTGCCGGTTTCTGCCTCGGCATAATAGATAACCGCCCTGCCATTGACGTTGTCAAGCTGCGCCGCAAGCGCGCTCTTGCCGGCGACGGTCAGCGCAAACGCGGGCATAGGCACCCGTTCCAGCGCGCAGACGAGCCTGCCAAGGTCCTTCAGGCCTGCCAGCGCGATGTAGCAGGGAGCCTTTAATCGCAAATCAGAGTAGCTCGGGCGCTACAGTATTAAAGTCATCCGCCCTTCCTACGACAGTTGGGCGAAGACAAGGTGCGCGATCTTGTGCAGCAGGCCGCAGACGCAATGCAGGCCGACGCGTGGCGCGCCTACGTCGCAATAGAATATGCAGTCCTGGAGGTCAAGATGCGCCACGGCCTCGAGCACGAACCTTCGCCTCCGCCGGTCAAGAGGACCGCGAAAAAGGCAGACCTGCTTGCACTAGCCGGCGAAAAACTTGTACATCTTGATTATTCAGACGCAAAAAAGCTGCTGTATGAACTGCGGATCTGCCGCGACGCGCTAAAGGCTGCTACCGCCAAGCCCTAGCGCCTGTCGACCACGTCGTCCAGCTCGGCCCCGGTGCCAATCAAGGTCACCTTGACTCCCAGCTCGCCTTCAATGTCTTCAATGTATTTGCGCGCGTCTGCCGGCATCTTTTCGTACTGGCGCACGCCCGCGCAGCCGGGGAACATTATGTCAAGCTTTGTGACTGCCAGCTGGGTCGCGCTGTTGAGCCTTATCGACTTTTTCGCAAGGCCAAAGTCAAAAGGAGCGGCCCTCCTCTGCCTGCCCGTCACACTGCCGAATTCAAGCCAGCCGCGCCTTTTCGCCTCTTCTTCCGAGATCTCGTTGTCAAGGGGCCCGCCGCCCACCCTCGTGACGTATGCCTTGAAGACCACCATGACGTCGTCGACCCTCTTTGGCCCGATCCCAATGTCAGAGCAGATGCCCGACGCGGTGACGTCCTTTGAGGTGACATACGGGTAGCCCCCGTGGAACAACGACAGGTACGTGCCCTGCGTGCCTTCGACGAGCACCGTCTCCTTGTTTTCAAGCGCATAGTTGACAGAGTTGCTGACGTCTTCGACAAATAATGACAATTCCGGCACGTCCCTTGCCATTTTCAGCGTCCTGAGCGCCCTGTCGGCGTTTGCCGGGCCGGTCCCGGTCCCGGTGGTGCCTATCTTGCCCTTCAGGTGGTCTTCGCTCTTGTCCCGGTCAATGTGCGACTGCTCGATGATGCCGCACTGAGCGTCAACGTAGGTCCTGTCGTCTGCCTTGAACGTCTCTATCTCTTTTAGCAAAACCTGCAGGTTGACGAGCACGCCGGCGCCTATCAGCAAGCGCGTCGACGGGTTGAGCGCGGCGCTCGGCAGCATGCGCAGCTTGTATTCCTTGCCCTCAAACGCGATGGTGTGGCCGGCGTTTGGGCCCACTCCTCCCCTCACAGCAATGCTGGGGTTGTCCTTCTTGGCAAGGTACGCTACGATCTTGCCCTTTCCCTCGTCACCGAAAAATCCGCCTACCGTCACAAGGCACGGCATGGGACTCCTCAAACCGCGTGGCTATTTAATCCCACCGGGGCACGGAATAAATTGAGTCCTGTTTGATTGGTCGCCGTGAGCGACCCCGGACAAGCGGCCGGCAACATCATCCAGATACTTGCAAACCTGCCTGACTTTTTGAGAAAGCCGATGCTCCAAAAGAGGCTAAAAGAGTTCTTCAGCATGTCTGAAGTCGACAGGCAGGAGACAATAGCGCTCGCACTTGCAGCAGCGCCCACGATAGAGCCAGCAAAGCTGTCGGTCCTTGTCAAGACGTGGCTTGAGGTGCTTGCGGGCTTTGACTCTGGGGACCGCACGGTGATATTCAACACGTACTGCAGGCAGATATTGAAGCAGCCGGAATCGCTGCAAAAGCTGAATTTCCAGTCGCTGACGGACACCTTTCTGTCGCTTTGCAACAAAGAGAGGCAGGTACTGGCAGACACTTTCAAGGAGGTGCTGCTGGGCCTGCCCAAAAGAAGCGAGATATTGAGGCTTGTCCCAGAATATACGCAGCGCGCCCTCGGTCTAGTGTGAAGGCGGCTGCTCGGGGTTCTTTTGGACTTCGCCGACGCCCTTTTCAAGGCCAAAGAACGCGCGCTCGTACTTGCGCAGGGCCTTTCTATGCTCTGGCAGCGACATGTCGAGGCGCAGCTCGTTCATCACCATGACGGCATAAGTGGTCCATTCTTTCCAGCAGGCCGCGCAGGACGGGTATTTCTCGGCTCCTGCGTCTTCGGCCGGCTCCTCAATGGGCTTGGCGCATTTCAAGCAGGTCTTGCTCATGAGTGGAGAAACGCGCCTGCCATTATTATACGTTCAAAAGAGCGGCTTTTTCATGCTGGAGCCGCAGCTCTTGCATTTTGCGCCCTTGACTTCTGCGCCGCACGAGAGGCACACGTACTTTAGCTTCATTCCTTCGTTGGCATAGCCCCTGCCCGCGGTCTCGTTGCTAAAGCCAAGCGACTTTAGCGCCTTTTGCTGGCGCCACCTAATGTAAAATATCGCCCCTATGAATATCGCCATGTTTGCCGCCAGGCCCACGAAAAAGCCAAAAAAGTATGATAGCAACAACCCGACGCCGAGGCTTGCGCCCACCAGCAATATCTGCCTCTTTAACACCGGCTTTAGCCTGCTGTCCACAGTAAGACTTCACACGAATGACTTAAAACATTTGTTCCAAAAGTAGCCCGGATCGACATTATGTTATTATAGTTTTGAAGCCCAGATCATAATATGCACGTGCCGTGTCCCGACTGCAAAAAAATAGCCGAGCTTGCAGACAACTTTTCATACGTGAAGTGTGCAGAGTGCGGCCTTGACATGACCTACGGCGAATACGTAAAGTACATCGCGTACAAAGACGCCCGCTACAAAGACATCCTGGGCGACTACAAAAAGCACTAGAGTTTAATAACTCTGCCCGCCTCTCACCGGCTGGTTGGAGATCGAGCTTGCCATCAACATTGCCGGCCTTGCGATCTCTGCATTTATCGGCCGGTTTTCATACACCGGCTACACCGCCATCGGCAGCCCGAACCTCCTGCGGCTGACGCTTGCGTTCATTTCTATAGCGGCCGGGTTTGCCCTCATCATAGGCTCGCTCTTTTTGGAACCTGACTCTGCCAGGCTCCTAAACACTGGCGGCCTCGCAGCCCAGGCCGTCGGGTACTTTTTCATCGCCATGTCCCACGGCCTAAAGTCGTCTTTTGACTTTGCGCCAAAGCAGGGCGCAGCGCTCCTCATGATACCGCTTGCCACGGCCCCTTTTGTCATTCCGGGAAATTCAATAGAACACCTTGTTAGGTCAATTTCTTTTATTCTATTAGTATATGTGTCAATTGAAACAATAGCGTCATATATGCAGAACATGAGGAGCAGTACCCTCATGATAGGCTCCGGGCTCGGCACCCTGGCGGTAGCGGAGCTCATCGCCTGGTATGATTTCATATTTCCCGAGTCGTTCTACTATCCGGCCATCTTGGCCAAGGTTGCCGGCTTTGGCCTGATGGTGATACCGTTTTCCAAGTTCGGCCTGGGCGGAGGGATAAAGGTTGCCGAGTAACCGGACCCACATCAGCATCATCGCCGACATACTGGACACGGCGAGGCAGTACAGCTATGAGGGCTATGACAACGGCGCCTCCGTCACGCACCTCATCCGCAAGGCAAACGTGCCCCACCGCCGGCTCTCGTCGATGGTGTCAGAACTAAAGGCGTCCGGCCTCCTCAGCGAGGTGCCAAAAGAGTCGAAATACAGGATAAGCGACAAGGGAATGGAGTTCTTGAGGAGCTACCAGCAGTTCAAGGGCTTTGCCGAGGGCTTTGGCCTGAAGGTCTAGTTACCAGGTAAGTTATTGCTACTGTTAAATAGACCTGCAGCCAATATTTCTCATGAACGTCGAGCAGTTGCAGCAGGAATTGCTCTCGTGGCCCGGCGTCACCTCCGGCACGCACAGGTTCGGCGGCACAGAATTCCGGGTGAACGGGCGCGAGATGGGCCACATCCACGGGTCGAGCTTGGCCGACCTGCCGTTCCAGATGGACGTCAGGGACGACCTCGTAAAGAGCGGCAGGGCGGTGCCCCACCACATCCTGCCGCAGTCCGGCTGGGTGACTTTTTACATAAAGGATGACCGCGACGCCGAGGCGCTGCTGGAGCTGTTTAAAATGCAGTATGAAAGGCTGGGCAAAAAGGCGGCGTGACGGGCTATTCGTCGCCTTCGTCATCATCATCCGACTCGTCTTCGTCAAACTCGTCTTCAAAGTCATCGTCAAAGGCGTCGTCTTTAGACATGCCACCAACACGGCAAGCAGCCAGTATTAAGCATTTTGTCGTCGCTATCTGGAAGCCATCACTATACAGGGGCACGGCCCTATCTCGCAGCGCCGGACTTCCATGCCGTCAATGTGCGCCACTACGTACGTGTGCACTTCCATCGGGTGCAGGCACTTTCTGCACAGGTCGCTGTACGGCATCGGATCCCTTGCGCAAAAGGTCGGTATTAACATTCCAGTCAGCTTTTTATACTCTGGAAAAGGCTTGTTTTCAGTAAGATTATGGGCCGAGTCGACAAGGGCGTCAAGTGCAGCGTAAGCGGCTGCGAAAACAATGGCGAGCGTTCCATGAGCGGATCAAAGGCGGCCATGGCCCCGGACATGGGGCTCAACAGCGCCAAGCGCGCCTACCTGTGCCACGAGCACTATAAAGAGTGGAAAAAGGCCACCAAGGAAGACCGGGGCAACGAGAGGGCCCGGTGGGGATAATACATTAAATTAGCATTGGCAGAGTGACAAGATTATGCGTCTGCTGCAGCTGCATTCTGATTTTATCGAGTACGAGCCGATAGAGAAAGAGATCAAGAGCGCCGAAGACATTGCGTCAAAGGCAAAGGTGAGGCTCGAGGATCTCGTCGTCGCGTTTGTGGCCGTAGAGACCGGCGACGACGAAGGCGTGGCAAAGGCTGCGGCGGATGAAATCAAGAAATACATGGACACGATAAAGGCGTCGCGCCTGTTGGTTTACCCGTATGCGCACCTGAGCTCAAACCTTGCAGCCCCAGACGTTGCAGCAGCAATTGTAAAATCAGTCGCGACTTTTGCCAGAGAATCGATAGGCGAAGTCCAGCAGTCGCCATTTGGGTGGACCAAGTCGTTCAACATCAAGGTCAAGGGCCATCCGCTGGCGGAAAACGCCAAAGAGATATCCAAGGTTGCCGGCGAGCACCACCTCCACGAGCACGAGCACGACGAGGGCAAGGTGTCGACCGCGCTAAAGAACGAAGACAAGCTAAAGTCGTCATGGTTTATCCTGCAGCCCGGAGGCGTGCTGACGCCTGCAGGCGAGTACAAGTTCAAAAAGCAGGACCAGAACCTGCAGACTCTGACCAATTACGAGATATCAAAAAACAGGGCCGTCAACCAGCAGCCAGAGCATGTGCGATTGATGAAAAAGATGGCAATCGCGGATTACGAGCCGGCATCGGACGCCGGCAACATGCGCTTTTACCCCAAGGGGCGCCTGATGAAGTCACTCATCGAGCAGTACGTGACGCGCAGGGTGATGGAGTACGGGGGCATCGAAGTCGAGACGCCAATCATGTACGATTCCAAGCACCCGTCGATGGAAAGTTACTTTAACCGCTTTCCTGCGCGCCAGTACAACATCCAGTCTGACAACAAGCAGCTGTTCCTGCGCTTTGCGGCTTGCTTTGGCCAGTTCCTGATAGCCAAGGACATGAACGTGTCGTACAAGCACATGCCGTTCAAGCTCTACGAATTGACGCGCTACTCTTTCAGGCGGGAAAAATCCGGCGAGCTCGTGGGGTTGCGCCGCCTGCGGGCGTTCACGATGCCAGACTGCCACGCGTTCTGCAAGGACATGGAGCAGGCAAAGGAGGAGTTCCGCAAGCGCTTTGAATTATCAATTAGCGTGATAAACGCGCTCGGCCTCTCTAACGAGGACGTCGAGATGGCCATCCGGTTTACAAAGGAATTCTGGAACGAGAACAAGGACTTCATCACCGAGCTCATCGACAAGCTTGGCAAGCCTGTGCTGGCAGAAGTGTGGGAAGAGCGGTTCTTTTACTTCACGCTAAAGTGGGAGTTCAATTACATCGACGGCCTTGCCAAGGCGTCCGCGCTGTCGACGGACCAGATAGACGTGGAAAACGGCAAGCGCTATGAAATCGAGTACGTGGACGAGGACGGCACGAGAAAGAACCCGATAATACTGCACAACTCGCCTTCAGGCGCAATCGAGCGGGTGATGTACGCGCTGATGGAAAAGGCCGCGAAAATCTCAAAGACGGGAGGCACGCCGTCGTTTCCGCTCTGGCTTGCGCACACGCAGGTGCGCATCATTTCTGTCAGCAAGGAGCACCTGAAATACTGCGACGGCCTGCTCGATCAGCTTACTGCAAACCAGATCCGCGCCGACATTGACGACCGCGACGAATCGATAGGCAAAAAGATCCGCGAGTCGGAGACAGAGTGGATTCGCTATGCCATAGTCATTGGCGACAAGGAAATGACTTCCGGCAAGCTGGCAGTCCGCGACAGGATGGAAGGCAGCAAGCAGCGCGAGATGACGATGCAGGAGCTGATTGACGAGATAAAGGCGCAAGTAAAGGACAAGCCCTACCTTCCGCTGAACCTGCCAAAGTACGTTTCGACAAGGCCGCAGATAATGGCTTGAGCTTTCCTGAATCTGCTATCATCCACTAGAGACGCGAATTAACGCGCGTACTGGCGCACCAGTATCCGCAGCAGCGTCTGTGTCGCAAGCGCGCCTTCCCGATAGTCGTCGTTCCTTAGCCCGACTTCGACCATGTCCATGCCTATCAATTTACTCGTCGGATGGATGGCCTTTACCAGCTTTAACACCTGGAATGGGTCCAGGCCAAACGGCTCTGGCGTCCCGGTGCACGGGACGTACGGCAGGTCGTACGCGTCGATGTCAAACGAGATGTAGATGTTCCTGCCGGCAGACGCCTTGTTGAGATAGTCAGCAACGAGGTCGATGCTGTCGTGCACGCGCCACGCATCAAACGTGGTGACGCCGTTCCTGTCGGCAATCTCGTTTTCCTCCCTGTCGGCCTGGCGTATGCCTATCTGCACGAAATCCTTGCCGGGAATGTATTTCAGCAGATGGTAAAAGGGCGTCGTGTGGCACATCTTCATCCCTTCGTACTCGGGCTTCATGTCGCGGTGGGCGTCAAAGTGGATTACAAGCGGCTTTTCGCCTGCCAGCGCCTTTAACTGGTAATATGACAGCGTGTGCTCGCCGCCAAGCATCACAGGTATCTTGCCTTGCTTGCGCAGCTCTTTTACAATCGTGGGTATCGTCTTGTCAAGGAACGCAAGCGCCGAGCCCTTGGCTTTAGGCATCTTTACGTCGCCAAGGTCGAAAATCGCGCTCAGCTCGTAAATGTCGGCCTTTTCGTCCAGCACAAAAGTCTCTATCTGGCGCGCCGACGTGAGCCTGATAGCCTCCGGCCCCCTTGCGGTCCCCTTGCCAAAGCTAGTGGTCGCGTCGAGGGGCACGCCATACACTGCAACCCTGGCTTGCTTGAACGAGATCCTGACCGGCGTGTCGACAAAGCTGTATCCAGCCTTTGTCTTTTCCGGCACCGTGAACAGGTCGAAAAGCGAGCCCACGCCGCAATTTCAAAGGGCGTGGATAATAAACCTACATCGAAGGCTTGCTCCAAAAGAGCTCGTCGAGGCTCTGCTGGCGGGGCTTGCCGAGTACCGACTTGAAGTCGAAACTAAGCGAGGCAAGCACCTGGTCAAACGTCGACTCCATCGCCTCAAGATACTTTTCGGTGTCTATTTCTTCTGCCTTTGCCAGCTGAACCGGCTTGACCCCGTCTCCTCCCTTTGTCTTGACGTACGAAATAATGTCGCCGGCCTTGATCTCGCGCCCTTTGTCCTTTAGCAGCATGGCCGCCTTGATATGCTGCGGCAGGCCCTTGTACGTCTCTACCTGCGCGCCCTTGCCGTCCATCGTCGTGGCTGAACTGACCTTTTTGCCGTACGAGCTTATGGACTTGTTTATCATGACGTTAAAACTGAGCTCATCAATCGGTATTTTATGCGCCTCCAGGTTCTTGGCGTCGCGCTGGACGATGCTCTTGATGCTCTCCTTTGCCGATTCAAAGTCCTTCTGCGAGCCGACCTTGCCGAGGATGCCAAGTATTTCATAGAACGCGGTCCTGATGAACGGCGGCGTGTGCGACTTTTTGCCGGTCAGCCCCTTGACGTCGACGGTCCCGTCCGGCAGCACGCCGAGGTAGTTCTTTTTCAAGTCGCTAAAGACGACATACCTGTACTGCTTGTCTATCTCCAGGTCGACGCCAAGCTTTGTCCTGGCCCACGCCACAACTTTGTCGATTGCCGCCTGATCCGGCTCTTTCAAAAAGAGCGAGTCGGTGTTGTGAAGCAATACATTACCAATACCTCCACAGAAGTGGTGATTTTCCGTTTCAAGATCATATACGTATCCATCTATCTCAACTTCCTCAATTTTCTTTATTTCATCTGCCGGCTTGATCCGCAGGTCTGTGCTATCCTTTATAACGCGAATCCTGCAAACGTTGCCCTTGTCTCCCCTTATTTGCAAGGAATATTCCAAGTCAAGATCTTCAAGTAAGCTTACAAGTCCTGCTTGGACGGTCTTGTGGATTTGATCAATGGTTACCAAGCCGTTAACATCCATGTGGCCATCACCTGCCATTATCCCTTCAATGAAGGCCTTTTTGGTAACCAAGTTGGCATTCAGTATACATTGTGGTATTGCCTTTTCTGTCCCACGGTAACACATGGCCTTGAAATAATCCATTAGTAGCTTTGTATTATCGCGCGGAACAAGCCCGTATGATGCAGAGCTTTCTCGTATGTCTACGATTGTGGTGGGAAGGGCTAAACATTCCTGCATTATCCTCTTCGCTTTTTCCAGCTTTTCTGCATCCCGGTTTACAATCCTCCACGAGTTCTTTACATGGACAAAGGGTTTTTCATACCTGTATGAACCACACGTGCCTTCTGCAAGGAAAAAGCCAAAGAGCCAGGCCAGATCAGGATTGACGTTGACATGAGATCCTATTTTGAACGGAACTAGCTGAATCCTGTCGCCAACTCGAAGAGATGAAGGTTTTGTCTCCTTGCCATTGATGATCAAACTGTGGTCCTCTGTACATTCTACGAAGCTCTTTCTTGTGAGAATCCTGTATCCCTTCTTCCTTACACTGTGTCTGTAGATGTATTTTATCTTGGTAAAGCCTGACTCTGTCCACACATCCAAGTCGCCAAACTTGTCATACCTGCTAGAACTCACTGTCTTGGGCATCAACGACTCGATAGGAACAATGTCGACATTGCCGTCTCTCCTTTTTATTATCACTGGCGTGTCTGGAAGAACGCTGTCGCCATACACCACCTGTATGCCAAGTTCTTTGCACTTATCTATTGTCCCGTTTATGGTGTTCCTGCCTATGGCGGCAGTCGCGTCAGCAACGGGAAGGCAGTAAAGCGGGAATATCTCGGCGCCCATGACGCCGTAGCTGGCGTTCAAAATGACCTTTAGAGCCTGGCTTACGACGTTGTACAGTTGCCGGTCCTGCGGTGGTAACGCCTTGTCCTTTGCCAGGTGCTTGTAATAGTTGACGCGCAGGTCGCGAAGCGACCCTATCAGAAGCGATGACAGCCCCTTCCTCTGCTGGCATACCCAATGCGTCGTGCCCTCTATCTTGCCGGTCTCCTTGCACTGCGGGTGGACGCAGTTTATCGTCTCATAGGAGAGGTTGTGGACCTTGATGATGGAAGGATACAGACTGGCAAAGTCGAGAACGACCACGTTAAAGTGGATGCCCGGCGTCGGCTCGACCACTTCTCCGCCGCGGTATTTTTTTTCTTTGATAACTGCTGCAGTGGACGCCTTGCCCTTGCTTTCCAGCTCGTCGGTCCTCGGTATCAGCTCGTTGCGCTGCCTGTGCTCGTAATATAGGACACCTCTGATCCATTGATTGACGCCGAACCTTGCAATGTCGTCCACCGACATCCTGCCGATCCTCGCTATTACCACCAGGAGCTTGATGAGAAGGTTGTCGTTGAAACTCGTGAGCCGGAACGTTAGGTCGGCATCTTTCATGCAGTATTCTGCCAGCTTTTGCATGGAAAGCTCGCCAATGTCGCCTTCAAACTCTAACTTTGAATCTTCAAGCAACGCCTCAGAGACGGCATTTAGCGTGAATTCCGTGTATTTTCTGGAAAACGCATAGATCTGTATCGATCTGTTCTGGAACATCCTGAAAAGGTCAAGGTGGATGCCGTGGCGTATCCCCACCGGCTCGGCCTGCATCCCGCGCTTGATGAATGACTCTTTCTTTACTACTATCGGCACGGCGTCCTTTGGCACGGCCTTGCCGTCGCTGCTTATGCGCGGGTCCTGCGACCTTGCGTAAAGGTACGGCAGATCAAAGTCGTCGCCGTTATACGTAAGCACAATGGGATACTGGTTGACTATTGCAAACGCCTTTTCGATGAGCTCTTTTTCGCTCTTGCACACCTCTGCCTCCTTGACAAGCGGGGTCCCCTCGTCGTTCATGTTTTCGCCAAGCACCAGCACCTTGCGCATGCCGTCGCTCCCTGAAAAGCCTACGGCCGTGACGCGCCTGTCGTGGTCTCGGGGCGTCGGCATCCTGCCCTCCTCAGACTCGACTTCGATGTCCAGTGCCACCCTCTTTAATTCCGGGATTGGCTGGTTGAGCAGGTTGGCCCACGTGGTGACGTACTGCCGGTATTCCTTGCCTCCCTCGCCTTCCTCCTTTATCTTGTCCCAGAGCAGGTTCTTTAGCTCTGCATCGACTTTATCGGATATCTTGTAAAGCTGCTCCTCTATCTTGTCGCCGCGCCTGACGTAATATATGCCCGGTACCAGGCCCTCATCGTACATGTAGTTCTCGTGGTACTTGATGTCAGCTTCCCAGCACCTCACTTTTTCACGCAGGCTGCTGTCCGTGCCTCCGATGGACAGTGGGTCCGGCGCCAAGACCTTGAGCACTTCAATTTCCTGGTCGGCTATCACATCCCTTTTCTTTACGTGCTGTATCGAATATTTCGGCTCTCTGGTCACTATCTCTTTGACCAGGAGCTCGTTTTCTATCTTTGTATAAGCGTACGGCTTGTGGTCCGTCCTGTCGCGCCAGTAGTAAATGACGTTGCTGCGCGGGTCGTAGAATTTCAGATAGACCTTTTTTTCCTCGCCGGAATAAATTGCAGACAGGAGCAACGCGGGTATGTCCTGCGGAAGCTCGGGAAGGTCGTCATAGCGCCTCCTCCTTTCCGGCATTTCCTGCTGCGCCATCAGTGGGTTCTGATCATCTGTCGTATTTTAACCGTCGTACGCCGGTTGCAAGAATAAATAACAAGCGCTGCAACCTGTCCTTGCTTGGAATACAAGGTCGCGGTGATAGGCGGCGGAGTGCTTGGGACATCCATCGCGTATTTCCTTGCGGGGGAGGCCAGGAACCCGGCGTCAATAGCGCTCATCGAGCAGGAAAGCGACATTGCAAGGCACACCAGCAGCCGCAACACCGGCAAGGTCCACGCCCCCTTTCTCTACGATCCTGTCAAGAAAAAGCTGTTTGCAAAGGCGGCGTCTCTTGGCTTTGAAATGTGGCAGGCGTTTGCCCGCGCAAAGGGGCTGCCTTTCAAGCAGGACGGCGTGCTTGAAGTGGCGACTGACGACCGGGGCATCGACAGGCTGCAAAAATACATGGCGTGGGGCGAGGCCAACGGCCTTGCGAAAAGTGAACTGCAGCTTTTAGACAAGAGGCAGGTCGCGGAAATCGAGCCGGCAGTCCGGTGCGAGTCTGCCATCCTGTGCACGAGGGACGGCTCGGTCGACTATGGCGCCTTCTCGCAGGCGCTGCTGCAGGACATCCGGTCGTTTGGCGGCACCGTTCTCCTTGGCCATAGGGCAGGCCGCATAGCGCTCGACGGCACGATAGCAACGGCGCAGGGGCGCAGGATAAAGGCGCAATTCATCATAAACGCCGCCGGCGGCATGGCAGTCGACGTTGCGCACGCGATGGGAGTCGCAAAGGAATACACCGACCTCCACTTCCGGGGCGAGTACTGGCAGGCGCCTGAGCAGTACCGGGATTTGACAAAGCTGTCGATATACTCTGTCCCGAGGCACCCAGAATACCCGTTCCTCGACCCGCATTGGATAGTGAGGGCAGATGGAAGACGGGAGGTAGGTCCAAACGCCGTGCCGGTGTTTGGGCCGTACGCCTATGGTCACGGCAGGAACCTTGCAGATATGATACCGAAAATACTAGAGTCATCGAGGACCGGCGTAAGGAGGGTGTTCCTTGACAGGCAATTCATATCCCTTGCAAGCACGGAACTGAAAAGCTCGCTATCAAAAACGGCGATGATAAACAGAGTACGCGAATTCTTGCCTGCTATCCGGCCATCCGCATTCACCATCAGAGGCACAGCCGGGATTCGGTCGTCAGTGATCGATTCACATGGCCGGTTCGTTCCCGACACTCTGATTTTGGAACACGGTAGCTCTATCAACGTCATAAACTATAATTCGCCTGGAGCCACTGGAGCCCTCCCTATTGCAGCCAAGGTTTCTGCTCAGATCCTCGAAAAGGGCTTGATTGAAAGTGGTGGGAAAAGGACACTATGGAATCCTGTGGATATTGCCACACGTCTGTGATCGTTTAGAATTACGGTCTGACAAGGATCTAATGCGTCCCTTCCCATTGAACGTAAGTCTGAATGGCTAACCTACTGGTAATAAATGCCATTAATTGGTTATGAAATCCAATATTATTAGGTGTGCTAATTACCCAGTTACCTTTTTCTCCAAATTCGTCTCATAACGCATATGCGACATTGGCGTTATACAATACTGCATAAATCAGACTGCCTGGCTGCCTTGGACTCATTTCAGAGGTTACAGCTCTAGTATGCGATAATACGGTTCGATATTTGATGTTAATTCTGCATATGCGGTGCTTATTTCTGATACTTGTGAATATTTTCGTTTATTTGATCTACGCGTCTTATGTACTCCCAGCCTAATTTCATCAAGTATTTCGGAATATTAAGTGAATATTAACTGATATTTTTCCATCATCTTGACTATCAATATTACTGCCTTACGCTACCCCTCGGAGTTCATCAGACAGGTTGCAAGGCAAAAAGTAGAAAATTTAAAGAAATAGTCTTTTGCTCTGTGTTCTGATTGTTTAACGAGATTGTCCTCGATGCTCTTCATAACCGTGATGCAAAGCTGGCAAAGCTAAAGGACAGCAACTATGAAAAAATAGTCGCTGAGGCCATATCTCGGTGGGTGGTATTCGACCCAAAAGGCCTAGAGTGCCGCTCTGCAGGAGTTGATTCTAGCTGGAACAAGCGTGCTCTGCAGGGACTTGACCTGTATGTTATAGCAGCAGTAGCAGTTACTAGTTCCAATGAAATCCTTGCAAAGGAATGGGATAATGATGTTAGCGGATCGGCAAGAGGCGATCAGCTCGAGGGAAAAGCAATGGAAATGGAGATGAGTGTTGCCCAAAAGGCCCGCAATAGTTGCAAGACTGACATTGTTTGTGTGGACGGCTCGATTATCTCACGACTTTTAAGAAGTACGCCAGCAGAAGTTTCTAGAGCAGTAGAAAAGTATGGAAATTCTATCTTTATTTCCAAGACCTCTGAAAGTAGGGCGCAATTCGGTTTTCTCGGATCCAGAGCTGGTGATGTCTATTATTACCGCCATGCGTGCGGCGGCAAAGCCGGCTACAGCTCCCCAGTCCAGACGCCTTTTCGCGACTTGGCTGTTGTCGAAATGTATGCTCGTCTGCGAGAGGGGATGCCTTTACTGAGAATTGAATTGTTGAAAAGTGCATGGGAAACGCCAAGCGAACACGAAATAAAAAAAGTTCTCAGTCTTTTGCGCTACCATAGCGTGGCTGGCTACCCTTACTGCTTAAAACTGGCGCACAAGACTTGCAAGATAAGCAATGATGATATAGACAGACTCGCAAGCATATACAGCTTGCAGAACGAACAGGGGTCGCGTGACGCGCTCAATGAGTGAAGCATCGGAACTCCTTGGCATACTCGTAGGCATAGCTAAGCCCGACTATGTCCTCTTTGAGGCAAGAAGGCCAATTAGCATTGGCGAATATGTCATACTAAAGTACGGCAAGGGCAAGGTATTGGGGCTGGTTGAGAAATCATCGATAGCAAGCGACGCCCTAGGCGGAAACATCCGCAACTTTGAAGAGGCATCTGAAAGCAGGATGGTGGCAGCCGCCAACCGCCATGACAAAAGCTACAAGGGCAACGTGCGCATATTAGGCTACCTGGAAGAGCTGAAAAAGTGCAAGGCAATCATCCCTGAATTGCCGCCAGAGCCCGGCACGCAGGTGTTTGAAGCAACGGGGGCAGACCTTGAGGCTATATTTGCACCGGAGGGCACACAATGGCGCAAGATAGGGAGCCTTCTCCGCAATTCTGAAGTAGCAGCGCACGTCAACATTGACAAGGTCGTTTCTAGGCATTTGGCGATCCTTGCCATGACTGGCATGGGCAAGAGCAACCTGGTATCAATGCTGGCAAAAGAGATAGCCAAGGTAAGCGGTACTATGGTGGTTTTCGATTATCACGACGACTATTCAACGCTTGAAATGGGGCGTAACATCAACCTGATGCCAGCCAAGATAAATCCTAGGATGCTGCCTGCAGACAAGCTGGCAGAAGTCATTGAAGTCCAGGAAAACGCATCGAATCAGATCCACGTGCTCCGAGAAGCGCTGACTGAGGATATCAAACAGCGCAAGGGAGATGATTTCTGGGAGTCACTTGCGGATGGCGTGAAGGCAGTGGGAGCCGAGGAAAAGCATTATCGCGAGCCGGCAGCCAAGGTAGAAGACAAGATAGACTATGTGCGCAAAAAGTTTAGCAACATACTTGATCCGGGCATGTCAGACCCACTTGCCATGATAAAGAATGGCAAGATAAACGTCATCAACCTTGTGGAGTTGACGGAAAAACAGGCCAATGTATGCGTATCATATTATCTTGAAGAGTTACTCGATGACCGCAAGCGTGCGACACGGCAGGGCAAGACCGGTAACCAAAGTGCACACGACATAAAGGCGCCGCCGCGCTTTACTGCGCCCGTACTTGTAGTAATAGAGGAGGCGCACATCTTTATCCCAAAAGACGAAAAGACTGAAACAAAATACTTTGCGTCCAAGGTGGCCCGTGAAGGCAGAAAGTTTGGCCTCGGCCTTGTAATAGTGTCGCAAAGGCCGCGCAGCATCGATGCCAACATTCTAAGCCAGATGGGATCCCTTGCGGTAATGCGCATGATCCAGCAGGACGACCAGGCGCAGGTGTCAGCGGCAAGCGAGGCGCTATCACGCGACCTTATAGAGCAATTGCCTTCGCTGAATCCCGGTGAGGCCGTCTTTGCTGGTCAGTGGGTAAACCTGCCGGCTTTTGTAAAGGCCGATGAAGTTAAGGAGCGCAAAATAGGAGGAGACCAAAAGGCGGTGGAGCAGTGGAGCCAGCTAGCCATGATAAAAGAAGCGGGGAGTGAAGCCTCAGATTCTTACATCCCCTCGGGGTACATTCAGGACTGAGTTACAGATATGCTCGTCGCGCACATCTCTGACCTGCACCTTGGGTATTCGCAGTTCAACCTTGAGGAGAGGGAAGAAGACGTCTACCAGACGTTCAACGAGGCAATAGACATCTCGATTAAAGAGGGCGTCGGGCTTGTCATTTTGGCCGGCGACATTTTCCATACGCCAAGGCCGAGTGGCAAGGCCGTCATAACACTTGCAAATGCGCTGAAAAAGCTAAAGGAAAAGCAGATACCTGTCGTTTTTGTGCTTGGAGAGCACGATATTAGCAGGATGCGCGACGTTCCTTTTGCCTATATTTTCAGCAACTTGGGCCTTGCAAGGAGGCTAAAGCTCGACGAGCCCTATACAGTGGGAGACTGCACAATCTTTGGAGCCGACAAGGAGAGGCGCAGCAACATCGACTCGCTTGTAGCGCGTCTGCAAAATGCAGGATGCGCGACATTATCTGCTGGGAAAAAAAAGATTCTAGTTTTACACCAAGGGCTGACCGACCTGAACAAATTTGCCGGCGAACTCAACTCGACTGACATGCCTGCCGGCTTTGATTACTATGCCATGGGGCACTACCACGACCACATTGAAAAGCGATATGCAAACCTTGGTGGGCCGCTGGTATATCCCGGCTCACTTGACCTAACACCTAGCGAGGGCATCAAGGAAGTGGAGAAAGGCTTTGCGCTTGTGGACATGTCCGGCGAGGAGACATCAGTGCAATTTATCCCACTTCAGATGAGACGGCCCCAGTTTACCATTAAGGTTGACTTTGCCAAGATGCAGGAAGGCATGGAGGACGTCATTAAGAAGGCCTCTTCCTATGGCAGCAAAAAGCCAGTAGTCAAGGTGCAGGTGGAAGGCAGAAATATCGATTCCCGCGCAGTCGCAGCAAGCCTGCTAAAACTTAACGAAGAGTGCCTGCATTATGTCTGGCAGTCAGTTGATGAGCAGGCGCAGGCGCTTGCATTTGACGAGCGGCCCGCGGACCTTGACGCAGAGTTGTTGCGCTTGTCAAAAGATGCGCTCGGCTCTGAAGAATCCGCAACCCTTGCCATCCGAGACCTGCTACCACCGGCGTCGGCAGGCGATGTGAGCGCTACACTTGAGATTGTCTGGGATATTTTCAAAAAGAGGTCGGCGACGTGATAAAGGACCTTGAACTTCACGATTTCATTTCGCACAAGGATACCCGCCTAGAGTTTGGCAAAGGGATCACCATCTTTGTTGGACATAACGGCGCTGGCAAGTCGTCAGTAATAGATGCCATCACATTCGCGCTTTTCGGCGAACACACTCGCAGGCACAACAAGAACTTGGTGCGGAGGGGCTCTGGTACCGGCCAAGCTATGGTCAAGCTGCGCTTTACGCTCAACTCGCGCGAGTTTCAGGCCACCCGGTCGCTGACCACTACCGGCACGGCTTCTTTTTCGCAGCTGGAGCTCGTGTCAGAGCATGGCAAAACAGTCAACAAGAAACTTGCTGGAGGCGAGCGCAAGCAGTACGGCGAATCCATGAGTGTAGAGGTGGCAAAAATCTTGGGTCTGGACTACAAAAAACTGCAGGTGGCGGCGGTGGTACAGCAGGGGGAGCTTGTACGCATCATAGAGGCGCAGCCAAAGGAATTCAAGGAACTGCTGAACGGGCTCATCGGGATTGATAGGCTAGACGTAGCATTTGCGACAATGAAAGACGTAGTGGCCGGCTTTAGGGGCAGGCTGCGCGACGAAGTTGGTTATACAGACGAGGACTTGCCAAGGATAAGGGCTCTGATAGTTGAAAATGAGAAAAAACTAAAGGAAGCTGAGAGGCTGGCAGGAGAATATGCCGAAGAAAAATTGAGACTTGATGAAAAGATGGTCGAGCTTGACAGACAGATATCTGCGATGGAACCTTTGAGGGAAAAGGACGGTGAGATAAAGGCCAAAGAAAAGCGGCTGATACGATATGTTGCTGACAGGCGCGATCAGGTGGCAAATGAGGTTTCAAAACTAGAGAGGGCAGTAAGGGAGGCAAAGAGTGCGCTGGAGCTTTTGAAAGGCAAGGAAGAGACCTGTATGCGGCTAGAGATGGTCAAGGCAGAGGTGGAGGAGATCCACAAGCATCTTGAAGCTATAGAGAGCAGTACAGGCAAGCTGCAGGGACTGCTGGAATGCGCAGGAAAGCTCCAGATTGTGGATGGAAAATGCCCGGTCTGCAACTCGGCAGTGCAAAAGGTAAATGAAATGTTTGATAGCGGCCACATCAAAAAAGAGTCTGTCCGGCTGGTAGCTGAAAAATCAAGGTTGCAGATAGAGAAGATCGCATTAAAGAAGGAGGAGCAAAAGCTGGTGGACGAGGGCAAGCGGATAGCTGCCGCAGAAGCATTTCTTGCAATTAACTGCATCAAGACAGTTGAGGATGTAGCAAAGCTAGAGGTAGACCTTGCGCCCAAGAGGGCCGCGATCAGCCGGCTGCCTATCGAGGTAGTAAAAGTGGGCGATGACCCGTTCATTCTTGCCATTGACGACGCTTCGAGATCCTATGCTGAAGAGGTTGCCTCTCTGCGCCTGCAGGTAAAGAGCTTTAGCATGGCAAAATACATGGCAGCCAAGGACGAAAAGTGGAAGGTATTGCAAAAGTTGCAGGACGCTGCCACGTGGCTGGGCGCATATCAAAAAACAGCGCAGGATGCAAAGGCGGCGATCGCGTGTGATTCCGAGGCCGTCAGGAGGCTGGAGCAGGCATCGGAAGTGCTGTCGATGCTGGAGCGCATCCGGTCAGTCGTGTTCAACCGTGACGGCGCAGTTGGCATGAGTCTGCGGTCGTGGGCCCTTGGAATGATATCCCGCAAGGCATCAGACTATGCATCGCTTTTCAACATTGGGATATCGAGGATCGAGCTGGCAGAAAAGGCGCGGGAAATAGCAATAACGTGCTACGGCAAGAACGGTGAGATAAACATGGATTCTCTTTCCGGCGGCGAAAAGGTTGCCGTAGCGCTTGCGCTCCGGCTTGGCATTGCGCACATGATGGGCTCCGGCAAGCTCGACTATGTCATACTTGACGAGCCCACGACGCACCTTGACGAGGAGAGGCGCAAGGCGCTTGTGAGGATAATATCGGAGGCGTTCCGGGAAGGCTCTGGGCCACTGTCCCAGATGCTAATAATCACTCACGACTCGGAGATCTTTGAGGACTCGGAAGTGGACGCCGTGTTCCGGTTTGCCATGACCGCGGAAGGGTCGCACGTGGCGCGGGAATAGAGCTAGCGCGCATTTCCAGTGGAAAACTGTCAAAATAATTGTTCTTTTATACTGCTGTCAGCGCCGGTTGTTGGCAGTGCGGCGGGAAGAGCACCACTGTGTATTGTGTATTGGCAAGATTGATGGTTAATCTTGTTCTTTTATGCCTACCTTTACCTGCTATCCGGAGGCAGGTCCTCTTGAACTTTCTTTACCTGCTGGACTGAAAACAGGCCCCTTGTGCTCAACCTGTCCTCGTACAATAGCTCTATGGCTATCGCGTCCATGGTGCTCCTTTTTCCATTTGCAATGCAGTCCAGGTAGACCCTTTCTATCTCACTTGCAAAATCTCCCATCCTTGGCAGCAGGACGACCCTGCCGTTCCTGCCTTCCCTGAACCCTTTTTCTCTTAAAAAACTGGCGACCCTGTCCACGTCCTCCACATAGATGTACAGGTCACGGGGGGTCTGGAATTTTGTCAGCTCGTAGGCTTTGTAGTCAAGCGTGACGAACCCTTCGACGTTATTCATGGCAAACCGGACGTCTGAATCGCCATAGTTTCTTCCGAATATTCTTCCCCTGCTTAACGCAATCAGGGACGGCAAGAGTTTTTCAATCACGTTTGCCGGCTGCGACACGACGTTGTTTTTAAGTATAAAATTGCCGCGCTTGCTCTGGGCAAGGCCGAGTGCCTTCAACTCGTTTATGCGCCTGTAAGCGGTCTTTGCAGAGCCGGCTGCTGGAATTGCTTCCTTCATAGAATAGACCGGCTTGCTTTCCAGCCTCTGGGCAAACAGGAATGCATCGCCTTTCAGCAGCTCTTGCATGTCCTGCTATGTGTTAGCTAACTATATATGCATTTGTCAATTTTGACATTATTGGTTCGCCGGCTACATCCAAGTACGTCTCGCGCCCTGCCGGATTTCCCATTTTCGAGTTGTAAGTTTAAATGCACAGTATGTGTATTCACCAATGCAGTGAGCCATAAGACGATTACAATAAGCGACGAAGCTTATGCAACACTAAAGAGGAGAAAAAAGGAGGGAGAATCTTTCACTGATGTAATATTGAGAGAGTTTGCAGAGGGCAATGCAGACAGGATCTTGTCTGTTGTAATGAGTCATGACTTTCCTGACAGCGAGCTTGCGGAAAACGTAAGGCAGGCAAGCGAGGAGCACCGCAAGAACTTTCGGATGAGGCAATAGGAGATAAAGACCTGACATGGTATGCGTGGATACAGACTTTTTGATCGACCTCAGCAACAGGGAAGAAAAGGCACTGGAGAAATTGAAGGAGATAAGGGAGAAAGGTGATACCGTGTACACCACCACGATAAGCATAGGAGAGTACTATACGGGTGCCTACCGCTCACGCGACAGGGAGGTGAGGGTGGCAAAGGCAAGGGAGTTTCTGAAGGCCTTTGTGCCGCTGACTGCTGACCACGAGTCTGCCCGCCTCTGGGGACAGCTCTCGGCTGAGCTGAAATCAAACACGATAGGAGACCTAGACCTCCTGATAGCAAGCACGGCTCTTTCTAACAAACAAGTGCTAGTCACGAGGAACAGGCGGCACTTTGAGAGGGTGCCTGGCTTGCAGGTGGAAGGCTGGTAAATCCGGCACGCCCGGGTTATTCATGGGCCTGACGCTGTATAAAATTTAAGTGCATGTAAGTGCATTGCCTAGGTATGGCGACTACGACTATTACAATCACACTTGAGGCATATAATGCGCTAAAGGCCAAGAAAAAAAAGGGCGAATCATTCTCGAATTTAATCCTACGGACGTTCCAAAAGAGCAACGCGCCAGAGATCCTCGCATATTATAGAGAGAGAGGGCCGGACCCCGGGCTGGCAGACGCCGTGGAACAATCAAGCAAGGAGCTGCGCAAGAATTTCAAGCTTAGAAGAGTAGAGCTTTGATGGCCTGCCTGGACACCGATTTCATGGTAGGCCTGGAAAGGGGGGTTTTGCAGGCATTTGCCAAGCTGGAAAGCCTAGAGTCTGAAGGCGAGGCTGTATTCATAACGGCAGTGACTGTCGCCGAACTCTATCATGGGGCGTACCGGGCAAAAAACAAGGAGCAGGCCGTTACAAATGCCGACAAAAGTCTTTTGAAATTCAACGTCCTGGACTTGGACGCCAGGTCTGCAAGATTGTGGGGCGAGCTGTCGTACAAGCTGAAATCAAACAGCATTGGGGACCTCGACCTGTTTATCGCCTGCATATCACTATCTCATGGCCAAAAGCTGGTCACAAGAAACGCCGGGCATTTTGAGCGCGTTCCAGACCTGAAAGTAGAAAGCTGGTAAATTAGTTCTTTTAATAATGTTCTTGCAACCTGCATCATATGGGTACAGACGGCGGCAAGTTTTACGTTTCTGACCGCATCACTGCTGACAGGCTGAACAGAAAGACGGTGCTGGTGGACATCGGGGCAAACATCTAGGCGCTGCATGACGACGTACACGACAGAAGGGAAGACAAGGAGTTCTCCAAATTCAGTGACGCCTTGGACACATATGTCAACAAACGAACAGTCTTTGACATCAGCAAGATGGCAAGCCGCAGGCCCAGCGCGGACAACGACGCCATCAAGTACGACGGAGACTGAGGGCATGAGTTAGCCGTGGATACCAAACACGCCTGATGGCGACTGCCCTGTCATTCCCGAAGACAGGGATTTGCCTCAATCATTCGATGATGAGTCAGAGGACTACTAGCCACAGCCAGTCCACCATAACACCTGCTATTTTTTGTCTAGCAGGTGTTATTTGATGTTGTTGCAGCCAAAAGATATGTGTGACGGATATTTGACGGCGGCATCGGGATTCTGGAGTTTGGCGGTTAAATATCATCAAGGTCAAAGATATTCTGAGCGAGGTTAGGACATCGTCAATCGAACTGAATTGCAATACCCGCCTACAGCTTATAGAAGAATACGTGGAAGCGTCAGTTCTATACCGCAGAACTAATTTCTATGTCCAAGATCTAATATCTCATATATACATCCAAATTACATAGATTGAAAGGCAATAAATAAAGAATCCATGCGACAATAGGCTGAATATACAATTGAAGCATATAATAGAGGCCGTTTGTGTAATAGTTCTATTACTGTAGCCAAAAATTGCCAGTAATCGATGTAGAATGAACATTTTGTTCATAATAGTTATATAGTACAGGTAAACAACTTCGCTTACATTCGGTGCGTATAATGGATAATGCATATTATGGAATGAAGCAGTATGCGGGATCCGCAATGGCAGCTATGCTCATTTTTGGCGCAGTAGCAGCTGCTTTTGTAGGTCTTCTCGCACAACCCGCTTACGCGGCAGTTTCTATGTCGCCAAGCGCAACTACTTTCTTCGGCCCCGGATTCGTCAGAGTCTTAATCACTGACGATTCAAAGGATTCATCCGGAGATACGATAGTCCCAACAATTGAAGCAAGAGAAGGCTCCACTTCCCTCGGAACTGTGAGCCCGACAATCTTTGCAATCGGAACTTCTGGAACGTTCGAGTTGTTCATTACAACATCAAACGGCCCTCTGGTTCCTGCGGCTCCAACACATACAGCTGTCCCAACCGGTGGTGTTGCAGGTCCCTTCGTTGTGAGAGTTAACACTGCTCCAACAGTTGGAAATACTGCAGTCGGTGCAGGAACAACTGCTAACGGCGGTGTAGCTACTTTTGGTGCAAACAACATTGCCCTTACTACAAGCTCTGCACTTGAAGCTGGTAACACAATCAGAGTTAACTATGGTGGACAAACACTAGACATCAACTTTGACGATCAAACCTCTACTCTTGCATCCGATAGAACAACTGCAGGCGAAGACAACGAAATAGTTCTTTCGCTGACAGATCGTGATGCTAACCTTGACTCGACACTTGTTGACACATTCACCTTTGCTACACCCGCAAACCTTCTGACAAGCACCAACGCAATTACATACAACAGTGCACTATGGCAGGAAACTGGTCAGAACACTGGCATCTTTGAACAGACAATCATCGTAAACGGTGCAGCTGGCACTAACGTGTTGACTGCGACTCTGCCAACCGGCAACACATTCACAGCCGTCGACCATGAAGTCTATGAGGCAGTGGGTGGAGCAACGGCGCCATTTGCAGCTATTGATTCGACCAGCAGCACTACTAGCGCATCTGTAACTTTGCAGAACTTTGATGCAGTAGTTACACTGACGAACTCGACAACATTTGCCAATGGTTTGAAGGTGCAGGTCAACGATCCTGACAGAAACATTAGCACACAAGATGAAGACGATCTTGTAGCAGGCAGCTTTGCACTCGGTGGAACAGCCGCCGGCGTTGTAACAGTGCCAGGCGCAGCCCCTAGCGTGAATGAAGCCTTCACAGTCAATGGCATAACTGTAACAACAACAACAGCAACTTCTGGAACAATTACAATTGTAAATACGCTTGACTTTAGTGCTAACCCTGGTGCTACAACGGCAACAGTAGGTGTTGCGGGTACGGGCGCAGGATTAACACTGGGTACGGCAACAGTGGCAATCGGAACACCAGGCGGCGCTGATCCAAACACAGCAACAGTCACAATCCCATTCTCGACAACAGCAGCAATCTCTGCAATCTCAGTAGGTACAATCACTGTAACATTGACAACAACAACCGCAGCAGAAACCCTCACTACAGCTACTCCGGTAGCCTCTGCAACTAGCAATCCAATATCCGTAATCGTTGCAGGGCAGGCAGGCGTTGTTAGCGGTGTAACCTTTACTGAAACAGGCGACAACACCGGTATCTTTGTTGCAGACCTCACAAGAGATTCAATACAGATACTGACAGGTGGCGCAGTAGCAGTAGGTCCGACATCAATCACCCTGACAAATGCAGTAGTAGAGACAGAACCGGACATCGAATTCAACTACAACGACTCTGCTCCACAAACAGGCACATCAAAGAACTTCAAGGTAATCACAAGCATTGACACAACAGCAGGCACAATCACTTCTCCAATTGCAACCGTTGGTGTTACAGACAAGTTCACCCTTGAACTGACTGATCCAGATCTGAACACTAACCCTGACACAATCGAAACATACACTGCATCAAGCGGCACATTCCCGAACGGAATAGGCACACTTGCCCTCGAAGCAGCAAACGCAGCGGTAACACTGCCGGTAACAGGATTGACCATCTCATTCATTGAGACTGGTCCGAACACTGGCATCTTCCGCGCATCGAACCTTGAAATGAGTGCAATTAACGCTGTTGTAACTGGCGGCCTCGAAGATGGTGAAGACGTAGAATTCACATACGATGACCTTATGGAGAGCCCAGACGAGGACAGCGACACAACCATTTCAATAGGCGTACCAAACGAAGACATCGTGGTAGACAGAACAACAGTGCCAATTCCTACAGCAACAGAAGCAGTACAGGTCAACCTGACAGTCACTGATCCAAATGCAAACACCAACAGCGGAAGCACAGAAACAGTCACTATCCCTGTCGTAGACCAGATAGTCACGCCAGCTAGCGGAAGAACACTGGTTATTGGTGACTTCACAAGCGGCATCAACTCTGTCATCACACTGACCGAGACAGGACCTAGTACGGGCATCTTTACGGAGGAGATTAGCCTTCTTTCAACAGCCACAGTTGCTAACTTGAGAGATGCAAAGATCGCCTTCGAGTATGGAGATGAATCTGTGACTGTGACCCTCAGGGCATTCGATGGCTCAATATCGACAAACAAGGCAGCAGTAAAGAGTGGCGATGAGTTCACCATTACGGTGTCTGACCAGGATCGCAACAGAGATACGACTGTTGCAGAGAAGACAGTATCTGTTGTGGTAGAGAGCGTTGACGACGACATCGACACACAGACCTTTACCCTGACAGAAACTGGCCCCAACACAGGCATCTTCCAAGAAAACGTGGAAGTCGGAACAGACATTGAAGTAGCTGACCTAGCAAACGAAGACTTCTCTAGTGCACTCGAACTGACCTATGTCGATGCAATTGCTAGCGACGGAGGCAGCGACGACAGGGA
>NZ_JBOGQF010000009.1:0-24034 GCF_050748925.1 Nitrososphaera sp.
GCCCTGCGGGTGCGTTTTCAGGTAGACGGCAGGGGCCGGGTTTGAAGCGACTATTTTTTTCAGCGCCGGCGCTATCATGGCCTCTGACACGCCGGACACCATATAGTTCGCCTCCCTCGACGCGAACGCGCCGACGCCTTCCTTTATGAGGGGCAGGACGTGCTTTTTGAAAACCGCCTTCATCTCTGCCGGCACGCCCGGCACGCAAAAGACCTCTGTCCCGGCGTCTATGACGACAGAGGGCGCGGTCCCCACCGGGTTTTCAATGGGAGTAGAGCCTTCCGGGATGGTGGCCATCTTTAGCCTGACCCTGTTTATCCTGTAATGCAGGTTGCGCCGGGAATAGCTGTCCTTTAGCATCCTGACCGCCCTCTTGTCCAATATTACCTGCCTGCCAAGCGCCCCGGCCACGCCTTCAAGCGTCATGTCGTCATATGTCGCGCCGAGGCCGCCTGTTGTTATCAATATGGCCGGCTTTCTTGCTAGCGCCTCCTTGACGGCAGTGGAGATCGAGTAAAGATCGTCGCCTACTACCGTAATCCTGTTTATCGTGCCGCCAGCCCCGGCTGTCTGCGCCGCGAGCCAGTGCGCGTTTGTGTTGAGCGTGATCCCCGACAGCAGCTCGTTGCCGACGCAGAGGATCTCGACTATCATTACGCCTGGAATATCCTGCTCATCATGATGAGCTCGGGGCCGGCAGTCAGGCTCCCCACGACGACGTTTTTGGTGTTTGCCACGATGCCGGACGACAGAAAGGGCACGCCGCCGTTGACCGTGAGGGGCTCTGCGGGGACGCCGAGCGCCTCTGAAACTTTTCTGACTTCATCCTCGCTTGCCTGCGGGTGGGCGCCTGCGCCGGTGTTTGTGCCGACGACCATCGAGCCTGTCTGGACGAACCCGCCGATGTCCATGTAGTGCACCGGCACGCCAAGGACGTCCTGTATCTGCTGGCCAGATTCTTTCAGCGCCCGCGAGGCCAGCGCGCCTTTGTCGTTTGCAGCTATCAGGTTGCCGACCGCTGTGAGCTTGCTCTGCAGCCTCTCGACGTTGAGGTGCGTCTTTTCGCGCAGCCACTGCACTTCCTCCTCCTCTGCTATCGCGGGGAGCAGGATGCCGTTGTTGTTCATGACTGCCATCGGGCCCAGGAGGCGGGTGCCGGCGACCGACGCATGGACGAGTTCGACTTGCAGGTACTCAGCCAGCTTGTCGCTCTTGGTGTCTGCAAAGCCGTGGGGGACAAGCACGATCCTGTCGTTAGCCTTGACGAATATCCCTATGTTGGGGCTCTTGTAAAAGGTATAGCGGTAAATAGCCAAGTGTTACATGCTTGCGAGCGCGGATAGTGGATATGAACCTATTGCACTTGCGAAAAAGCCTCAATAGTCTTATCTATTTCTCTGCGCATAATATTACTTGCAAGGTGAAAGTTGGTTGCTAGACCTGATTGTCATGATCGTGGCAAAAGCGGCAACAGACGCGCCAGCATCCAATCCCATGACGCCCGTGGCCGCGGCTTCCGCAATCGCCGGCACGCTCGTATTTCTGGCGCTTGGAATCCTTGTGGCATACGCGAGCTACCAGAGAAAGAAGGAGAATGACTGGCACGTCGCAGAGTGGCACAGGGCCGAAGCCGACAGCATGAAGAAGCGAGAGCGGGAAGAAAGAGACCTCGCGCACTGAAACCCGGAAAGCTGGCTTGCGGCTGTTTCCCTAGCGTGAGTCATGCTCATTTCCGCAAGAGCTTGAACGCGTGGTTGCCCGTGTTTGTGCGGAAATAGTAGGTTATCCACAGCATCGCCAGAGGCTCCAATAGCCGCGAGCCTTCGATGCCGCCAATGTCTATCGACTCCCAGCCAAACGCCGTGACTATGCCGTTTACGGTCTTTTTGGCGCCGTCGTCGTTGCCGCAGATAAACATCGTGGGCCTGCCTCCGGGGAACTCGGGGTGCACCATGAGGGGGTTGCCGACGATGTTGAACGCCTTTACTATTTTTGCGCCCGGCAGCATGCGCTGTATCGTCTCGCCGGCCGAGTCGGTGCAGCCGACGGCCAGCTTTGGCGGCGTCGAGGTAAAGTCCAGCGGGTTTGTGACGTCGATGACTGTTTTGCCTGCAAAATTCTTGGCGCCTGCCATCCCTATCGCGCTTGTCGTGCCGGCCCACGATGTCGCGATGACGAGGAGCTCGCCATAGGCCGCTGCGTCGGAAAAGCTGCCTGCAGACGCCGCCCCGCTGTGCCTGCCAACCCACGCCGCCAGCTTGGCAGGGTCCCTGCTGCCTATCATGACCTCGTGCCCCAGCCCGATGAGGCCGTCGCCGAGCCTCTGCCCCACCTCGCCGGAGCCGATGATGCCTGCCTTCATGGCTATAATGAGAGGCGTGCAGATATAAGGTTACGAGAGTCCCTCGTCCTTTTTTGCCAGGTGTTGAGAGATGTACGAGTTGACCTTCTCCCTCATGGCCGGGTCGCCTTCGATCTTTTCCCTCAGAGCAGAATCGCTGTAATCAATTGAGACGTACTCTACCTTCTTCTCAGAGGCGTAATACCTGTAATGAAAGGTCGCCCTCATCTTCTTGCCTCCCACCTCAAAGTCGATGGAAACCTGGCCGTAGGCAAAGGACGCTGGCATACGAGATTGGACAGACGATAGTTAAAATAAACTAATATCCACTACAATGGCGTGGAAGTCGACGAAAGCCTGCCCGAGCTGATGGAGCTGTCGTACTTTTCCTTCAGCCTGTTGAGGAACAACCGCGAGTTCTCGCTCCACGTCGAGTCGACGGACTTTGGCGTCGCAATCGACTTTGCCATGAAGTACGGTGAATACTATGACATCGTCAACATCATGCAGGCGGTGCTGTACGACGACGGGTACCAGGGCGGGCCCCGCGACCTTGACTACCTTGAATTTGAAAAGGACAACGAGGACGGCGAGTACTGCCTGGTGATTGGCAAGTACGTCACGAGCTTTGCGCTCTACTTCAAGGACGACGTCGAGGCCAAGAAGTTCCTGTCCGAGTTCCAGCGCACGGCCGGCC
Organism: Nitrososphaera sp.; assembly: GCF_050748925.1. Taxonomy (GTDB): domain Archaea; phylum Thermoproteota; class Nitrososphaeria; order Nitrososphaerales; family Nitrososphaeraceae; genus Nitrososphaera. The sequence goes on from NZ_JBOGQF010000009.1 coordinate 3,039, forward strand.
AGTTTGACAAGTAAAAACTGAAAAGCAAGTAGGTGCATCTATGGAATAGAATATTTTGGTTCGGAGGTTTCGCGTTTTTGCGTCTCCTGATTTCATAAAGGTCGTTGGCAACTTGTCGGACAATGACCCCGTAAAAATCAAAGTCGACCAGATAACAGAGGAGATGAAACAGAATAGGAATCTTGGAGACTATATCAAGAAAAAGCCTTGGCCTGACAAGTATCTCAGGACCCACGAGGTGATTACCCTTTACAGGCGCGAGGTCGGCGGTAACCACCGGCTAATCTATACTGTCAAGGGTCGCAATGAGGACAAGGTCTACCACCTGCTTGATTTGCTCACGCATAAAGAGTACGACCGGCTGTTTGGCTATAGCACGACATAGCTACAGCTCCGTTGAGCCTTCCAGGGATCTCTTCATCTTTTCGCTTTCCATGAATATCCAGACAATCGAGCCGTCTCTGTTCCGCTCTATCTTATTCGATCTTTCGAGATATGATAGCGCGACGCCAAGAGTTCCATACTGAACGCCCCTTGGCAGCGACTTCCAGAGTTTTGTTTTCGATTCAAAGTACTGTTCTTTCCTGACGGCATTTTCTATCATCTCCAGAGTGTCAAGGCGGGGCATGATCTGCCTTCGTTTCGCATTGCCTTTTGCAGACGGTCCTCTCTTTCCCTTAGAGCGTTTCAGGATGCTCATAGGTCAGTGGTAGGCGGGAGCACTATTTATACATTAATGTATATACAAATATGTATGATATTTCCTGTAGAAAACATCTTACCAGCTTTCGATCCTTAGCCCCGGCACCCTTTCAAAATGCTTTACGTTCCGCGTGATCAGGGTTTGGCCGTTTGCCAGGGCGATACTGGCAATGAAAAGGTCTCTGTCGCCTATGGTACTGGACCGGAGGCTGTTGTAGAGCTCGCCGTACTGCATGGCAGACTTGTCGTCAAGGGTGATTCTTGCAAATGAGCCAAGGAACCGCCGGGCGTGCTCTATGGCTTTCTTGTCTTGTGACCCACACGCGCCTGCGAAATATTCGGCAAGGCTTATCGTAGTTGTGTACACGCTTTCATTGTTTTGCAGCATCTCGTCCATCTTTGCCCGGGCGTCCTTGTCTTTTTTGGCAAGGTCTATCAGAAAGTTTGTGTCGACGCAGGCCAACTGTCAGACCTCTGGCACCTGCGCCTTAAAGTTGCGCCGCACGTCCTCGCTGGCTTTTCTTATGCGCTCAGCCGTCGCCTCGTTCAGCGCAGGCAGATCGTCAAGCACTGCCAGGATCCTGGCAGGGTTGCCCTGGGGAAATGTCCGCAGGATCACGTCAGAGAAAGATTCCCCTTCCTTTTTTTGGGCCTTTAATATCCCGTAAGCAGCGTCGCTTATCGTGATCGTGGTGCTTCCCATGCTATTACTCAATGCACTTAACATGCATTTAAACTTTGTAACTGTCCTATTGACATACAGCAAAAAAGCGCCAGATATTGGCGAGCAGTTGGTTATCCGGTTCTGCTTGCAGCCACGGCGATGAAAAGCGTCTAATTTATTACCGCCCGCCTTTTGAGAAAGGTGATAATGCCCAACCCCTTTTTCGACCGAGACATCGTCTCGATAAAGGACTTTGCAAAGAGCGACCTTGAATACATCTTTTCGGCGACTGACAAGATAAGGGCGCTAAAGCCGGCAGAGAGGGGGGAACTTGGCAAGGGCAGGACGCTGGGCTATATTTTCTACGAGCCGAGCACCAGGACCCGGATGAGCTTTGAGGCCGCGATGGCGTCGCTTGGCGGAAGCTTTATCGGCATATCGGAATTAAAGTCGTCGTCGGTGGAAAAGGGCGAGAGCCTTGCCGACACTATCAGGATAATCGACCTCTACTCTGACGTAATCGTGCTCCGGCATCCTATGGACGGCTCCAGCCGGTTTGCGGCAGAGCTGTCGACCAATCCTATCATCAACGCCGGGTCGGGGAGCGAGGAGCACCCGACGCAGGCGCTTCTTGACCTCTATACGATTTTGAAGGAAAAGGGCCGGATAGACGGGCTGTCTATTGCAATCGTTGGCGACCTGAAATATGGCAGGACGGTTTATTCATTGTTGTACGGGCTTGCCAATTACAAGGTTGACGTGCACCTGGTGTCGCCAGAGTCACTTGCGGTGAGAAAAGAGTCCATCTATGACGTCCAGAACAAGATGAAGATAAAGGAGCACAACGAGCTTGAAGACGTGCTGTCGCAGGCCGACATTTTGTATGTTACCAGGATACAGCGCGAGCGGTTCCCGGACGCGCAGGAATATGAAAAAGTGCGCGGCTCGTACACTATTGATGCGGCAACATTGGGCAAGGCAAAAAAAGACGTTGCGATAATGCATCCATTACCTCGGTTGGATGAAATATCGCATTCGGTTGACGCGACAAAGAACGCGGTGTATTTCAAGCAGGCGGCGTACGGGAAGGAATTGAGAGCGGCGCTCCTTGCGCTGATGCTGAACGAGAGTCCGCCGCTTTAGAAGTAAAAGCGCAGATTAAGTTTAAACAAGCAATTTTAATGTGAAATTAATCACATTTCTTTGCCTGCCAGTAGCGTCAATTTGTTTTTTGTGGGAATCATAATCTTGCACTTCGAATTTCCCGAAATACTCGTGTAATCCACCTTCTTGGTGCTGTCTGAAAAGATGTATTTCCCGACCATCCTCTTTTGCATCTCGCAACCACCTATTACGTGGATTGTCAAATGTTTGGTCGCCGATTTGTCCTGTGCCTGTGTAATGACAGAGTCCTGACGATTCGTCGAACGTCATTGTATATGTTGCGACCTCCATCTGAGGGCGTTCTATCACTGTGAGCTTTGAAAAACAAAACCACGATGTTATTCTTCTTGCTCAATTTTATTCCTCCCCGTGCACCTAATGCAAGAACTTTGATGATTTCCCGCTCAGAATAATTTTCATTAATGCTAAACGGAAATATTGTATTAATCACTAGCAGGAAGATTCTTCCATCTAGATAAATAAACACTTCTCTGCATTTTGCGATGTAATGAGAATTTAAAGAACATCTCCATTTCATTGTGTAATTTCCTACCGCATTATCAGACGACTAACTCATCATGTCTATGCCTACTTTCCCACAAAATATATCCACCGCTGCTTTTCATTCGCCAGCCGGTCTCTTGCAATCCCGCGCTCATATTCGCCCACGCATGGATCTTCTGACTCTTGCTTGAAGCGTTTCATGCGTTCCTCATGTTCGCTCGTCGCCTTTGCCAGTTCAAGCCACAATCCTGGAAAGCTCGGCGTGAATGCATCCGGCGGCATCGCCAGCCTGTATTCGCGCCCGAACCCGCCCCTGCCCTTTGACCCTGCATACGACTCGGCAAGCCCGAGGTTGTAAAGCTCGCCGAGGAGCTCTGACACGCGCTTGTACGTCAGCGGCCTGTCCTCGCCTCCTCCCAGCACGAGGCAGTACTGCCTGTAGAGCGTTGACGTCGAGTACCATCCCGGGCCTGCAAGGTACGTTACCCGCACAAACCCCCTGCACACGGCCATCAAATGAAACGACGCTCCGGCCATCGCGGAATCTACCCTGTCCTTTTGCAGCCTGCCAGAAGCAGCATCAACGTGCTTTTTCTCAATCCTGCCTCCTGCCGGCCCCGCCAGTTCTGCGGCCACCCTCAGCAGGTCGATGGCCCTGCGGGCGTCGCCGTACTCGTCGGAGGATTTCCGGGCGCAGTATTCCATCACCCCTTCATCCGCCGGCTCGGCAAGAGCCGATGCCGCCCTGTCTTTCAGTATCGCAAGCACCTCCTGTTTGCTGTATGCGCCAAAGTATATCTCTGGCGCAGACCCTATTCTGGACCTCACCCTCTCGTCCAGCTCCGCCGGGCCGTTTGAGATGGCCACGATGCAGACCATCCTGCCCTCTTCTCGCAGCCGCTGCTGCTCTGCCAGGAGCCTGTAGACAAAGTCAGACGCACCGCCCCGCCTGTCGGAAAAAAGCGAGTCAAATTCGTCAAGCACAAGTACAAGGGGATTCTGCAACGCCAGGGCCCCCATCCTGTCCGCTATCCTCTGCACCGCAATGGAACAGCTCTGTCTATGCTTTGCCTCCTCGGCACCCAGCTCTTCCAGGATGAGGTTTGCACACCCAAAGACGGTCCTCGCCTTTCGCAGGTTGACCATCCTGTATGATGTCATGGGCAGGTGTTCGCACACGAATTTCACGACCGTCGACTTGCCAGAGCCGGTCCGGCCGTACACAAACACGAATGGCGCGACATAGCCCCTGCACCCCGCTATTGCTTTTACAAGCTCGCCGGCCCTGTCCTCCCTGCCCACCGGCGGGCCAGAAGACGGCAAAGAGCCGTCCATCTTTTTCTTGTCCGCGAACAGCGCGTTTTCCTGCACGGCCTCCTGGATCATCCGCTCAATGTCATTTCCGCTCACCAAGGCACTGGCTTTTGCATGCTGCAGGATAAAAGAAGTAATTGCGATCAGGTTATACGGCGCGCCTGAGGCAAAATTTTTGGCTATGTGGCAGGATGCCCTAAAGGGCTTTGATTGCCTGGTTCCCAGTAATCCCGAAAGCGCTTACAGAAACTACCTGGCGGCTGGCGCGTCGCTGCGCTTTGCCAGAAAGGGGCAGTTCGTGCCCAACATAGAGATCAAGTTTCCAGCAGCCAGGGAGATTGACAACTGGTGCCTGGACAACAGCAAGCAGGTAGTAATGAACGACAGGACCCTCAGGATTTCGCCGCTGGAGCTGCAGATACCCTACAAGCTGTACCTCTCCACCGAGAAGGACATTGAAGATGCCCGGCACCTCTACAAGCTGTTTGAGGAAATACTCGATAAACGCACGCTCAAGGACTTTTTGAAGAAATTTGATAAGGAAGACAAGTTTAACAAGTACCTGGCATGAAGAAGAAGCTCCCTGAAATAGACCTCAAAGAGCTTGACAAATTCAAGGAAAAGAATTTTCGCGAGAGGCTCGAGTTTCAGGACATGTACGTTGAATGGCTGAAAAAGACGGGCAACGTCAAGTGGAGTTCGGCCCAGAAATCCATAATGAACAGAAAATCGGATTAACTCTGATCTGCTCCTGTCTCCCTGCAAACAACATGGCGAAAGAAGAAATACAAAAAGATAATCAGGGAGCTGGACGAGCCGCGCAAAAAGTGGCGATAGTGCAGGCCGCAGGCGAGCGCGAATGAATGCTTATATAATGAAATACCCAAATCAGAATGTCCAGATGGCTGCGAAGACACGCGAAAAGACGTTGGATGAAATGGTCGACGAGACCCTGGAAGAAAACCGCGACCTTGTTGAGGCCCTGGCAAACGATGACAGGTCTCTTATCAGAGACTGATCACTCTTTTCCTCACGAACTTTTCTACCTCGTCATATCCTCTCTGCCCGTACATCACGTCGTTTAACAAATCAAACATCTCCTGCTTCTGCACTATTGTGGCAGCAGGAAGGTCCAGGCCTTTCTTTTTCAACAGTATTTTGGTCAGCACAAAGGCCGTCGTCTTGTTCCCGTCAAGGAATGGCTGCCGAAATGTGATCATGAATAAAAGATATGCCGCCTGCAAAAGCACTCGCTCCTTTTCGTCTATCGTCGCAGCACGCTTTGCAAGGTTGGCGACCAGGGGCTCTAACACATAGTCATCAACATCAAACTCTGTTCCCCGGACCTTCATGATTTTTTGTTGACGCGGACAATGTCGTCATAAGAGTAAGAACCGCCGGTAAAGCCGCCCCCATTGCTCACGCTATAACGCAGTAGCGCAGCTTTTTATTGTCTTCCCGCCGCACTTGCTCCAGCCGGCGCTGCCGGTACTATAAAAGAACAATTATTTTGGCAGTTTTCCACTGGAAACACACACTACCGGTTTACCAGGCTGATGTACTCGTAGGCGCCTACCGCGTTGTCAAACGCGTACTGCACCCTCTGGAACTGCCTGCGGAAATCCTCGACGTCCTTGGCGACCCTCGCCGTGTCCTGCCTGTCGACGACGACCCTCTTTATGAAAGTCGCGACTTCTCTCATCTCGCTTTCCTTCATGCCCAGCCTCGTTATCTCGGGCACGCCGATCCTGACGCCCCCGGGGTGCATGTAGTGCCTGCCGGCCTTGATGTCGCCCGGCAACAATTGTCTATTAAGTATGATGCCTGCCTTTTCCAGCTCTTTTTCAATAGTCCCGCCGTCGCCAAATTTCGTGACGTCGACTGCGATCTGGTGCGACATCGTATAGCCTCTCTTTTCCCCCAGCACGCCAAACCCAAAGCCTGCCAGCGCCTCTGCGAGCGCCTTGGCATTTTTGATAACCTGCTTGGCATAGCCCTTGCCAAATTCCAGCGACTCGGCAAGCGCGACGGCCTTGCCTGCCACGTGGTGCAAATGATGACTGGAAGTGTTGCCGGGGAATATGCCCTTTTTGATGGCCTCGGCGTGCTTTTCATACGACACAATGATGCCGCCCTGCGGGCCCCAGAGCGTCTTGTGCGAGCTCATCGTCATCGAGTCCGCGCCCTCGCGCAGCGGGTCCTGGAACTCGCCGCCGGCAATAAGCCCGGCGACGTGCGCGCCGTCATAGTTGATGTACATGCCGTGGTCGTGCATGAACGACGACAGCTCCTTCACGGGGTGCGGGAACAGAAACAGCGAGCCTCCAAACATGCCCATCCTGGGCGTCTTGCCGTCGCGGGCCATTTCCTCTATCTTTTTCTTGGTCGCGTCGACGTCGATGGTCATCTCTTCCCTCGTGAACGGGTAATGCTCGATGTTGAGGCCGTGCACCAGGCCGGCCGTGCCGGAGTGCTCTTTTTTGCCGTGCGAAATGTGGCCGCCGGACGGAATGGATGCGGCCATCATCCAGTCGCCGGGGCTTGAAAACGCGGCATAAATTGCAAGGTTTGCGACCACGCCAGAAGTGGCGCGGCAATCGGCAAATTCGGAATTGAACACTCTTTTCGCCAGGTCGTTGCAGATCAATTCAACCTGGTCGATGTATATGCAGCCAGCGTAGACGCGCTCGCCCGGCCAGCCTTCCGCGTAGCGGTTGCCAAAGTCGGACATGACGGCCTCCCTGACTGCGGGGCTGGGTATGTTCTCGCTGGCGATGAGCGGTATCGAGCGGTTAAACCAGTCATGGTGTTCGCGCATAAGCCTCAGGACATCGTCGTACGCTTTTCTGGCACTCATTTGGTTCAACTTTGGCCGGCTTGTCCTTAATAGTATATCGCTTGCCGCAATTCAGCCGGGCTAGTTTTATATAGAAAATCGTCGAATGGATTGCGTGGCAAAAAGCTACAGCATCGTGGTCAAAAAAGACGGCAGGTTTTATGCCGGCTACTGCCTTGAATTCCCCCAGGCAAGAGGGCAGGGCGACACCCGGGCCGAGGCCATAGAGGATACAAAAAAGGCCATCAAGCTATGGATCTCTTACCTTAACGACAAGAAGAAAAAGGAAGCCTCTAGGCTGGTAACTGTATCGATTTGAGCCTTCCCGTCGTTGGGTGGAGGCAGGTTCTCAAGGCGCTGAAAAAGAAGTGGTTCCATCCTGTCAGGCAAACGGGCAGCCACATTGTGGTGGAAAATAGCAAGGGACTGGCCACGACAATCCCGAGAAGAGATGAGCTGGGCAAAGGCCTTCTGTTGCAGATAATTTCAGACTGCGGCCTGACAAAAAAGGAATTTTTGGCGCTGCTCTAGCCGGGGCCGTTGGCAAACGCCCTTACGACCTCTGTCCACGCCCTGCCGATGTTGGACGGGTCGTAGCCGCCCCCGCCCAGCGCGATTATCCTCCCCTGGCAGTGCCTGTGCGCAAGCCTGTGCAGAGAATTTGCGGCGTGCGCGTGCGCATTGGCCGTGTATTGCAGGTCGGTTATGGGCTCGCCTGCGAGCCCGTCGGCGCCGCACTGCAGTATTATCAGCTCTGGCTTGCAACCGTCGACAAACTCCTCCATCTTTGAAAACGCGCCGATGAATTCAGAATCGCCGGCCCCTGCCGGCAACGGAATGTTCAGCTTTGTGCCCTCTGCCTTTCCTGCCCCTGTCTCTGCTGCAAAGCCGGTGCCGGGGAATATGCCGTGCTGGTGCACGTCTGCGAAAAACAGCAGCGGGTCGCCGTCAAACTCGTAAAAGACGCCGTCGCCGTGGTGCGCGTCAATGTCGACGTACGCTATCTTTTTGACGCCGTATTTTTGGCGCGCCTGCATTATCGCAACGCCGATGTCGTTAAAGACGCAAAAGCCGCCTGCCGAGTCGCGCCGGGCGTGGTGCAGCCCTGCTATCGGGTTGAACGCGTGCTCTATCTTCCTGCCGACCCTGTCCTTGCCTGCCATCACCATGTCGAGGGCGGCAAGCGTCGACCCTACGACGTACAGCGCCGCTTCAAAGACGCCGCGAAAAGAAGGCGTGTCGCCCCTGTCAAGAGGAATGGACCTGCACTGCCTTGACGCCATCTTTACCATCTCTACGTATTGCCTGTCGTGGAACGACAACACTGTTTCTTCCGTGGCGATCTCGGGCTCCTCCACAACCATATTGTCTATGCGGTCGCTACACAGCCGGCGCCAGAACGCGTGGATGCGCTCGGTGCTCCAGGGGTGCGACCCGCCAAACCCATAGCGGGCCAGGTTGTCGCCGTAAAAGACGGCAGTGTTGCACACGGTAATGCTTTGCAGCAAAGGCAAATCAATCTTTTTATCCTGTCTGCTGGTTGTGTCTTGCATGTTCACCGGCATCATAGAGGGGCTGGCAGAGGTCACGTCTGTAGCCAGGGCGAAAAAGGGCGCCGACACCGTGATGCGGGTAAAGATGGGCAGGATGGCCCGGGGATTAAAGATGGGCGACAGCGTCTGCGTCAACGGCGCGTGCCTCACCGTCACGAAACTGTTGAAAGGCGAGGCGCAGTTTGAAATGGTCGCCGAGACCATGAGGCGCACGTCTCTCGGGGAGGTCAGGCCCGGCGACAGGGTGAACATTGAGCGGAGCATGAGGGTGGGCGACCGGTTGGAAGGCCATTTTGTCCTGGGCCACGTGGACGGCACCGCCATTGTCTCTGAAAAAATAGAGACGCCCTCAGAGACCACGATGTGGTTCCAGCTCGACAATAAAGAGCTGGCGTCCGCGCTCGTCGAGAAGGGATCTGTTGCGGTCGACGGCATAAGCCTTACGGTAGTCGACGTGAGCGGCGGCAAGTTCTCCATATCCCTGATACCCCATACGCTGGGGATAACGACGCTTGGGCTGAAGAAGAAAGGCGAAAAGGTGAACATTGAGACGGACGTCCTCAGCAAGTATGTCGCCAAGAACCTACCAAAACAATAGTAATAACCAGCTTTTTAGTAATCTATTAATATCAACGGCGCCAAGGCACCACTATTGCTAGCTGACGCGATTTCAGCCCTCAAGGCCGGCAGGTTTGTGCTGGTCCATGATGACAAGGGGCGCGAGGACGAGATAGACATGGTGATAGCGGCAGAGCGTGTCACGCCAGAACACATCGCGATAATGAGAAAGGACGCCGGCGGGCTCTTGTGCCTTGCGATAGCAAGCGAGCCGGCGACAAAGCTGGGGCTCGTCTTTATGCACGACATGATAGCCGGCATGGGCAAGGTCAACCCAGTATTTGCAAAATTGACCGAGGGCAGGGCCGCATATGGCGACAAACCCTCATTTTCAATAGCCGTCAACCACCGCTCCACCTTTACCGGCATCACGGACATCGACAGGGCGCTCACGGTATCAAAGATGGCCGGCGTATGCAAGAATGGAAACGTCGACGAGTTTGCCCGCGACTTTCGGGCGCCGGGCCACATCCCGATACTGATAGCTGCAAAAGGATTGCTGGCAGAGCGCAAGGGGCACACCGAGCTGTGCGTATACCTGATGAAGCTCGCAGGCATGGCGCCGGCAGTCGCGATATGCGAGATGATGGACTCGGTGACGCACAGGGCGCTTACGGTTGAAAAGGCAGGCGAGTATGCCAGAAAGGCAGGCATCCCTCTCCTTGAGGCAAGCGAACTTAAGGAAGCCTACCAAAAGGCCAAGGTAGCATAACAGATGATTGCACTTGCAATAGTCGTGTCCGAGTTTAACGGCGAGATAACGAGTAAGATGCTCGAAAAAGCCAAAGAGCACGCCGCCCATCTGGGCGCCAGGGTGCAATACGTATTCCACGTCCCGGGCGCGTTTGACATGCCGCTTGCGGTAGAGAGGCTTCTGAAAAAGCGCGGCGTCGATGCCGTGGTGACGCTAGGCGCGGTCATCAAGGGCGACACGCGCCACGACGACATTGTGGCAGAAAACGCGTCGCGGCTGATCTCTGACCTGTCATTAAAGCACGGCAAGCCGGTCGCTCTCGGGATAACCGGCCCGGGGATGACCGAGGAGCAGGCAGTCGCGCGCCAGGAAGAAGTGCCTGTGCGCGCAGTCGATGCGGCAGTCGGCATGGTGGCAAGGCTGAGAAAGCTAGAAAAATCGGTCGCCCGGGGGACTGTGGTGATAGAATGATACAGCTGACCATAATCCGGATTGAAGGCTATGGCCCGTGGACCCTGACGCTCGGTTCAGACAGGGAGGCGCAGCTGCAGATGCTGCAGGCAAGGATATACCACGACGTCCAGCGCCTATTTAACGACAAAAACTGCATCGTCTACTTTAACCGCTTTGACGAGTATTTTGCGGTGACAAACGGCCTTTCGGTGCAGGAACACGCGCAGATACAGCGCGAGCTTGCGAGCATCTACAAGGACCTAAGGATGTCGATGGCTATAGGCGCCGGCGCCACCGCGTTTGCTGCCAGCATGAGCGCCTACAATGCAAGGAAAGAGAACGAGTTTGCAGACGAAGGCGCGCGCATATTTGGCTCCGGCGCCCACGCGGATTTAGCACAGATAATGCACATCGACGTCGACAGCTCGACAAAGCTGAGCGGCAGGGTGTCGCCATACGAGATAACCGCGCTGGTCATGAAAATATACAGCAGGCTTGCCGACGAGTTCCTAAAGCGCGACTCGCTCACCTTTTTCCTCGGCGGAGACAACTTTATGGTGGTATCAAACGGCGTGACAAAAGAGCAGGCCGACGAGGCGATAAAGAAAGCCATCGCTGGCATTGAAATAAAGCTGAATTGCGGCATCGGCATCGGCAAGACCGGCAAAAAGGCCGCGGAAGCCGCCACAAAGGCCCTTGACACCATCCGCGACCTGCGCGACGAGGGCAAGATCCAGACGATCTATGAAATACGATGCTGACCATTGAAAACGCAAGCATTCTCCTTGGACCAGAGCTAGAGCACATAGAGCGCGGCTACATCCGCATCGACAGCGGGGCCATAGTGGACGCCGGCCCGGGCAAGAGCGGCGGCTCTGGCAAGCGCCTTGACGCAGGCGGCTTTCTTGTAATCCCCGGCTTTATCAATGCGCACACCCACGTCGCCGACTCGATAGGCAAGGACATTGCCGCCGGCAAGCGCCTTGACGCGCGCGTCCACCCAGTGTTTGGGGCCAAAAAGACGATTCTGGAAAAAAGCGCGGCAGCGCACCTTCAGGTGTTTGTCAGAAGCTCTGCGGTGTCGATGCTGCAAAAGGGCATAACCGCGTTTGCCGACTTTAGGGAGGGAGGGCCACAGGGCGTCAGGCTGCTAAAGGACGCCGTTGCCGGCCTGCCGATAAAATGCGTTGTGCTGGGCAGGGCGGACCACTACAGTGACCCATCCGGCACTGAAGGCTTGCCGCCGCAGGCGATTGCAAAAGCGAGAGAAGTGTTGAAAATCGCTGACGGCCTTGGGATCAGCGGCGCCAATGAAAACACGGACACCGCGCTTGCGCAATACGGCGAGATGGCAGCGGGCAAAATCGTTGCGATACACGCGGCAGAGTCAAAGGAAGCAGCCGAGTTTTCGATGCAGCACACGGGCAGGAGCGAGGTTGAAAGGATAATTGGGCATTTAAAGCCGGACATCGTTGTCCACGCGACAAACGCAACAGACAGCGACATCTCGCTTGTCGCCGGCAGGGCCGGCGTCGTCGTATGCCCGAGAGCAAACGGCGTCCTTGGCGCCGGCCTGCCGAGGGTCGCAGAGATGATGAGGCGCGGCTGCCAAATCGCGATAGGCACCGACAACGTGATGCTCAATTCGCCCGACATGTTCCGCGAGCTTGACTATCTCTGGAAGGCGTCGCACGCGGCAGGCGAATTCATCGAGCCCCGCGAGCTGATAAAGATGGCGACTGTAAACGCGGCCAGGATGCTGGGACTCGACTCTGGCTCGATCGAGGCAGGCAAGGCCGCAGACCTCGTGGTCATCGACACAAAGCACGCCGACCTCTACCCTGTGCATGACCCATATGCCGCCGTTGTCCACAGGGCAGGCCCGGGCTCGGTAGCAGCCGTGATGGTAAATGGCCGTTTCGCAATCCCGGGCGTATTTCAATGAAGGTGACGATAAACGCCGCAATGACCCTTGACGGCAAGATAGCGACTGCCAGCGGCGACTCGACAATATCGTCAAAGCAAGACCTGGTGCGCGTCCACAGGCTGCGCGCCGGCTCTGACGCCGTCGTCGTCGGCGTCGCGACCGTGCTCGCAGACGACCCGCAGCTGACAGTCCGGCATGTAAAGGGCAAGAGCCCTGCGCGCGTTATAGTCGACAGCCGGGGCAGGACGCCGGAAGATTCGCGGCTGCTAAAGACGGCAGATAAAGTGAGGACAATAATCGCGGTGACAGAGCAGGCGCCTGCCGGCAACATCAGCATGATAGAAAATGCCGGCGCCGAGGTCATTGTCGCCGGCAAAGAGCAGGTCGACTTGAAGTCCTTGTTTGCGAGGCTGGCAAAGATGGGCTTTCAGAAACTGCTGGTCGAGGGCGGCGGCGAGCTGAACTGGTCGGTCCTCCGCCTCGGCCTTGCGGACGAGCTGATAGTGACGGTCGCGCCAAGAATAGCGGGCGGGCGCCTTGCCATCACGCTTGTCGAAGGCGACGGCTTTGACACGATCGCAAAGGGCACAAAATTGAAACTATCAAAAGTGGAGCGCAAGAGGGCCGGCGAGCTCGTGCTTTACTACAAGATACAGAGCACTTTTTAACACCCGCTGGCACAAAAAGGCGGTGTCCAAGCTACACATAGGACAGGCTGATGGCAACAAGTTCGAGATAGACAGGCTGTCGCTGACAAAGCACGCCATCATTCTCGGCGCCACCGGCTCGGGCAAGACCGTGCTCTCAAAGGTCATCGTGGAAGAGGCGGCGCTGCAGGGCATCCCCACGTTTGCCATCGACCCCAAGGGGGACATTGGCAACCTGGCGTTCCAGTCGCCGGATTTTGATTTTTCAAAATGGTCCGGGAAGGAGGCCGACGCGCTAAAGGCAGACAGGGCGAGCCACGCAAAAACCCTGCAGCAGATGTACAATGACATGGCGCGCGAGTTTTCAGTCAACCCAAAAGCGGCGGCCGAGTTTGCCAAAGTGCCTGTGCGCATATTCACGCCCAAGTCGTCTGCGGGGCTGCCGGTCGGCATATCGCCGGACCTCTCGACGCCGAAAGACTTTTCCCGCCTTTTGCGAGATGACATGGCATCTGCGGCCGATCTTTTGGACCTTACCTCCTACAGCCTGCTGAGGCTTGCCGGCTATGGTGAAGACGACCGCAAAGAGATAACGTTCGTCTCCGCTCTCCTGGAAGACGCGTGGAAGGCCGGCCAGAGCCTTGCTGTCAAGGACCTCATCCGCAGGATCGAGAACCCTCCGATATCCACAATCGGGTCGCTCCACGTCTCTGACGTCGTTGGCGACAAGGAAAGGCGCAAACTTGCGACCAGGATAAACCTGCTCATTTCAGACCCCAAGCTGCGCTCGTGGTCCGCGGCAGAGCCTCTGGACTTTGCAGAGATTTTCAGCAAGCCTTCGGTCAACGTGCTTGACCTGCGCAACATCCAATCCGAGCAGGAAAAACACCTGTTCGTCGAGCTGGTGTTGCAGCAGCTGTACCAGTGGCTCATCAAGCAGGGCAGCGCGCAGACGCTGCGCTATTTGCTGTACTTTGACGAGATCGCCGGCTATTGCCCGCCTGTGAAGGAGCCGCCGTCAAAAAAGCTGCTGCTGTTGCTCATCAAGCAGGCGAGGGCCTTCGGGCTCGGGCTCTTGCTCGCGAGCCAGAACGCCGTCGACTTGGATTACAAGGTGATCTCAAACGCCAACGTCCGGTTCATTGGGAGGCTGGGCGCGCAGCGCGACATCCAGCGCGTGAGCGTCGGGCTGGAGCTTGACTCGCACGCGGAAAAGGAAATAGCGCGGCTAAAGGCCGGCGAGTTTTTCTGCAACATATTTGACCCCAAGTTCCGGGGCGTCGTCAAGTCTAGGTGGACGCTGACCTACCACCGTGGGCCCCTTGAGAACGGCGAAATTGCCGAGCTGATGGCACAGTTCAAGGGCGAGCAGGCCACCGCGCAGCCTTCCGAGCCTGTCGTGGATAGAGTTGCAGAACCGCTTGACGAACCGGAGGCAGATGCTGCGCGCGCTGCCTTGCCGGAGGAGCAGATTGTGGCCGCTGGCGCGCAGGACACGTTCCTTATGCTTGAAAAGAAATTCGAGCCCCAGAACCTTGCGTCTTTCATAAAGCTGGGCAGCAACGTCAAGGCAGTCAAGGTTCTGTCAGTCGAGCTGGAGGAAAGATTCCACCCGGTCTTTGAACTGGAAGCCTCTGTTTTTGAAAAGACCTATGCCAAGCAGTCACTTGACAGGGTCGCCGAGCTGGCGGCGTTTGGCGGCGAGCTGATAAACCTGCCCGAACACGCGCTGGCGCCGCAGCGCCACGTCCCGGCCGAGGCAAGGAAAGAGGCGGCGGAGTGGAAGGGCGAGATTGAAAAACGCGTCCAAGAGTTGAGAAAAGAGCTGGAGGCAAAATTCGACGTCATCATGGAAGAGAAGAGGAAGGAAAATGTGCAGATAAAATCAGAAAAGCCGAGGGCCAGGATTGCAAGCATTGTCGAAAGCGCCGTCAGGCTGCAGGAGGCGCTCAACGCCGACATCGACGCGGTAAAGGCCGGCGCAAAGTTGTATAAGGAGCTGAAAAAAGAAAAGGCGAAAAAGTCACGACTGATCTCTGTTGAAAACAGGACAGACGCGAAAAAGCAAAAGATCCTGCTGACGCGGCGAAAAGCCGAGCAGCTGCACACCGACAGAAAGGCGCTTGAAGAAAAGCTGCGCGAAATAGAGCGGGAGGAAAAAGAGAGGTTCCACGACGCGCTCGCGCAGGTCAGGGCAAAATCCCACCATTCGGTATCGGGGTGGCTCGTCGAGACCGCCTACCGCGCGTCCGTGCTTGTCAACGGCAAGGAGCACCACGGCGACGTGCAATGGAGCGCCTACACCGGCCTGGGGACGTGGGGCCGCTGCTCGACGTGCTCTGCAGCGCTGGAATCCGGCTCGGCCTGCAGCTGCGGCAGCCTGATGTGCAACCGCCACCTCGCGTACTGCAAGTCGTGCCTGTCGCCGGCCTGCAAGGACCACCGGGCGCTCTGCTACATCTGCGACTCGATCTTTTGCGCTGAGCACAGCATAAAGTGCGAGCTGTGCCGCCAGCTCGCCTGCTCCGGCCACAGCGGCACGTGCGCAGTATGCAGTCGCAAAGTATGTTCCAACTGCTCGCAAAAGAAGGGCCTCATCAAGAGGGAAACTGTCTGCAGGTCGTGCTCAGGATAGCGAGCAGTCGACGAGCAGGCCCTCGCCCGTGCGCACCACCATGCACTGGCTGTACTCTGCCTGCGTAGTTGCCATCTGCTCTTCCGGCTCGCCTGATAGCGATGCAGCCACAAAGCTGGTGACAAAGAACACGAGCGATATCGCTATCATCAGGAATATCAAAAGCCGCGACTTGCTCGTGGCGCTCATGGGGAACAATGCGCACAAGCTGTTAGTATTCTTTTCCATGATTCATTTTTAAGGTTCCCTGACGGATATCTTGTGGATGTTTGAAAACGAGCACACGCTCCGCCACTTTGCGTCGGAAAAGGCTGAAGGCGAGTTCCACGTAAAGTACGAGCGCGCCCTTGAGCAGGCGAGGCTGGAATTTGGCAAGAAATACCTGATGGTGATAGACGGCAAGCACGTCAAGGCGTCCGGAAGCACGGCTCACAGCTCGCCCATCGACACCAGGATCGTGCTCGGCTACACTCCGGCCGGGACCGCCCGGCACGCAAGGCTTGCCATAGCCTCTGCCAAAAAGGCGTTTGAAGAGTGGGGCAAGACCGACTGGCGCGACCGCGTGTGCATATTCAGAAAGGCGGCCGACATCATGAGCGAGCGCAAATTCGAGCTTGCTGCGTGGGTCTCGTACGAAAACGGCAAGAACCGTTACGAGTCCATCGGCGACGTTGACGAGGCTATTGATTTTGTAAGGTATTACGCGGAGGATCTGGAGCGCAACAACGGCTTTGAGGCGCAGACAAAGAGCGCCCAGGCCGGCGAAAAGAGCAAGGGCGTCATGAAGCCGTACGGCGTCTGGGGCGTGATAGCGCCCTTCAACTTTCCTGCTGCAATACTGGCCGGCATGACCACGGCTGCGTTGATAACGGGCAACACCGTGGTGGTCAAGCCTTCAAGCGACGCGCCCATTACGGCTTTCAAGATAACGCAAATGTTTGCAGAGGCAGGCGTGCCTGCCGGCGCGCTCAACGTCGTGTTTGGTTCCGGGAGCAAGGTCGGCAACGAGATCGTGCAAAGCAGAGACGTGGCCGGCATAGTCTTTACCGGCTCGCGCGAAGTCGGCTACTCGATGGGCAGGGAATTCAGCCGAGACAGGCCAAGGCCTCTCATTGCAGAGCTAGGTGGCAAGAACCCTGCGCTGGTGACTGAAAGCGCGGACCTTGACAAGGCAGCCGACGGCGTATTGAAGGCGGCGTTTGGATACTCTGGCCAAAAGTGCAGCGCGTGCTCGCGCGTCTTTGTCCACAAAAAAGTAAGGGACGAGTTTCTTCGCCGGCTGTCAGAGAAGGCAAAGAACCTCCCGGTGGGAAACCCGCTGGAGCCAAACACGTTCATGGGTCCCGTGATAAACGAGAGCGCCTACAAGAAATACCAGCAGTACGCCCGGCTTGCAGACAGGGACGGCAAGGTGCTTGTCGGCGGCTACGTCAGAAAAGACGGCGAGCTAAAGCACGGCTATTATGTAGAGCCCACGATTGTCGCAGGCCTGCCAAAGAACCACAGGCTCTTCAAGGAAGAGCTGTTTGTCCCGATCCTGTGCGTCGCCGACTATGAAAAGTTTGACGACGCGCTGAAAATGTGCAACGACTCTGACTATGGCCTGACTGCCGGCATCTTTAGCGCCAAAGAGGAAGAGGTGAAAAAGTTCCTCGACCACATCGAGGCCGGCGTCGTGTACGTCAACAGGCAGGCGAGCGCAACCACGGGCGCAATGGTGGGCTGCCAGCCCTTTGGCGGGTGGAAGGATTCCGGCACGACCGGCAGGGGGTCTGGAGGACAGCACTACCTCACGCAGTTTTTGAGGGAGCAGAGCCAGACTATTGCTGTATGAGCGACCTTGCCAGCAGGAGCAGGTTGCGCTTGCGCTCCCTTATCCTCCTTACGGAATAGGGGAGCCACTGGCCGCCGTACGGTATGTATTCTGCCACTGTCATTTTGCTTGCGACCAGCTGCGACTTTAGCTCGTCGCGGATGCCCATGAGGAGCTGGAACTCGCACTTGCCGCCCAGTTTTATTGCCTCGTCGATTAACTTGGAATCATGGGTTGCGACTGCAAAAAAGTTATCGCCCCCTGCCAGCATCTTTAGCAAATGCAAATAGTTGCTGTCGACATCTTCCCCTGACGCAAACGCGTGCTCCTCCAGCTCGTGGTAGGCGCCCTTGACCAGGCGCACCTTGCCGCCGTGCTCTATTATGTGCAAGAGGTCCGCGCCGCTGCGCTTCAGGTACGCCTGCACCGCGATGCCGACATCAGGGTTTTCCTTTAGCAGTTCAAGGTAAAGCGTGATAGTGTCTTCGGTGAATTTTGCAGACTCCATGTCTATCCACAGGAACTGGCCCCGCTCGCGAGCCCTGGCTGCAAGTTTTTTGAAATTCTGCCGGCACATTTCATAGTCGATGGCAAGTCCCAACTGCGTCGGCTTGACCGAAGCGCAGCCTTGCACATTTTTGTCGTGCATCATGCCCATGAGCAACAGGTATTCATCGACTGTGGCGCCAACCTGCCCTTCGTCGGCTGTGTCCTCGCCAAGGAAATTGAGTATGGCAGACATGCCGCGCCTGTTTGCGTCCAGCGCCGCCTCGATCGCGTCGGCAGAGCTGTAGCCTGCGACCCATTTTCTTGCGACCCGAAAGAGCAGCCGCTCCACCAGACCGGAATCGTAGCTCTGGGAGTGGGCTACTGTCAACATTACATTTAGGCGTTTCAATGATATAATTTTTAAGAGAAGGTGCGGCAGGTGCCGTAGTGATGGAGGCGCTTAAAGAGGCCTGCCTGAAGGTGCATGCCCGCACGAAAGGCATGGCAGGAACCGCCCTGGGCAACAGGCAGATGGGCAGGGGCGCGGGCGGCGACATTTCGCGCAAAATCGACCTCATAGCTGAAAAGACCGTGATCGAGGTCTTGAAAAAGCGCAAGGTTGACGCCACGATAATCGGGGAAGAGTGCGGCAGGATAGAGGGCAAAAAGGGCTTCGTGATAATGGACGGCGTCGACGGCACGACCAACGCGACGCGCAAGATACCGTTCTACTGCTGCTCACTGGCATACGCAACTGAATTCCGGCTGAGCGCAGTGACACACGCGGCAATCATCGACCTGACAAATGGCGACCTGTATCATGCGTCAAAGGGCAGGGGCGCTTTTCTGAATGGCAAGAGGATCAGGGTCAGGGAGGCGGGCGATGACGCGGTGATAGGGATGAATGTTTCCGGCATCGGCCCTGACATCATCAAGCGGCTGTCGCCGGTCATGTCAAAGGCAAACCACGTCCGGCAATTTGGTGCAATTGCTTTAGAAATGTGCTTTCTTGCGAGCGGCCAGCTGGATGCGTCCATCGACCTGCGTGGCAAGATCCGGCCAACAGACATTGCTGGCGCGTACCTGATAGTAAAAGAAGCCGGCGGCCAGGTCTATTCAGATAATGGAAAGGAGCTGGACGCGGAACTTGGCGTCGATACGCGGGTCTCGCTTGCAGCAATTGCAAACAAAAAGACGCTTTCAGAATTATCCACCGATCTGTTCAGCGCAGGCCGCGCCTAGTTCTGTTTCAAAGTCATGATGAGGTCGTTTGACAAAAAGGTCGACCACGAAGTGGTGTAGAACGTGTGATAGGAATTAGAGCCGTCGAAGGGATCCGCAAGGTCGGTGTCGCGCATGATGGAGATATTGGCAGAGCTCGTGCCAGCCGGGTACTTGATCCCTATCCTGTCGCCTGCCGCAACGGTGTAGAGAGAGGCCGAAGCAAATTCATAGCTCTTGTACGACGTGGTAAGGGTTGACACGTCGAGCGTCGCAAAGACGCTCTTCATGGACAGGTTTGTATTGATGATGCCGATCTCGGTTGTCCCTGTAGCGGCACCTGATTTCTTTAGCGTTATCGTCATAGAGTTTATCTGCTTTCCGACAAGGCTCGACGCCGGGGTCACAAATTCCGCGTGGGCGGGCCTGCCGGACCAGATGTTCTGCCCTGACGAGGCAGTAGTCTCGTCCATGTGTATGGCGGGCGCAGCAAAAACAGGCTGGCTCCATGATGCGCCAAGCGCCACGATTGATGCCAAAAGCATGGCTGCAAGCATAACCGCGAGTTTTTTGTTGCTATTCCGCGCTGGCAAAACCTTTTTTGATCCATTTTGCGCGGCCATGTTTTGCTATCGCGGATTCTTGAAGATAAAGGGGGGCTATTAGCTGACCATAAAATGTAATATAAAAAACATACATTATTTTCCTTATCGCAAAATTTTTTGCGCTTCTTGTCCTTTAAACGAGAGGCATCATAAAAGATGTGTAAGCGCCCGGGCCGGGATTCGAACCCGGGTCGGAGGAGTGACAGTCCCCCATACTGGACCGGACTGTACGAAGCCAGCTAAGTAGCCGGGCATCTCTATACTACCCGGGCGCACGTAAGGCAAACACTTGAAAGAAGCAATTAAAATGTTTTGTTTCACGCATTTTCGATATCTCTGCCTATCTTGACATCTGCTCCATGCTTTCTTCCAGCATGGGTATTATGGGGTGCTCGATCTTGCCCTCGATGAATCCGAATACCCCGCTTTCGATCAGCTGGAGCTTGGTTTTCGGGTCGCCATGAAACTGGGCCAGCATGAACTCGTAAAGGGGGAACTGGCTAGGGTTTGAAGTGGCCTTGGATATCAGATATCTCTCTACAATCTCTATTCTTTTTTCAAATCCCAGCTCTTCGATCGAGGTTGCAACCAGCATGCCAACATGGGTAAGGCGAAAAGTCGGTATCCCCGACTCTTGCAAGGCCCGCGGCCCCATGCCTGTCTTTTTGTAGCCCGATTCTTCCACGATCCCGCTTGGAATAAGGCATTTTTCGAGCTCCTTGAAGACATAGCTGTACGAGTTGGAAGGCCGCATGCCAAGCTCCAGCACTAGCTTTTTTGCTATCGAATTTCTTGTCTGGCCTGGAGCAAGGGCAAGGAATCTGATCATGCACCTTTGCTTTATGCCTCTAGAACAGACCCTGTTGTTTCTGTAGCGGGCGTTGATCCGCAGGTGCTTTGCAAGCGATGCTCGCAAGCAGATCAATATTGATACCTGCTCCGCGCTTTAATCCTTATCGGGCAGTTCCTGCGGCGGCAAACCCGCTTCATGCCCCGCTGCCCGAATTACTGGTTTGCGCCAAATATGTGCAATAAATGCGTAGGAATACGAGTATCGTTGTAAATAACTCCAAAATTGCCGCCATAAAAATAAAGTGATCAAAAACTGCGCAAAATCGCGATATTTTTGTGATTCTTTATACAAATAACTTTCATAT
>NZ_JBOGQF010000010.1:0-23209 GCF_050748925.1 Nitrososphaera sp.
ATGAGCGGCGCGCCGCACAAGTCCTTTGCCCTCAAGGTGTCAAAGGCGTTTGGCGGGATCTAGCGCCAGTTGAGCGCAGATGCTATCCCTACAGATACGCTCTCACTGGCAGTCTGCAGTCCTGCTGCTGGCAATAGCCTGCCCCTCGGCAGGCATATTTTTTGCATCAGGCGTCGCCGGGGACTTTGAGAACCGGCTGGCCAGCGGCGCGCTCTTTCTTGCGGCAGGCGCCATGAGCCTCATCGTGTTTTTCCAGGAAATGTACGCCTTTTACGTGACCAACAGCCGCAGGCTCCTCTGGATGTCTGCCGCGTTTTTCACCCTCGGCATAGGGATGTTAGGCAGCTCGATATCGACAAGCGGAGGGCTTGCGGCCGACTCGTATGTGGGCGTCTCTGAAATGTTTCGGGTGACAAGCGAGTTTGCGGCATCTATTTTCATACTGCTTGGCACCCTGCGCGGCGACAAGAGCATCCAGGAGAGCATGGAGTTCAAGGCGTACATCCTTGTTGCCACCATCATGGTCGCGGCGGCTTCAATAATCGTCTACATCGCCACCGTGCAGGACAGCTTTCACGTGCCGGTATACAGCAGCGAGTACGGGTGGAGCCTCTTTTCGCTCTACATAGAGCTGAACGTGTTCTCGTTCTTTCTTGTCATCTCTGGCGTGTACGTCGCCAACCGCAGAAAGAACAAGAGCCCGATACTGTTCTGGTTCATCATCGGTTTTCTGCTGCTGATGTTTTCAGAGATAGCCTTTACGACAGAAAAGGCTCTTGGCATCGGCGCCTCGAGCTCGCTAGAGTGGGCAGGCCGGGCCTTTCTCGTCGCGGCTTTTGCCACCTTTGTCCTCGGCCTGACCAAGGCGCGCTGAGCGCAGATTTCACCTATTTAACCGCTAGCTCGGGCCATTGTCCGTACAATTTTAATGATTTAAATCTATATTTAAATATTAGTTGTCTGTATAAAAGCCTACATACATGGCTGACGATATACGCCTTGGTATTCTCGTGGCAATCGTGACCATAGCGATTCCCACGTTTGTCATTGCGTCCAGCGCGCAGGCAATGGCGGCAGAGATTAGCCCGGCCGCGTCGCTCGCCCAGAACCTGCCGGGAGACGGAGTGTTTTCGTCACAGTTCCAGAATAGCAACCCCGAGGAGGCCATGTACATGATGTATGGCGCGCAGGCAATGGAGGAGCTTGACAGGTGCTTTGAGCCAAAAGGGCCCTATGCCGAGCTGTGCACCGGATCCGTTGACCTCATAGTCAGGAGCTGCAACATTTCTGCGGATGTCCGTCTCGAAGTCTGCGACGACCCGAGGATAAAGGGGCTGTTGCAGGGCGCCTAGGTCGTCCGGTCGAAGAACGTCCGAAAGACGCTGATTATCGGCGCGTTGTTTGTGTAGAACCCCTGCAGCTTGGCCTTGTCTGCCTTTTCGCTCTGCATCACGACGACTATCTCCCTGTTGTCAACCAGGATAAAGTCAGTTGCGGTGGCAGATATGGTCTTGATTGCAAGGCTCTTTTTGGAAGCGCCGGCGAAAAACTCGGACACGCGCTCGCACGGCGTATGCAGGTGCACCGCGATACTCTTGCCGGCCGCGCCAATCACGTCGTCTATCAGGCCCGCGTGGTAGAGGCTGGAACACGTCTTTTCGCTGACGAAAAAGACGAGCTCTTTTTGCGCGCACGATATCATCCTCCGGATGGCCGAGTTTATGGAATTCTCGCCGCTGAGGACCTGGTAGCTGCCGGTCTCCTCCGGGCTCGACACGACCATACTGCTCGATATCCGGTCCATCTCCTCGCAATACTGCTTCTTTGACGCCTCCAGCCGCTCGAGGACAACCCTGTGTGACTCGATCAGGTGGTCAAGTGCCTGCCCCAGTGGCAGCGCGTAATACTTTTGCGGGCGGTCAAACGTCGAAAATACGATGCCCTTTTTCACCAGGCCAGAGATAAAGTTGTAGGCTTCGGTTCTGCCGATGTCGTTATGGCGAGAAATGTCGGCTGCTGTCGAGTGCTTGCGGACCACAAGGTACATCAGGATCTTAGCCTCCTTGGCGTTGAGCCCCAGTTCATGCAGGTCTTCCATGAGCATATCATAGGAAGCCACAAGGGGGTCGTCGGGAGGTAGGCCGAACTTTTGCAGGAACCTTTCGGCCTGCCCCGGGATGGTTGCCAATTGCTGAACATTTCCGGATGTTTTCTCTATCTATTTAAAGGTAAAAAGTTAATGAGAGCAAAAAAGGCAGCACAATATTGCCATATTTCTCCATAAAGTGCGGCGGGCGGAATGTCCCTAGTTATAGAAATCCATAGGGATATTTGGCGTGGTAGCGGCCTGCCAGCATTCGACGCAATAGTTCATGTCGTCTTGGAATATCTCTGCGGCGTGTTCGCATTTGCAGCACTGCTCTTCCATGGCAGAATATAGCGGCCGGCGCAAAAAAGGCGTTTGCGTGTAAAATTGCGGACGCTAGGAAAACAGCGACAGCAAGCCAAAGGCAAGGTCGCCGGCAAACACCATCGCAGCCAGCCCGGCTAGCATGTAGGCAAGAAACGGCATGCCGGGCATCACCCATACGTCTTTTTTTGACTCAAATGGCGCGTCCTCTGTGTTTTTCAGCGCAAAGTCAAACCGCCGTGAGCCTCCCTCCTTGCTCTCCATCAAAAAGGCAAAACCCCGCCCGGACGACCGGTGACCGAGCAGCATGGCCATGGCCTTGCGCCCCTTTGTCTCTTCCATGCCGGCAAACAGGTCCCCGTGGCGCGCCCAGTAGCAGGTGTTCCTTGCGACGTTAAAGGCAAGGTGCGCGGACGAAAGCACAACGGCGTTTGAAAGCAGTGTCAGGGTCGAAAGCGGGTGGACAGCTACCCCCGCGATCATAAACCGGCCGTCATAGGTCGGCAGGATTACTGCAAGCGCGATTATCGCAAGCGCGTCGGCGCCCCCAAACAGACCCGTCCGGTACAGGGCAAAAGACGCGCCGGCGCCGAGCCCGGCAGACAGGAGCGCCGTGACGGTGTCAATGTTTCCATAGTCAAAGAAATAGAGCGCCGCCGCAGGCCCGGCAAACGCCAGCCAGAGCCGGTCGTCCACCTCCCGCTTTTTCATGTCGACAGCCGCCGCTACTGCAAACATGGCAAGCGCTATGCAGACGCGCACCACCAGCAGGTCTGCGTACAATGCGAAAAAGTCATGGCAACAATGTCTTAAGCCTCAGTATGGACGGGATTTTACGGTCTGCCGGCGCATGTCAAGTGAAATACATGCAGGCGCTTATGATGCAGGCCTGTCAGGCCGCTAGGCGTTCTGCAGCGATAGAAACGGCATCACCTTGTCGGCCACGATTGAGACCAGCCCGGGATTTGGGCCCACCATCGTGAGCACAAAGAGCCTGCCGCCAAGCACGAGCGGGACGACGGCCCTGGCCGTCTTTTCATAAAAAGTCACCTGGTACCTGGGGCCTTGCCGGCATTGTCCTCGAAATGTTCCGCGACGAGAGCCGAGACGGCAGACTGCATTGAATACTGCTCTGCCTCCCTGTCCGCAAACCGCGTTTCACGAAAAGCGGCCGTAACCAGGCTGCCAAATTTGTCCGCGAGGCCGACGTAGGCTATGGAATGGTCGAGTGCGACCAGCCTCTGGCAGAACCGGCTATAGTGGCCTTCCTGCTCACTGCCTTCAAGCATCGAAATCACATGGCTGCACTTGCAGGTGTGGCCCCGGCGCTCCGCATGACAGTACAGTTCACTCCAAGGCAGGATAGCGAACTGGGCTAATAAAGTAAATGATGTAAAAAACCGTCTGCCATCTGCTTCACCAAGTACATAAGGGGCCGGGCGTAAAGTACGGCATTGAAGTTCCCCCTCGCAGACAAGAACGCCAGGCGGCTGAATAAAAAAGAGATAGGGCAGCTGCTGGCAGGCCCGAACCTCCTCAGGCTGGCCTTTATGGACGGCGGCGCGCCCATGGTCCACCCCGTCTGGTTCGTGTACGAAGGTGAAAAGTTCTGGGTCGCCGTCGACAGAGAAGGCGCAAAGGCAAGGTGCATCCGTGAGAACCCCGGCGTCTATTTTCTCGTCGACGTCGGCTCCAGCCCGCCAAGGGGCGTGCGCGGCAGGGGGACCGCGATGGTGATTGACGACCCGGCTTTTGCAACAGAGATCACTGAAAAGTGCGTGAAAAAATACCTAAAGACTGCGCGGACAAAAAAAGCAAGGGAGATAATAGAGATGGGAAAAGAGTCGTGCGCCATCGAAATAACGCCCGGCTACATGGCCAGCTGGAAGTTCTAGCCCACCGCTTTCTTTAATTCATCGTACGCCTGCTTGACCTCTTCGATCGCGGCCCCGTCCTCAAGCGTGGTGACGTCGCCTACTGTGTCGCCGCTTGCAATCGATTTTAGCAGCCGGCGCATTATCTTGCCAGAGCGCGTCTTTGGGAGCTTGCCCACGAAATAGACCTCGTCAGGCGTGGCAATCGGGCCGACAGTATTGCGGATGTGGTCGACCAGTTCTTTGCGCAGGGCGTCTGACGCGGTCACGCCTTCCCGGGTCACAAGAAACGAGATTATAGACTCGCCCTTGGTCGCGTCCGGCCTGCTCGTCACGGCCGCCTCTGCATTTGCCTTGTGCGACACGAACGCGCTTTCAAGCTCCATCGTGCCGAGGCGGTGGCCGGCGACCTTTAGCACGTCGTCCGCCCTGCCGAGGAGCCAGAGGTAGCCGTCCCTGTCGACGAGCGCATAGTCGCCGGGATAGTACATGCCTTCAAACTTGCTCCAGTACGTCTTTTTGTATTTGTCGTCGTCGCCCCACAGAGACAGCAGCATCCCGGGCCACGGCCTGCGCACGACGATGTAGCCCTTTGTGCCGGGGCTCACCTGCCCGCCGCTTTCGTCCACCACCGCGGCGTCCACGCCGGGCACCGGGAAACTTGCCGACCCCGGCTTCATCGGGACCATGTCTATGCCCGTGCAGGCAGAAAGCATAATGCCTCCTGTCTCGGTCTGCCACCAGGTGTCGATTATCGGGCAGGCCTCCTTGCCTATCACCCTGAAATACCACATCCACACCTCGGGGTTGATCGGCTCGCCCACCGATCCTAGCAGGCGCAGCGACGATAGGTCAAACGAGTTTGGGATAGAATCGCCATACTTCATGTACATGCGCAGCGCGGTGGGGGTCGTGTAGAGTATCGTGGCCCCGTGCTTTTCTACCGTAGCCCAGTACCTGTCAGGCCTGGAAAAGTCGGGCGCGCCGTCGTACATTATTTCAGTGGCGCCATGCATCAGGGGCGCATAGACAACATAGCTGTGACCAGTGACCCAGCCAATGTCTGCCGTGCAGAAAAATATGTCATCTTTTCTAAAGTCAAAGACCCACTTGGCAGTCGCATAAAGGTGCGTCAGGTATCCGCCCGTTCCGTGCACCACCCCTTTGGGCTTGCCCGTTGTGCCTGAAGTGTAGAGGATGTAGAGAGGATGGGTGCTCTCTACCATTTCCGGCTCACAATAGGGCTTTGCAGCATCGACGACATCGTGCCACCATGCGTCCTTTGGCCCCATCCGTACTTCGTTGCCGGCCCTCTTGAAAACTATCACGCGCTCGACTGACGGCAGAGACGGCAGCGACTCGTCGACGACCTTTTTCAGGTCGACCAGCTTGCCCTTTCTGAACGTGCCGTCCGCGGTGACTATTGCCTTTGACTGCGCGTCGTTGACCCGGTCGGCAAGCGCCTGCGAGCTGAAGCCGGAAAACACTACAGAATGGGTCGCGCCTATCCTTGCGCATGCAAGCATGGCCGCCGGCAACTCTGGCACCATCGGCATGTAGATGGTCACGCGGTCTCCTTTTTTCACGCCAAGGTCCTTTAGCGCGTTGGCAAACCTGTTGACCAGTCGGTACAACTGGAAATATGTCACGGTCCGCGACTCGCCGCTTTCGCTCTCCCAGATTATAGCGGCCTTGTTCTTGGCATCAGTAGCGATGTGCCGGTCAAGGCAGTTGACGGACGCATTGAGCAGGCCGCCGGCAAACCAGCGCGCAAAGGGCGGGTCCCATTCCAGCACGCTGTCCCACTGCCTGTGCCATACGAGGTTTCGCGCCTGCTCTGCCCAGAATTTCTCGGGGTCTGCAAGCGCCAGAGCTGAAAACTCTTCCAGCACCTTTCCAGGCCTCACGGTGACTTTAAGCGCGCTGCTCTCCTCGTACAATTTTGAAGGCTCGCTCAAACGTGCTTGAAAGGGCTTTGTTTGTTTTAAAAGTTGTTCGCTAAAAAAGGAGGAAAAAAGGCCGCAGAGGCCTCACGTAACTACTGCTTCATGACTTGGTTGAGCCATTCGCCTTCGTGGCCCTCGCTGCTGGCAGTCACCGTTATCGGCTTTTCTTCCTCGGCAGCGGCCGGCTGGGCCTCTACCTTGGGAGCCTCGACTGCGGGAGCGGACTCAGGCACCGGGGCTTGCACAGATGTTTGCGACTCGGCGCTGACGCTTTCGATTGTCAGCGACGACAGCTTGCCCTTTACGTTGGTGATCTCGGTCTTTTCGTTGGTGATGTGCTCGACCAGCTCGTCGGTGTTGACCTTGATCTGCAGGTAAGTCTCTTCCTTCAATTCGTTGCTCCTGAACTGGAGTTTAGCGTCAAACAGCACTGCCTTGACCTGCTTGGTCTCGGCGTCAAGCTCTGACAGCCGGGCGACCAGCTTGTCGGTGACTGCCTTTTCAGACTCGCCCAGCTCGGCCATCTTTTTCTCGTATTTGATGGTGACAAGCTCGGCGTCTTCCTTCATGCCGTCGTTTTCGGCCACGATTTCTTGCAGCGCCTTCATCCTCTTTAGCGTGAGCGACTTTTGCCTGATGAGTTTCTGGGCTTCGAGCCTCCACTTGGGGATAAAGAAGACGTATTCGCCCTGGACAACGAGCTGCTCATAAGGCAACTGCTTGATGCCTGACGAGCCGCAGTCCACGCCGACGCTCTCTATCTCGCCGTCGATCTCGGTGATTATGCCGACCACCCTTCCGATGTGAGTACCATAGATGTCCTTGACTTGCTTGCCTACGAATGCGAGCTTTTCTTCGCTCATGCGCAATGCTTTGTATGTAGGTATAATGAACACGGTGTCAAAATTGTTGCATTATTTTGTCAGCGAGCGTTTTACCATATGCGCCGCCAATGCATGATTTTTGTGCGCGAAAATGAAAAAAGAAGGAAAGCGTGGGAGCTTTCCGGGGTTTTTAGCGGACGAACTGCTGCTGCGCCTGGCTGTAGAAAGCGGTCCAGGCCTTTGCGACGTTGGTGTTGAACTCTGTTACTGCATCTACGCTTCTGTTGTAGATTTTCAGGTTCTCCCTCGCCGCGTCCAGCGCGTTTATCGTCAGCTGGTTGTTGATGCCGACTGCCCTGATGGCGTTGTTGGTCATCTCGTTTGCCTGCCTCACAAAGAGGTCGGCGTTGGGGAACGAAGGCACGTTCCAGTTGCTGGCAACCTGCTTCTGGGCAGAGAATGCCGTCTGGATCATGTTCTTGGTTGTCTGGATGTAGTCCAGCTGCAGGTTAGATATTGATTGTAAGTACTGTGGTTGGACCTTTGCTATTTCGTCTACTGTGCGGATCATGTTTTCCTTGACCGAGTCAATTGCGCTTGGCACGTTCGTTTCTTCTTTTGTCTTGTCGACCATTTCGATTACCATACAATGGTTATACACGGTAATATATAAAGCTTGGTCATCAATGGTATTTATTGGTAATCATTACCATTAGAAGCACCTGATTGCCCGGCTTCGGATCTCTTTTTCTCGGTCTTTTTCTCGGCATCCAGCCTTTCCAGCTGGTAGGCGTTCATGTCCACGAATTTCATCCCTTCCGCAAGCACGGGGTGCGCCTGCCTTATCTGGGCATACATCCGCTGGCACACCAGCCTGTAGTCTGGGTGGCCCTGCGGCACCGTGCGCAGCTCTATCATGTGGCAGGCCTCCCGCAGGTTCATCTTTATGAAATACGGGTAGCGGTAGGCAAAGTTTACGACGTACTGCGCCTCCTCCGGCATCTCTATTGCAATTTTATCGTAGGCGTCTTTTGCCATGGTC
Organism: Nitrososphaera sp.; assembly: GCF_050748925.1. GTDB lineage: Archaea > Thermoproteota > Nitrososphaeria > Nitrososphaerales > Nitrososphaeraceae > Nitrososphaera. The sequence goes on from NZ_JBOGQF010000010.1 coordinate 8,097, forward strand.
ATGCACTCTTTGAACTCTCTTCCAAGGCCTGCCTCTTCCAGCTCGGAAGGCATGTCAAAGCCGTGCCTTGCCGACAGCAGTTGCCGCTCCATGGTAAGCACGCGGTGGCGGTGGAGGTCCCGGAACATGCCAAAGTTTGTGAACAGCTCAAACGTATACTCTACCATTTCAAAAGCCCTGCCGGGCCTCTGGCGGCGGTTCTCCCGGTGCTGTGTGTACGATTTTATAATGTCATGCAGGTCATGCGTGGGCATAGACCGGACGTACTGCATTATCTTTTCCAGCGGCCGGCCGTCTGCGTGCTCATAAAGGATCGCAGACGCCACACGCGCCTCTGCCTGCGAATTGTCCTCGCACTCTAGCAGTTTTACAAGGTCAGGGTTCTGCTCCACCGCGACGCCTGCGAGGTGCTTTTGCGCAAGGCCGCGGGCGGACGCTTCTGTCTTGGCGAGGTAGTTTTGCAGCGCCTGGCCATACCTGTCGTTTGCGCGCCTCACAAACGACGGTATGACCTGCTGCAATTCCAGGAACGCCTGCTCGCCGAGCGACCGCAGTTCTGCAAGCCCGGAGCCGTGCATGAGCGTCAGCAGGTATTCAAACGCCCTGCCGTTGCCGGTCACGCCCACGTTTGTCATTGTCGACGCAGGCAACAGCCCCCGCAGCAGGTCCAAGGCCTTTGCCCGGATGGTTATCCGGTAGATGCGCCTTGCAGCCTCTACGTCCTTGGCGTCTGCCAGGCTGCCAAACGGCCCCTCGGCCTTTAATTGCGAGTCGAAAAACCCAAGATTTTCTATCGGCTCCCGCTCTTCAAGGAACTTTACAAGCGCGGGTATGCTCTTGCTGTAAGTGTCAAAAGAGCGGTCGCATGCCTGCAGGTAGCGGTCGGCATGCCGGGACGACATTATGCGCTCTTCGTGGTGGTAACGGTAGAGGCCTGATACTTTTTGGTCAAATGTGACGTACCGCGATGACTTTTCCAGGTACGAAAGCCCGATCCTGCGGTCCTCTATTTTCTTGGCCGCAATATTGGAGATGCCCTCAAGGGCCACCTGCGCCTCGCCAAGCTCGGCCACCGAGTCGTCGCCATATTCGAGCAGGACTTTTTTGTAGAATTCCTCCCCCCTGTTCGGGTTCTTGGCAAACTCGTCCAGAAACACGCGCCTCATGCTCTTGTCGGTCCTCGAATACCGAGACATGAGGGCACCCCTGTCGACCTGCCGCGGCGTGATTATTGCAAAGACCGGCCTGTCGGCATTTGAAAAGTGCCCCTCAAGGTTGCGCCTTTCCTCCTCCGAGAACCGGTCGAGAAAGGCTCGGGTGTCAAAGCCCATCGTAAAAGCAGGGCAAATCCCAATAATTAAACCAGCTTGCCCAAACGGCTGCGTTAGTGCAACTTCTCAACATGACAGCAAAATGTTTAAAACATCAGGATAGGACTTCCATACTACGAATCCAGAAATAGATTATACCGCACGCTGCAAGGCTATACTGGCCGAGAACAAGCAGTTAGACCTTGTCATGGTCACGGACAAGTATGCAAACATCATGACCAAGGCCTCGAGGCAGCTGCCCCAGAGCTCGATTCGCCAGCTGTCTGCAGAAGACATTGTGAAGACGGCCCTGAGGAGCAACATTGCCAAGGGGGCGTTCAACGTCAACAGCCCGACCACGGGCATCACCTCAAACATTCACGTCCAGTACAACGCCATGGACATCATCATGTATCCGCTTGAAAGCGACCTCACCCTCATTGCAATAGGCATCGTTGATCCTGCCGCCATCTCTGACATCTATGCGTCCGTCGGCAGGCAGTTCCCGACGAAATTGAAAAAGGCAGTCATCGTTGACGACGAGGAGGATATCAGAAGTTCAATACGCGAAGTGCTAAGAAAGAGGGGCTTTGACGTCGAGGTGGCAGAGAGCGGGCTTGCCGCTATAAAGTCGATAGAAAACGCCAAAAAGCAGGGCATCGAGTACGGCATGGCCGTGCTTGACGTGAGGATGCCGGGCATGGACGGCTTTGAGGTGCACCGGAGGATCCACGAAATATCGCCCAACACCAGGATAATATTCATCACCGCCTTCGAGTACACGCAGGACGAGATAGCAAGAAAGGTGGCAAACCCCAAGGTCAAGATGCTCAGGAAGCCCTTTACGAGGGCCGACCTGCTCCAGCTGATAACCGACGAGACGAACCCGACGCCAAAAGAATAGCTACACAGGGAGGGTGAACGAGAACGTGGCACCCTTGCCTTGGTTGTTTTCTCCCTTTATCGTGCCGCCGTGGGCTTCCACTATCGCCTTGCACAGGTAGAGCCCGAGGCCGGTCCCCTTGGCCCTGTCGGACTTGCTGACGAACTTGCCAAAGAGCTTGTCCTTGACCGTCGGGTCTATGCCCTTGCCGGGGTCTATGACGCTGATGCGCACCAGATCCGGCTCGCCGTCCTTTTCCATGACGACGCGGATAGCGCCGTCGTCTGAAAAGTTGACGGCGTTGTCGACGATGTTGACGAGCACCTGGTTTATCCTGCTCCGGTCGATTGTCAGGTCCTCCATTTCTGCCGGCACAGCCGACTCGAAGACGATGTCGAGGTTCTGCTGCCGCGGTATCCTGAGCTGGGCGTCTTGTATGACCTCGTCTATCAGGCGCTTGATGTTGGCCCTCTGCTTTTGCAGCTTGAAGGTGTTGCTCTCTATCCTGCTGACGTCCAGTATGTCGTTTGTGAGTTTCGTGATGCGGCTTGCGTTGCGCAGGATTATCTTGACGTTCTCGTCATCAGGTATGCTGTCTGCCAGGTTCTCGGCGCTCAGCACTATTGGCAGGACGGGCGTCCGCAGCTCGTGCGCGGCGATGTTGATGAACTCGTCCTTTATCACGTCCTGCTCCTTCAGCCGGTCGTATGCGCCCCTGAGTTCGCTCAGCTGGCTCTTGATCCGGGTGTCCTGCTGGCTCACCGTGGTAAAGAGCCGGCGGTTGAGCAAGAGTATGAACGCTATGAACACGCCGGATATCGCTGCCACGAGGACCGTGGCGATTATGGTAAAGCTCTGGCGCTCTTCAAATACGCTCAAAAAGGGCTCCCGGACGGTGAAGGTCGGCTCAAGCACGGCGACCGTCCACGGATGCTCGTCCCTCACGACCACAGGCTCGTACGCCATCAGGCTCGGCTCGCCGCCCTGTTGCAAATAGTCGGCCACGCCGGACCTCCCCTGCGCCATCAGCTGCAGGTTCTGTAGCGTGACGTCGCGGCCCGGGCCGGCGAGCATCGCCCCGACTTCAGGGCCGGTGATGTTCTTGCCCTCGAGTTCGGCCGAAGGGTGCACCAGTATCGTGCCGTCGTTTGCGACCACGATGAGCGTCCTGTCAACGTCCCCTATCTGCAGAAACGATGCCTTGACCGAGCTGACGGGGACAAGCGCCGCAAGCACTCCTCCAAACGAGCCATCGGCGCCGGACACCGGCACGGCTACTGCAAAGCTGCTGGTGCCGTCCACGCCCTTGAACGACTGCACTATCGAAGACCGGCCCGTGGCAAGCGGGAGTTCGTAAAAGCGCCTGTCAGACATGTCAGAGCCGACGAGGTCCTGCAAGCCTTCTCCCCCCGTGGCCGAGACCAGCGTGCCGCGCGCGTCCAGCCACACTATGGTTTCAGTGTACTGGCCTATAGCTGCCATCGTCACTTCCATTATCTCCCGGGCCGAGGCGCTTTCAGGGTCCTTTCCCGACAGGCTGGCGGCGGACGACGCGAGCGTCCTTTCAATGTTTTCAAGTCCGAAGGTTATTGCCTTTGAAGCTTGCATCGACTCTTCGGTCAGCTGCGCCCTCAGCGCTTGCGACGCAACAAGTTCTATCCTTGCCTGCGTCGTCTGCTGCGAGCTAAAGACCAGCAGCGAAGACACGACGGTCATGCTCGCAAGGGCGACTGTGATTATTATAACAAGGGGGCGTCCGATGCTGCCCCAGCCACTCATATCATCACCCACTCTTCCTCATGATATATAAGAATATACTATGCCCGGGTTCGGTTCCTCAGGTACCAGGCCACCAGGGCGCCGCCCGCGCTGGCGATGGCAACGCCGGCGACTGCGGCGTTGCCCGTGCCGTCCCCGTATGCGACAAACGAGTCGGCAAGTTCGGCGCCATCCGTCCCAAGGTACAAAAAGTGATCTCCGGCTTGTGCCACCTTGAACGGCCCCAGATGCAAGTGCTTGCTCTGGCCCGGCGCGAGTGGAGGGACAGCGAATTCTGCCTGCGAGTCGCTCTTGCCACCTGCAGACACAAAATGGGCCTGCAGCGTCCCCTCCCCGGGAGCTGCACCGCCTGCATTTGTCACGGTCGCCTCGTACGAGACGTAATCTCCAGCCTCGATTATTATGGCCGGCGACTGGCGCGACACCGAGACCTCTTGCTGCGCCCACGCTGCCAGGACAAGGACCGCGATGGCAAGAAGCGGCGTCAGTCGTTCTTCACCCGGACGCCGGCGTGGCCCCACCGCGCCTGCTTTTCGCTGACAGGCCCGGCCTCTACCACAAAGATGTTCCGGCCCGGCGGGAGGACCACCTGCGCCGCCCTGACCTCCGTCGTCCGGCCCTTTATCCTGACCTTCTCCACGCGCTCGCTCATCCTGATGCCTGACGAGTCTGCAGCCCAGTATTTGAGCATGAACTCTTGCGTCCTGCCGGTCCTGTTGACTATTTCAAGGTCGAACACGGCCTGTGCGTCCTGCGCTTCACGCTGCCTGACCTCTACGACGATGTCGTACTCCTCTTCTTCTATAGACGCAAGCCTGTCAGTCACCCTTATCGCCGGATTGCGTTTCTTCGCAATGAGGAACAGAGCGGTTCCCGCGCCCGCGCCTGCAAGGCCGCTCCTCAGAAACACCGCCATCACGCCGCCCGACGCGCCGAGTATCGCGATTGCCACCACTACCAGGACGTAGAGGTTGATTGCAAGCCACGGTATGGTGACTGTGAGCTGCGCCGTGTTGACCAGGTCGCCGCCTGGAATCGAGCGCGCCTCTGCAGTGACTTCAAAGACGCCCGGCTCTGTGAACGGCACGTCCACCAGCAATTGCCTCGACTCGTGAGGCCCTACCTCGGCGACCTGCGACGACTCGTATGGCCTGTTGCCAGACTGGTCATAGTACCAGAAGTTGAGCGTGAACTTTTCGTCCTTGCCGCCAAGGTTGTCCATCTCCACCAGGAAAGTCGCGGTGGCCTTGGGCGGAATGACGTTCTCCTGCCTGACGTCCTGCACGGTTATCCTGACTTCGATGTCTCCCACCTGGAAGGTCCTGTACGACACCGGCTTGATGAATATCCCGACGGTGTCTGCTATCCTGACGCTCAGCTTCTTTTGGCCAAACTCCTCGATAACTTCCACCGGCACGCTATCTTGCACGTCGCCGACTGCGAGCGACTCGGCGAGGTCGACTGCAAGGGCCGCGCCGGCTACGACTGGCGGAACGGTGCCCGGAGACACGTTGCCGCCCTGCGTGCCGCCGGAAGGTGCGGGCGCCTTGGTCGCGGTGACGGCATAGGTGGAGAAGTGCTCAAGGTGCGCCACGTACACGTACTGTCCATTCACGGGTGCCGCCGGGCTGTCGATTGCGCTTACCTGCCGCCATGCGCCGGCGGCCTCGTCAAGCAGGCTCAGCGACATCACCGGGACCCTGTTTGAATCCCTCTGGACGCCCTGCTGGCTGGCCCAGGATTCGCTGACTGCAAACGTAAAGGTCGGCAGATCCTTGTAATGCCCGGAGGCTCCCGGGTCGGCCCCTGAAAAGCTCCCGACCCAGTCAAAGTCCATGTACATGGCCTTGATGCCGCCTGACAGCTGCGGGGCATCGGCCGGCGGCGAGTCGATTATACTCAGCACCATCGCAAAGTCAGTCGAGTTCACCTTTGGCGTATATTCGACCTTCATCCAGGAGATATTGCTATGCTCCGAAGTCTGAGGCGTCCCGGACAGGTCAATGGGCATGAGAACCGGCATGTTGGCGGGCACGCTGGCCATCCTGACAGTCACCAGGGCGTCGTCTCCCGGCAGCTGCTGCGTGGGCACCAGGTTGACTTGGTACGTGGGCAGAACCATTGCTATCTTTGACGGATCTGGATACGATGCCCAGCCGCCGATGGACAGGGTGGGTGGGTTGAGCTGGTCGACAAGCTGGCTTGCGGTGAGCATGGTAAAGGTGCCGCCGACGGGCGCCCCTGGCAGGGGCCTTACAGCGCTCGCATTGGACGCCATCATCATGTTCAAGAGTGGCGCAGGGCTTCCCGGCGGTGGGGGCGTCGGGGCGGAGCTCCACGTCCATTCGGCCCTGGCGGCTATGCCCACCGCGTCGCTCAGCCCCCTGCCTAATACTGCAGTCCTCGCTATGCTGTCGCCTACTGCAATGGCATCTGCTACAACAGGCGGGGGTGCAAACTCGTCGCCAAGGGCCATGAATTCGCCAAAGTGCAGGACCTGATTGCATGCAAACGGCGTGCACTCGCCCAGCACGAATTCCTCGCTAAAGTTCCTGTTCCAGTGCACCGAGACGTTCGTCAGGGCGGCGCCGACTGTGAGCGTGTCGTTGATGCTGACTATCTTGCCCGATGTTACCGCTATTGCGTCTGCAATTGCCAGAGAGTCAGCGTTAGAGCTCGCGGATAGCTTGCCGGCAACAACACTGACAACGTCAGACACCGCCACCGCGTCAGCCAACATGCGGTTTACGTGTATCGATATCGCCTCTGTCACGGCTATCGAGTCGGTTGTGCGCGGAGGCACGACTGCCTTGACCTGGTCTGCTATTGCCAGCGAGTCGGCGGTGATTACGGAAAGCGACGTCGGCCTTGTCTGGTCTACTACGGTCAGCGAGTCTGCGATATTGACTGCTACTGAGGATTTTCGGGTCTCGTCTGCGACCGCGAGTGCGTCGGCAATGTTTATTGCAATTGACGCCGGCCTGGCAGAATCTCCGATGCCTATCGAGTCGGCAATATTGATTCTGGCAGAAACGATCCGGGTTTCGGCTGCAATGCCGAGCGAGTCTGCGATAGTTACCGTGATCGATGTTGGCCGGGCCGAGTCCTGCACAGTCACGCTATCAGACAGGGAGCGCGTTACTGACACGCGTATCTTGTCGGCAAAGACTACTGCGTCGGCAACCATTCTTGGCGGCTGAGATGCGCCTTCCGCCTGATCAAATATCGATACCGCGTCTGCCAGGCGGTACGTTACAGACCTGGTTATCTTGTCGTCGATGTTGAGCATGTCGTTGGCTGCGTCACGCGTTGTCATGGTTTTTGCGGCAACGGCGTCAGTCACAGATACGGCGTCAACAATGTTGTGTGTGACAGATGTGGATATCACGTCGGCGACAGAGAACGAGTCAGACATGCGCGGGTTGACGGCTGCCTTTACCACATCTGTCACCGCAACAGAGTCAGATGCAGATCTGCCGGTGATCTTTGCCGCCAGTGCGTCGGCGACTGTGATCGAGTCTGCAACGTTGCGGCTGCCAATCTTGGCAGTTACCGTATCGGCTATTGCCAGTTCGTCTGGGAGGCTTCTGGCCGTCACCCTGGCCGACACGAGGTCTGTTGCAGAGAGCGTGTCGGATATGGATATCGCTGTTATCCTTGCGGTGATGGCGTCGGTGATTGCCAGACTATCAGATATCGCCGTTGCCGTGATCCGGGCAGTGATGGCATCGGCTATCGTTACGGCATCAGAGACAGTCCGGGCGCCGACCTTGGCTGACGCTGCATCGGTCACGGCCAGGGCATCAGATATCTGCCTTGATGCAAAGAGGGTCTGCTTTGTTGCGTCCGTAACGGCAAGGATGTCAGTGGCGAACCTCGTGGCAGACGTGGTTGCAACGACGCTGTCAGTAACAACAAGCGCGTCTGTCATGGATCTCGACGCGGATGTGGTTGCAGACACTGTATCGGTTACTGCAACGCCGTCAGCTGCCAAGCGCGAAGCAGCCAGCGCATAGGATATCGAGTCTGCAAGCGCGACTGCGTCTGCGATAGACCTTGCATAAACGACGGTCCTTGCTGTTGCGTCTGTCATGGAAAGTGTTTCCGCGACGGATCTTGAAGCAGGATAGGTCGAGGCTATTGCGTCTGCCACCAACAGCGCGTCGGCGGTTGACCGGCTTGCAAGGTACGTCCCTGCCGCCGAGTCTGCGGCCGTAATAGTATCAGAGATTGAACTTGTGAAGGCCGCCATGCGCGCAATGGAATCTGTCGTTGCGAGGCTGTCGGCAACAGCCTGTGCGTATGCGACCGTCCGGGCAATAGAGTCAGTCACACCAAGCGGATCTGATGCGGACCGCAAGGCTAGCAGCGACCTCGCCATGCCGTCGGCAAATGCAATGCTGCCTGCTATCGAGCGGAAGGCTGACAGCGTCTTTGCTATTTCGTCAATAACTGCAACAGAGTCCGATATTGACCGGGCAAGCGACGCGGTCCCGCTCGCTGCATCGGTTGCGGTAATCGTGTCGGCGATAGAGCGCGACGTTAAGGCTGTGGCTCCAATCGAGTCCATGATAGAAACAGAGTCTGACACCGACATGTTCAGGGCAGCTGTCGCCATTACAGCATCCGCGACCGTCAGCGAGTCAGAGACCAGCTTTGTCGTAAAGTTGTTCCTGCTCGCGAGGTCATCGACGGTGACAGAGTCGCTGATGGAGCGAGTGAACGTGGTTGCCCGCGCTATTGCGTCGGTCGCTGCCACGCTGTCGGCGATGGCCGTGGCGTAAGCTTCGGTCGTAATAGCGGCATCCGTAAGAGTCACGGCGTCTGCGACAGACCTGGCAAATGCAGTCGTGTGGTCTGCAGAGTCGGTCAGGAAAAGCGCGTCGGTTATTGACCTTGAGGGACCGTATGTCAGGTTTATTGCATCAGTGGCGGCAACAGTGTCGGAAGCAGAGCGAGCGAATGTGGCTGTTCTTGCGATGCTGTCTGTTGTTGCAAGGGTATCAGACGTGGAACGAGAGTAGGCTGTGGTGCCGGCGGCCGAGTCGGTAACAGATATCAAGTCAGAGATTGACCTTGATGGAGCATACGTCCTTTCTGCCGAGTCAGTAATCGTAACCGGTTCTGCAACTGCGCGAGCAAACGATATCGCGCTTGCGACCGAGTCCGCGAGGGATACTGTGTCTGAAATAGAACGGGCATATGCCACCATCTTGGCGATGCTGTCCGTAACGGCGAGCGAGTCACTATTTGACCTCTGGTAAAGTGCGGTTCTTGCAGCCGCGTCTGTTGTTGTAACGGTGTCGGCCATTGACTTCGAAATGATGTGTACCCTTGCCGCGCTGTCAGAAACCGTGGCTGCGTCAGACAGTGACCTGCTCAGGACTTTCCGGATGAATGTAGAATCAGAAACCGCGAGCGAATCTGAAGGGGAACGTGAGAATGGCGCCGGCTTCAAAGCAATAGTCATCATGCCCTTTACGTTGTTTCCGGTCAGCGTATTAGTTGTGGCCGCGTAGGCGCTCGCGGTTGCTTTTTCTCCGGTGATGATGCCAAGCCGGCCGTCATTGCCCTGTGTCGTGCCAATATTTGACCGGGTCGTGATGTTTGCAAGGTTGGCGTTCGTCCAGGTAGCGCCAAAATCCTGGTTGTCATCCGCAATGGCCGCTGCAACTACCACAAGGGCGTTTGCGACCGTTGTCGTGGCGCCCGTGGCGGACAAGCTGTTATTTACAGTCGCGTCTACGTTGCCGCTTGTCACGTCCCACGGGTCGCCCGTCGTGATAACGCCTCGGAAAGCGAGAATGACACCGAGCTGGTGGTTGCCCGAGTCAGAGACCGTCGGGTTCCCCTGCGACCCGTTGTACCGCGACCAAAAGACAGTAAGCCTTGTTCCTGCCGGGGTTGTGCCCGTGCCCTGCGGGGAATTGGTAACCTCTGTCCACGTCCCGCCGTTCTGGTTAGAAATGGTGACTGCCTCATTGGCAGTCTCTACAAAGAGCAACAGGATATCGTTAGTCTGGAGGCTTCCGGGAAGCGCGGGTGTGATCGTGCCAGTGCCGTCTGCAGAAGTGCCGGCCCCGACGTATGTGGGAAGAGGTGGAGGGTCGACAATATAATCAAACTCTACGCTTCCGCCCAACACTCGAAGGTCAAAAGTGTCCTGGCTTCCCTGAAGGTTTGTCAGGAAGACCTTGCTGTACTCGTTTGAGTTTATTGAAGTGAATTCTGCGACCAATTCATTTCCATTAATTTCGTAAACCTGTATCCTCGGAGTTCCAGAAATAATTCTTGGATAGATGGTAATGTCTTTTGTCGATGTCAGGCTCTGCTCAAAAGTTACGCGGACCCGATGCCCATCTGCTATCTCTTCGCTCCAGATGCCGTCCAGCCTCCGGGACTCATCATAAATGTCACCAACAAGCCGCCCTTCCGAATCCAGATGATAGGCTGAGGATATCTCTATCCGAGACTTGCCGGCACCATCCCCGTACTCCTGGGCGGAAGAAGGAGTTGCTGTAGCTATTGACGAGACCACAAAGACTGCCATCACCAGCAGGATGACACTGGTCAGGGGCACGATCTCCTTGTTCGGAGCTGCATCGTCGTTGGCTCGTTTGATCAGAAAGAGCGTCAACAACATCCTCCTCTGCATACGGCCGCCTGAAACGGCAGGCTGTCTGGCTACCACTACTACAATAGCTCCTGCCAAAAGCACGGCGGAAATAGAGGTGTTGACCAGCACCGCGTTTTGCATGCTCTTTTCCATTGCGATGTACGATTTGGCGGCAGCTATCTGACGCGAAAACTTGCTACTATCGTCCGGATCCGAGCCGCCCTCGCTAAGCGTGGCAACCTCGGAAAAGTCCATCTCGCCTGCCTCTATCGTTGCCACTTCTGCGACAGGGGTGCCGGACTGCGCAATTGCGCCCGTCCCGTACAGGCGACCATCCATCTTGTTGTTTCCAAGCAGGATCCGCTGGTTTGAGTCGATCCTCGGGCCTGCGGGCTGTTGCGGACCCAGCGTCCTTGCCTGCGTTGTACCTGCCGTCTGGCCTGCCGGCCCGCCAAACTCGGACGCGACGCTCACGCCGTCTGATATCCCCCTTGCAAACGTCCTTGCAGCAAAGTTCCTTGACGCAGGGTTGTCAAAGTAGCTTGCCACTGAAACAGAATCGGCCATCTGCCGCGCGTATGTCTGTCCGCTCTCGCTGGCTGCAGAAGCATCCGGTGCATGTTGTTGGAGAGCACTGTCTGCAAAAACGTCGTTCGTGTCTGCAGCCATGAAAAACACTGCCGCGCCTACGAGGGCGAGCAGAATATATGAAAAGTGTCCTTCCGTGGCGGACTCTCTGGAGAGTAGCCCTGCTCTTACGGTAAAGCCTACGAGGCTCCTCTCCAACATACAGCCTACCTAGCAGAGGCTTATTATTTAAATCTATGTTTAAATTAGCTCTTTTTCCGGATGCACAGCACAAGCCCAGGGCAACGCCTGCTTGCAGCGCGTTTAGAGCCTTCATACCTAAAATAGTTTTGTACGTTAATTGAGGAAAAAACTAACTCTCATAATTTATCGCACCGGCGCCGCACCTGTCTGTGCCGCTGCCGCCGTCTATCTTGTTGCGGCCGCCGTTGTCGTCTATGCGGTCGTTGCCGCCGGCCCCTCCAACCCCTATTGTGTGAATAACCTTCATGACAACATGACGTTTTGAGCAGAGACAGGCCTTCGGGCAAGTCCATGCTCAGGAAAAAAAATCAAAAATGAGTTCAGATGGAACGACGCAACCGGCAGCAACGGCCCCAAACGCCAACCTGGAGAGGACCAGGGCTACAGCGGTAGCACGGGCGACGCCCAAGGGGCCAGTGTTGAGCCAAGAAGAGATCGCCAAGCTCGACGCAATCACCGAACAGAGGAAGAAGGAGCAGAACTACGTCCAGATTGAGGACAAGACGCGGGTTTTATTCTTCCCAAACGCCACTGACTTTGTCATGGCGGAAAAGGCGTTCGGCTCCGTCAAGGACGCCAAGACATCGACCAGGGTGACTTGGAAGGTAATCGACCCCAACCTCGACGCGCAGGACCTGAAAGAGTTTACGACGTCACTGCGGCTGGGTGAAGACATCGCAGCTCAACTGAAGCTTGGCAACAAGGTGCTTCAGATCACTAGAAAAGGTACAGGCACAAATACTGAATACACAGTAGTGCCAACAGAACCGGAATGGACGTAACTGAAAAAATCCGTCTATGAAATCTATAATATAATTCTATTTGGCGGGCCACGGGGGTAGTTTTTGTTTTGTAAATAACCCCTCTTTTTTCTATAAGATTTACAATCGATTATGTCAGAATTACAAGAGTTAACGGTACGATTTACATCACTTTTCCAAAAAAGGTCGGCCCAAATAATTAGGAATTTCAGGGGGTAGTCGTGGACATGTGAACCCAATTTTTATTAGTAGTAAATATTATAGAATAATGTTCAGTGTGTGTATGCGTCGTCATGTCTGCTATGTAAGTGCGAAGCACTTGCAGTCCTCTCTGAACGCAAATACTCGCACCCGGGTTTGGGTGCGCGGCCTAGTCTAGCAGCCTGAACTATTCTGTTTCAAGCTTTTTTGGTATTTGAAAAAGGATCGTCGCCGTTATGTCGGCGACAGGGTAATCGTCCACGTCACAGTGAGCGTGTCGGTTGCAGCCTTTTGAATATCGCTAGCAAAGGCCTGCCTTGCAAGCATGTTGCCGCCTGATGCGGCGTTAAAGATGCCGCTCTCCCTCAAAGTCCCGGTCGCCTGATTGGGAAGGAACGTAACAGACAGGATTACCTTGTTGCCTCCCGATGTCGTGTACTGCGCAGTTGCGTCCTGAACCCTCGCATAACTTGCGCCAGCGGGCAGCTCGGCCACCAGCGCAGTCTGCGCAGGGTCAGCGGCGGTGTTGCTGGTTCCAAGGGCGATGTAATTGTACGGCGCAGGCGAGTTCACAGTGCCGTCGTGCGGCGCAATCCTCGACGCTACGCCTTCTACGCCGGCGCTCACTATGAGGTTGTCAAAATGCCTCTCGTCCTTTATCTTGCCAGACTCGTCATAGAGCAATACGTCCACCTTGCCCTTCAGGTGCAAGCCTTCAGACGCCGGACCGCTGCTGCTCGCAAGCATGGAAACTGCAAACGGCAGGGCCACGCCTGACACGATAAGCGACACGCCCAGAACGGCAGCTAAGGGCATCCACTTGCCTGCGCTATGCATGTAAAGTAGAGCAGTGACGTATTATTTAAATCTATATTTAAATAGCAGATACAGGCTAAAAACCGCCTAGAAAAAGTAAATAATGCTCGATCTAAAAGGCATTTCGGTATGGCACTCCGGGAGTATGCGAAGTATGGAGGCATTACGGCAGCAATCTTTGCAGTCTTTGTCGTGCTGGCCCAGGCGCAGGCAATCAGCGTGCCGTTCTTTACACCTGCCACCATCAGGGTCAACGGGCTTGGCGACAACTATGGTCTGAACGGGGACGCAACCTTTACGATAACGGCGCACGGATACGGCTCCAACTGCCACGCGCTGCAGGTAGAGGCTGTCCACGACGGCGAGCGCAAGTCATTTTACAGAAAGGCCGACGACTGCAGGTACATGGAGATCACGCACGGGCCGTACAATTTCACGCGCTCTTTTGAATACGGGAGTGAAGTGCTCAGCAGCAAAGGGGAATACAAGCTTGACGTGCGCTTTGAAGACTTGGTAGACGGCAGAAAGGCATCGCTGACAAGAAACTTCAGTGTGGGTACAGAATGATTCTACCGCCACTTTATTAACCACGGTCGGGTACTAGAGGTACGGAACTTTATTCTTATCTAATTTAAAAGTAGATTTAAATAATAGAGTATTCCATAGGGTGGCATGGAGAAATCCAACCGCGGTATCTTGCTTGCAGCGCCAGTTGCAATGGCGGCCCTCCTGTTGGGCCTCGTTGCTCCGGGAACTGCTCTGATGAGTACCCAGGCAACAACCGATAGCGTCGGTCCGCACGGCTATGTGGTTGTCACCGTGACCAGGGATGGAAACGAGGTCTACAGGCACGAGGATCACAACCTTATCACTAACGCAGGTAAGGACTTTATCTCTGCCCAGATCGGTTCGACCACTCCAGCTGGAAACGGTGCCAACTTCATTGCACTGACTACAACTGCAGTTACACCGGCTGCAGGCGATACAGCACTGGCAGGCGAAATTACCAGTGGAGGCTTGTCAAGGGGAACGGCGGGTACATATGCACACACTAACGGACAGAGCACATTCACCGTTACAAAGCAATTCAGTGCAACAGCAACCCACACAAACGTTCAGTCCGCAGGCCTCTTTACCGCTGCGGTCACCGGTACGCCCGGAGCTGGCGGCGACGATGGAACCATGATGGCTGAAAATACGTTCAGCTCGGTGACTCTTCAGAACGGCGACCAACTCACCATTACTTGGACCATAACGCTGTCCTAGATAGCGTAGGTCCGGGTTTCTTTTTATCATCAATTCCTAGCGGAAGCTGTTCAACATTCTTAAATAACACGTTAGATAACATGGACGCATGTCCAAAGGGGCAATGATAGCAGTCATCGCAGGCGCAATAATCGTGGCCGCCGTCGCAGGTGTCGTCGCTTCCATGTCTGCCCCATCTGCCGCGCAGGACAACAGCACAGACATCGGAACTGGTAGCCAGGGCGGCAAAAAGATAACCATAAACCTAGACGAAAACCTCGGCTTGAAAGAAAATTCCTAGGTCGACAGCATCTGCAGGGAAGAAATGGACAGGTTAGAGGATTTTTACATAGCTTTAAATGAAAACTCTTAAAAAGGATTTAAATCTATATTACAACGATCACAGTGCTAAAGGCAGAAGACCCTCAGAAACGCCGATGGCAGGACTATGGCCTGATTAAAGAGGGCGTCGTCAAGGTCCTGCTTGACCACCCGGAAGGGATGACGGGGGCCAAGATAGCCGAGCTTGTTGGCATCACGCAGGGCGCCATGTCAAAGTATCTGTCAATGTTGAGGGTCGACGGCACAATCACCAGCCGCAAGATAGGCGTCGCCAAACTCTGGAAGCTGGTGAGTCAGGCAGACAGGGCAGGGATGCTCGCAGATAAGAT
>NZ_JBOGQF010000011.1:0-22477 GCF_050748925.1 Nitrososphaera sp.
GGCTATAACGACCGCGACATTGACGCCATAATGGACCGGACAAAGGGCCGGCCCATCCCTTCTGGAAGGATAAAGCCAAAGAGCGCGCTTGCGTTTGGTCTGATACTTGCCGGCATATCGCTGGCGTGCGCCTGGTTCATCAACCCCATCGCATTTGGACTGATGGCCTTTGGCCTTTTCGACAACATCATAGTCTACAGCAAGTGGCTCAAAAGGCGCAGCCAGTCCAACATCATACTCGGCGGCTTTTCCGGCGGCGCCCCTGCACTCATCGGCTATGTTGCAGTCACGACGCAAAACATCGAGATAGGCCTTGTGATGGCCGGACTCGTATTCCTCTGGATACCGACCCACATCTGGAGCCTTGCCCTGCATGTAAAGAAGGACTACTCGCTTGCCAAGGTGCCGATGCTGCCTGTCGTGTCAAGCGAGCGCAAATCTGTACGCGTCATTGCAGGCACTACGATAATGATGGTCGTGTTCAGCGTGCTGCCGTTCTTTTTCAACCAGTTCGGGCTCATCTACCTGCTGACCGCGGCGGTGTTTGGCGCGGCAATGATAGCGATGTCCATCTGGCTCTTGGTAAAGCCAAGCGAAAGGGCGTCTTGGACAGTCTTTAAATTTTCAAGCCCCTACCTTACTGCTCTTTTCATAGCGTTCATGGTAGACGCCGGCTTCAAGCCATAGCCTTTTCGCACTCGTACAGCAGCCTTGCAATCACGACGTGGGCTTCGAGGCCCGTGCCGTGGACAGAGTAGGTATGGTTGAAAAGCTGCGTCGTCTTTTCGCCAAAATGGCCCTTTGGGAACGCCCCTATCACGAACATGCTTCCGCCAGCGTCCCTGGCGACCTGCTGCGCGCTCGACTGGACACCTGCAGTGGAGAGCCCGATGACTTTGCCGGGCGCGACGTCGCCGACAAGCTGCTCAAACGTGCAGTCGCGCATTTCCATCAGTACCGTGCCGTCCTCGCTCTTTACCGAGCCGTCCCTGAACAGCGCGGACATGACGCCTTCAAAGCGGAAATACGACTTTGGTATGCGCAGGTTGTCTGTGATGGATATCACCCTGTCGCCCACCGTGTGCACATAGACTTTTAGCTTGCCTTCCATGAAGAGCGGCGTCGAAAGCGCCTCCATGAGCGCAAAGTGGACGATGTCGGGCCTGCCCCGCTTCCAGCTCTCTTTTAGCTTTTTCATAGCCGCGTGGTGGTAGCTGCGGTCAAGCAACATCTCTGCCGGCTTTGCTCCCAGCTTGCGCGCCCTGCCCATCACTGCGGGGTGGGTCGCTATCTCGCGAGGCACCGTTTCAAGCGCCGCCTCGGCTATGACGAGCGTTATCAAATCGCAGAATATGCTTCCGGCTCTGCCTTATTATACTAACACGCAACCTAGCTACACCTTGTCATGACTGCGTCATTGACGGAAGTAAGATATTCCGGGTTTTTGATATATTATCATGATATAGAAAATTAACGATATAAGTATCCCCAAACATCAACAAATATGGAAAATCTCATCCAGAAAAAGGAAGAGATAGTCAGGCAGCATGCAGCCAAGATGGGAGAGATAAACGCTAGAGTCCTGCAGCTTCTAAATGACGGCATCGGAGACAAAAAGACGGGCGCCGGCGTCAAGCTCGACCTAGTGAACCTGTTCAAGGCGCAGGCCACATTTGACCGCCATAGCTCGACAGGCATGGACAGCAGCGACAGGCTAGAACTCTCAAAGGGGTTCTTTGAGAATGCGAAAATGATGATTGAAACGCTGCGCGCGGACCCGGGCTACCAGAGCCTGCTGGAGGACATCGATGCGCAGCTGGAGCTCTATCGCAAGGAAGTGGAAGCCATTGATCAGGAATTAAGGACGGTGGAGGGCAAGAAAGGAAGGAAAGAGCTAAGGCAGGACAGGGAAAGGGCCGTCACCAGATCAAGCTGACGAGGTCGGCAAATGCTCAAGATCCTATTCCTTTCCGCAAATCCCCTTGAGACCAGCAGGATCGAAGTCGAAAAAGAGTTCAAGACAGTCCGCGACGTGATAAAGGCGTCGCGCTATCGGGAACTCATAGACCTTGAAAGGGTCGGAGAGGTCTCTGCGGCCGAGCTGACCCGGTTAATCATAGACTACGAGCCGCACATACTGCATTTTTCAGGACACGGGAGCAGCGAAGGGGTCCTGATATTCCAGGATTCTTCTTCGCAGGTAGGAGACGTCGCCGAGCTGTTCAGGATACTGTCAGAAGACCGGTCGACGGGGCCGGGGAAAAAGATAAGGTGTGTGGTTCTCAACGCGTGCTATTCTGAAAAGCAGGCCTCTGCCATAGCCCGGCACGTCGATTGCGTGGTCGGAATGTCAAACGCCATTGCCGACGAGGCGGCCATAGCCTTCTCTGAGAGCTTTTATCTTGCAATAGCTGCCGGCAAGACCATGCAGACTGCGTTTGAGCTTGGGAAAAACGAAGTGGCCCGCAGAGGGATACCGGGACAGGACATACCCCGGCTGGCAGGCCGGCAGGGAGTAGACCCTGCAGTTTCGGTCCTTGTGGACAAGCAAGAGTACGAGTCGCGGCAGATAGCGCAGCAGGCCTATGGCGACTTTAAGGCCCTCCTCGACAAGGTCAATGACGATGAGGAGAGGGGCCTGCTGGAAACAGGCGGCGTAAGCATAGCGACCTGGATCGGGCACACGCTGCTCCTGCGCGACCTGCTGGAAGGCTATGGCGGCAGGCTGCGTGCGGACGATAGAAGGAGCCTGGAATTGATATCTGAAACGTCGGCCGTCCCTTCCGGCCAGATCCTTCAATACCACAGGCGGCTGAAAGACACACTGGCAAAAGTAGTTGTGTTCCTGTCGGCGTCCGCCGGCGCCGCGGCTGGAGCCGGAGCGGCCGCCGGCGCCAAGGCCTCTGCGGTTGCCATCTCTATGAAGCTGGTGGCGGCTATAGTCATTGCAGGCGTAGTAGTTGCCGGGACGGCAGCAGTGGCAATCTATGCCACAAGCCAGTACAACATCGTGAGCATAGAAAGCAGCTGCAGCAGCAACAACAGCCTGACGTTCCCCCCTCTCTCGCCTTTCGTCAAGGTCAGCGACGACGGGAAGACTGTGGAATTTAGCCACCTGCTGCCCGTCGTCCTTGACGCAAGCAATGCAAGGGAGGAAAAAAAGGTGTACATTGACCTCGGCATCTTGAAGCACGAAATCCAGTACCCTGACAGCATGAGCATTTCTTACGATGGCGTTCTGGTTGACGGCAGAAAGTTTCTGCTAAAAGACCAGCAGACGATACGGATCGCCTGCGCATAGACAGGAGAGCTCGGTTTATCTGCCCCTGCCAGCTCTGCACCCATATGCACGACAAACAGCAGGCCAAAGAGGTGGCCCGCGAGCGCATTGAACTGCTCGTTGCCGGCGCGCTTGCCGAAGGCGATCCTGACCTTGCAGGACGGCAGGCAATGCTTGCGAAAAAGATAGCGATGCGCCACCGCGTCCGGCTGCCATACGACATCCGGCAGCTGTTCTGCAAAAAGTGCAAGTCCTTCATCGTGCCGGGAAGGACATCGAGGGTGCGCACCAGCGGCAACGCAGTCCGCATAACGTGCCTGAAATGCGGGCACACGTACCGCAAGATGGCGGCGAAATAAGGATTTATAAGGGTAATCTGGATTTGCCTGTTACATGGCAAAGGTTTACGATGTTCCGGCTGAAGAGCTAATCTCTAGGCTGGCCGAGCAGCTGAAGAAGGACAAAAAGATAGAGCCTCCAGGCTGGTCGGCATTTGTCAAGACAGGCTCGCATGCCGACAAGATTCCCCAGAACCGAGACTGGTGGTTTGTAAGGTGCGCTTCGCTTTTGAGAAAGATTTACCTCCACGGCCCAATCGGCGTCGCCGACCTCAAGGTCGAGTACGGCGGCCGCAAAAAGGTCGGCTACAACCTGGCCCACCACCGCGACGCAGGCGGCGCCATCATCAGGCACGCCATGCAGCAGCTCGAGTCCTCCGGGTACATCACAAAGATCCAAGGCAAGGGGAGGATAGTCACGAGCGAGGGGACGAAAAAGCTAGACAGGCTCGCAACCGAGATCCACAAGGAACTCATCAAAGCTGCGCCGACCCTCCAGCGCTACGCGTAAATGTCTGCCCCGCAGCCACACGACGAGGAAGCGAAAAAGCGCGAGGCCGACGCGATGCGCCAGCGCGTCCTCACGATGCTTCTAGACACTCAGGCCCGGCAGCGCCTTATGAACATCCGCATGGTCAAGCCCGAGCTTGCGGCCGCGGTTGAAAATTACCTCTTTAACGCTGCGTCTTCAGGCAGGCTCAACCGCGTATTGTCAGACGACGAGCTGAAGCAGATCTTGCTCAGCATCCAGCAGCCCAAGAAGGACTTCAAGTTCGACCGGCGCTAGTAACCGCCGGACACGAGTTAACTATTTAAGGTCTGCAATCCGCCCTGCCACTATGAAGGCAGCAGTCTTTAGAGAATACAACAAGGACCCGACAAAGGTAATCAAGATTGAGGATATCGACGTTCCCAAGATAAAGCCAAACGAAGTGCTGATCAAGGTCGAATCAGCATCGTACAACTATAACGACCTGTGGGCGATATGGGGCGAGCCGGTAAAGACCCCGCTGCCGCACATTTCCGGCAGCGACGTCGCCGGCACCATCGTCGAGGTCGGCTCTGACGTCCAGAAGTTAAAAGTTGGCGACAGGGTCGCTTCGCACTCGAACATGAGCTGCAGGGTGTGCGACGCGTGCACGTCCGGCAGGGAATACGACTGCAACGACCGCACGATCTGGGGCTTCCAGACCGGCCCGCTCTGGGGCGGCTTTGCGCAGTACACGCATCTGCCGGAGGTAAACGTGGTCAAGATTGCAGACAACGTCTCGTTCAACGACGCGGCAGCCGTCTCGATGGTCGGCATGACCGCGTGGCACATGCTCGTGGGCCGGGCAAAGATAAAGCCGGGGCAGACCGTGCTCATAATGGGCGGCGGTTCCGGCGTCGGCATGGTCGGCATCCAGATAGCGAAATTATACAACTGCACCGTGATCGCCACTGCAGGCAACAAGGACAAGATGGACAAGTGCCTCGGCCTTGGCGCCGACTATGTGGTCAACCACCGCGAGGCGGACTGGTACAAAAAAGTGCGCGACGTGAACAAGAAACTTGCTCAGCCCGGCGTCGACGTGGTCTTTGAGCATATCGGCAAGTCCACGTTCCCGCAGGAAGTCGGTCTGCTGAAAATGGGTGGCACGCTGGTCGCGACGGGCGCAACCACCGGCTATGACTCGACCATCGACCTTCGCTACCTGTTCTTCAAGGGGACGAACCTGCTCGGCTCGACGCAGGGAACGAAAGCCGAGCTGGAAGATGTGATGTACTGGGTCAACAAGGGCAAGATAAAGCCAGTCATCGACACCGTGCTGCCGTTCTCCGACATGATCAAGGGCCACACCATGATGGCAGAAGCGCAGCAGTTCGGCAAGATCCTGACGACCCCGCAGAGCCTGTAAAAGCGACAAGCTTTTACCTCCTCTTTTTCCTTCCTTTCTCCATGTTCAGGACGCTCATCTTTGTCCCCAGCGCCAGCGCCCGCTTTGTGCAAAAAGCCAAGACGCTGGCGGCAGACGTGGTGTGCCTCGACCTAGAGGATTCCGTGCCTGCAAACGAAAAAGAGGTTGCAAGAAAGACCATAGCCGGCGCGCTTGTACAGAGGCAGGAATACAGGGGGCCCTTGTACGTGCGCACGAATTCGCCTGAATCCGGGCTCATAGGTGCGGACCTGAAGGCGGCCGTGCAAAAGGGCATCGACGGCATCGTAGTCCCAAAGGTGAACGACGCAAATGAAGTCCTGGAGATAAAAAACATGCTCGCTTCCTTGGAGCGCGAGCGCGGGACGGGCAGGATAGCGATAATGCCGTCGATAGAGACCGCAAGGGGCGTCGTCAACGCTTATTCGATAGCGAGTGCCGACGAGCGGGTCAACGCGCTGGTGTTTGGCGTCTTTGACTTTATGCACGACATGCGGATGGACTATGACGAGTCTGATGGCAGCGGCTACGCATACGCGAGGGCCAAGGTCCCGGTCGACGCAAGGGCGGCAGGCGTCGGCGCGCTCGACGCGATATGGCAAAAGGTCGACGACATCGACGGCCTTGTGCGGGACGCCACGGCGGCAAAGCGCCTCGGCTATTCCGGCAAGAGCATAATCCATCCCGGCCAGATAGAGCCGGTGCACGGGGTCTTTTTGCCTTCAAAAAGCGAAGTCGAGTGGGCGAAAAAGGTGGTAGCGGCACTTGGCGAGGCGATGGAAAAGGGAAGCGGGCGGGGAGCCGTGAAACTCGAGGGGCGCATGATAGACGCGGTGCACTACAAGCAGGCCAAGGCCATACTGGACGCTAGCGGCTCAGCAGCTTTTTGATGACCAGTATGCCTGCATAGTACGGTATGTTGTAAACTGCCGCAAGCGCTGCTACCTGCAGGCCGAAAAACTGGGCCGCAAAGACCATGACCAGCGTGTTGTTGACGTACGTCGTGGATATCAATCCTGCAGCCCTTTCATGCCTTGGCACCGCGACATAGCCTATTACGCCAAAAGCCGCAAACGCAAGAAAAGAGGCGGCAAGCGTCTGCAGCAGGAATATCTGGTCAGAGACAAAATACTCGGACAGAGTAGAAAACATGCCGAGGTTTATCAGGACCACGAATATTATGGACAGCAAAAAGGAGTTCTTGTCGGCAAACGCGGACGCGGCAGGCACGTGCCTCTTTGTGAGCCACCCTGCGCCAAGCGGAATAAAGAGCGCGGCCGACAGGAGCAGGACCATGTGCAATATCGGGATCTCGAATTCCGACCCGACGAGGGCGTATACGAGCGACGGCAGGACAAACGGCACTGCCAGCGACGTGGTGATTATCATACCCACTATTAGCGGGAGCCTGCCGCCGACAATGTTGGCGACAAACGGCGCGCCAAGGCCGGTCGATATTCCAGACAACAGAAGCACCGGCAGCGCAAACGGCCTGTACAGGGCATAGGTGAGCGCAAACATGGCCACCGGCAGCGCGACCAGCTTGACTGCTGCCAGCACCGCGAGGCTCTTTGGCTCTGCAAAGGTGGCGACGAGGTCCGGCGTGTCCAACCGGATGAGGTTCAAAAAGAGTAGTATGCCGAGCCACACCAGCAGGTACGGCTCTACCAGCAGGCCGACGGAGGGGAGGAGCACGCCGGCAGACATTGAGCCGGCGATTGCAGCCGCGAGGACCGCGTCGTTACGCTGCTGCAAGCTCTTTCAACTGCTGTATCTTGTCCCGCACAAGGTCAAAGCCCTGCTGCCAGAACGCGGACTGCGTGATGTCGATGCCTGACTCTATCAGCAATTCCTCCGGCTTTCTAGAGCCCCCTGCCGCCAGTATCGACAGGTACTTTGGCACAAACGGCCCGCCTTCCTGCCTGTATTTCTGGTAAAGCGACAGCACCAGCAGGTTGCCAAACGAGTACGCGTAGCAGTAGAACGGCGTGTGGTAAAAGTGCGGGATGTAGACCCACTCCCACTGGAACTCTTGCGATATCGCAACCGCGTCGCCAAACTGCTCCTTCATGTTGTCGCCGTATATCGCCGACACCTGGTCGATGGTGGCGTTCTGCTCGCCTATCGCCTTGTGCGCGTCCACCTCAAAGAGCGTGAAATACGCTTGGCGCATGATGGTCGCGTACATGTCGTCTATCTGCTCTGCCAGGAGCAGCTGCTTTTCGGCCCTTGACATTTTTGACATCAGGCGCTCGTTTAACAGCATCTCTGCAAACACGGACGCGGTCTCTGCCAGCGGCAATGGCGCATGCGAGACAGTCACGGGCAGGTTTTCAGCGAGCATGCTGTGGAGGGCGTGTCCAAACTCGTGGGCAAGCGTCGATACGTCGCGCATCCTGCCGTCAAAGTTGAGCAGCACGTACGGCGTAATCGACGGCGTTACGGTGTGGCAGAAAGCCCCTCCCCTCTTTGCCTTGCGGATCTCTGAATCGACGTGCCGCTCTGAAAAGACGCGCTCTGCCAGCTGCCGGACCTGCGGGTCGAAATCGCCAAACGTTTCCAGCACAGTCGCCACGGCCTGGCCGTACGCAAATCGCTTGCCAGACCGTTTCGTCGACAGCGGGGCATAGAGGTCGTAGCGGCGCATCTTTTTCATCTTCAAGAGCCTTGCCTTTTCCCTGAAATATTCCTGGAATATGCCCGCGTTCTTTCTGCAGGTAGATAGCAGCGCGTCGACCGTGGCGTCCTCAAGGCCGTTTGCGATGTTGCGCACCGATATCGGGCTCTTGTAGCCGCGCATGGATATCCCCTCGTTGCGCCATTCCACCACGATGTTCTGGTATATCTCGCCAAGCACGCCGGAGTTCTTTTTGTATACTTCAAATAATGCCCTGTACGCGGCCTCCCTCTCTGCGGAGCTGGCGCTCCTCACAAACGACACCAGCTTTTCCTTGTTGTCAAACTTTTTGACAATCGTCTTTTTGCCCTTCTTTACCTTCATTTCAAACTCGAACCCGCTTGCCATCTTGTCATAGATCTTTACCAGCGCGCCGGTGCCCGTGACTTCGAGCGTGTTGATTATCCTTTCCTCCGGCTCTGACAGCGAATGTTTTGCAAGCAGGCGCTTGTGCTCTAGGTATTGCCTGTAGACTGCCGGGACCGCGTTTATCAGCCTTGTCGCGTCCTGCTCGTCTATCCCTTTTTTGAACCAGAGGTCGAAAAAGAGGAGCCGGTTGCTGATGTCCGCGCCCATCTTTTCCATCCTCGTGACAAGCGCCGACGCCTCGTTTGACGCCGTGTTTGCATAGTAGCGCAGGTGCGCATAGCCGCTTGCGACGCTCACTTTTTCGTAAATCTCTTCGATGGCGTGAATCATGCCCTCAAACTCGGGCGCGGGGATGTCCGGCCGCAAGGACGGCCTTTTGGACTCGAATTCCCTCACCTTGGCTTCTATGGAATTGAGATACTGCTTGAAATCGTCGCCTGCCGGGTCCCTTACCAGCCCCGCCAGGTCCCATGAGCCGACCTTGAGCGCAGAATAATTCATGAGACAGACAATGACAGGCGCCGGTCAAATATGTATCGCGTGCAAAAGCGATAGTGTGCGTTTCCAGTGGAAACATGGCAAAATAATTGTTCTTTTATGCTACTTGCAGAGGTTACGCGGTGCAGTGCGGCGGTAGAAAATGAGCAGCTTTTAACCTACCTTCATTGTTAAGACGATCAACAACTTTTTCCTCTATAGTCTAAATGAATTAACAAATGGAATAGAGAAATTGGCCATTTGGGTTAAATAGCTGGATTGCCGTAGGAACATTACTCGCATAGCGAGTTTCAGCATGGACGAACGGAGTAGGCGAGCAATATGTACGCGCTGGGCGAATTTGTCCTTTGACGGCGTGCATGATAATGCCTACCTTCCCCTGCTGTCATCTTTTCAATACTACTGGCCAGTCTCTACAGACTCTACAAACACCGAGTACGAGGTGATGCTAGACTGCTCGCCGTCTTTGTCCTTGAACATCGTGTAGAGCGTATAGACTCCCGGCTGCTTTATAGCCGGCTCCAGGTCAAAGCTGATGTCCAGCGCGTCGTTCTTTATCCAGCCGTCGGCCTCTATCACGACATAGCCCTTGGGCTGCTGGTAGCGCAGGCCATCCGGCAAGGGCGCAAAGACGGAGGCCGCTATCTCGCCGGTGCTGTACGAGATCATCTTTTTGTTGGCCTCGTACGCGGCAGGCGTCGGCAACTTGTCGTAATAGACCACTACGTGGTCAAGTTCTGCCTCTCTAGGCATGCCGCCTATGATGCTCACGTACCCCTCGTCCACCGTGACGTCGAGGCCGTGGTTGTTTTCAAAATTCTGCACGAACGACAGGTAATAGCTGTCGTAGGATATGCCGATGCTGACGTGGGTGTGGTGCGGGTCCAGGATGTTCTCCCTGTGGCCGTTGTCGCAGCAGTCCTCGTCGTTGTACATCATCTCGTATTCCAGCTCTTTTATCGCGGCGACAGGGTCAATCCTTTCGCAGATTATCATGAGCGCCGAGCAGTTCTGGTACTCGTCCGGCCCAAAGCCGGCGATGGCGACGTTCTGGTGGACGCTGCCTGTCCCGCCGTGGTTCGTGTAGGTCATGTAGGGCTTTTCGCCGCCTGTGGTCCAGTGCGATATCTGCTTGGTCTTGAAGACGTCCTCGGCGTGGATCTGCGCCGCCGAGTTGTTGCTCAGCTTTACAGGCGGCAGGCCAAACTCGCGCCTGTCTTTGTTGATGGCGTCAAGCGCGCCCTGCACGAGCTCCTCCTGCGGGAGCGACTGGGGTGCCGCGGCTTCTGGCCGCAGGATGTTGACGCTGCCTCCAAGCGGGCCTCCTCCGCTCTGGCCGACTATCAAGTTCGGGAAGACAAACAGTGCGGCGATTATCGCCACGACGCCGGCGCCGATGCCTATCGCCTGGTATATGCCCTTTCTCGACTTGACGCCAATGTAGGGGTTTGGCGTGTTGCAGGCGGGGCATGCCTCGACGTATGCGCTGTATCTCGCGCCGCATGCAGCGCAGTCTATTTCGAGGTCTGTCACGGATGTGACTAGCGCGCGTTTCCTCGTATAATGCTTTACGCATCGTAGTTCTACACCCCTTTTATAACTCCCCGCCGCAACGACGCCCTGTGAGGTACCTCGTCGCCGTGCGCTTTGGCCCGGACGGCGCGATATCGGTGGCCGGCGACGAAATTACGATATCCATAAAGTCGCAACCCGAGCGGGGGAAGGCAAACCGCGAGCTTGTCAAAAGGCTGTCAGAGCACTTTGGCGTCCCTGAAGCGTCAGTGAAGATAGTGTCCGGCCTTGCGTCAAGGAAAAAAATAGTGGAAATAAAATAGGGAGGTGGAAGCCTAGGCTTCCACGAACGGGCAGTTGACGACCGCGCCGGCTATCTCTATTGAGAGCATGCCCGACTCGCCTGCCGCCGATATCTGGCTTGACGTCGTCAGGAATCTGGCCTTGCCCGCGTCGCTCCACGTCGTGGCCAGTATCCTCCAAAGCGGGCTGTACGCGTCGTCGCTCACGTCGCTGCCTGCCACGCTCGCCTGGAATCCCATCGGGCCGGTCCCCTTGATGCCGTTTGTAAACACCCACAAGTCAGACGCCGCGCCCGTTGCCAGGGCAGAGCCTGTCCTTGCCGCGTGCACCACGCCCAGCGCGTCAGCCACCTCCTTTACAGACGCGTCGGTCGCGATGTAGTAGATGGTCGAGCCGTCCGGCGCAAAGCCCCGGTGGCCGACAAACGTCACCTGCATCCTGGCAGTGTCGATGCTGAGCACCTGCCCTCCGCCGTAGGCCGTGTCGTCAGCAAGTTCCTTGTCCTGGCGGACCTGCAAAGAGCCGCCCTCCCACTGGACAAACGGGCAGTTGACCACCATGTCCGTAAAGGTGATCTTTACTTTGCCTGCCAAAGACGCGTCAAGCACTTCTTGCTCTGACCGAAGCTCCCTTGGCGCCTTGCCTGTCTGCCACTCGACTGTGTTTATTCGCCACAGCGGGCTGTATTTTGCGTCGCCTGGCTGCGAGTCGGCGACGTTTGGCTGAAAGCCGAGCGGGCCGGGGCCTGCAATGCCGTTTGAAAATGCATAGATGTTGGCAAGCGATCCTGGCGGTGCTGCTGCGAGCGCCGGTGAATATGCCACTCTCGAGCCGGTCACGTTTGTCAGGTGGTCTGCGAGGCCCTTGTCTGACGCCTCTGTCGATATGTAGAACACCTCGCTGCCGTTGACAAAGCCCCTTGTAAGTGGCAGAGTCACCGGGACGTTGGTCCTGGCCAGCTTTTGCTCCATCATGGCATTATCGCCTTTCTCCATCATGGCGCCGTCCTTTGCCATGCTTGCAGACTTTGACTGGGACACGATGCCATAGATCACGCCCTGCCCAAAGTGGCCGTCAAGGGCTGCCGGGTCTATCTCTAGCGAGACCAGCTCGCGGTTCATTACGCTGATGGTCAGGGGAACGTCCTTTGCCTGCTCGCCGCTGGTCGTGACGGTGGCGGTGCCCGTGATCGTATAGTTGTCGCCCTCATTGGCAATATCCTCAGCTGCAAACCTCGAAATGGTATGCGTGTGGGCCGACGTGCCGTCCGCCCCAACCATGTTTATCCTTGCTATGAATGAAGCGCTGTCTTCAGAAGCTCGCAGCACCCAGATGCCGGATTGTATCCACCGCGACTGGCCGCTTTCAAGCTGGACGCTTGATATCTTGCCTCTAAGGGCTTTGGAAGCATGGCCGCTCTTTTCCATCATCTTGCCTTCATTTTTCATCATGGCGCCATCTCCTTTCTCCATCATGCTGTCGCTCTGCGCAAATGCGGCTGTCGGCAGGGCAAAGGCAGACAGCAAAATGGCCGCCATGCCAGCAGACAATGTCAGTTTCTTGCTATAGTTCATTGCCAAAACATGCGAAGATAATATAAAATGGATTTTTCCAAATGATGTCCAGATCTTGTCCACATTGGCAGGCGTGAGGGCCGAGCTCGTACGCCTGGCAGACCCCGCCAAGGCGCAGGTGCTGCAGCGCTTTTTCAAGACGGGCAAGGGCCAGTACGGCGAAGGCGACGTGTTTATCGGTGTCACCGTGCCCCAGTCGCGCCAGGTGGCAGTGAGACACGCAGGCATTTCGCTGGAAGACGTAAAGGGCCTGCTCTATTCAAAAATACACGAAGAGCGGCTCGTCGTGCTCCTGATCCTTGTCCAGAAATCCAAGGCCGACCCGGAAGGGGTGGCCCAGTTTTACATCAGCAACATGTCGCAGGTAAACAACTGGGACCTAGTCGACCTCTCGGCGCCGCGGATCCTGGGGGCGTACCTCGAGGGAAGGGACCGGTCAATCCTCTACCGGCTGGCGGCGTCCGGCAAATTGTGGGAGCGCCGGATAGCGATAATTGCGACCCAGCATTTCATCCGCAAGGGCGACTTTGTCGATGCCTTGAAAATATCAGAGATGCTGCTGGAGGACAGCCACGACCTGATGCACAAGGCGGTGGGCTGGATGCTCCGGGAGGTCGGCAAGCGCGACCTG
Organism: Nitrososphaera sp.; assembly: GCF_050748925.1. Classification (GTDB taxonomy): domain Archaea; phylum Thermoproteota; class Nitrososphaeria; order Nitrososphaerales; family Nitrososphaeraceae; genus Nitrososphaera. The sequence continues at coordinate 13,099 of NZ_JBOGQF010000011.1, forward strand.
GCGGCAGAAGATGCGTTTTTGCAAAAGCACCGCAAAAAGATGCCAAGGACAGCACTGCGCTACGCCATCGAAAGGTTCCCAGAAGAAAAGCGGCGCGCCTACATGGCCTAGGCGCTACGTGCTTGCCGCGGCCTGGCCCCTGCCGGTCGCCGCCTTGACACCGCGCTCGTCTATCGCCTGCCTCAGCATCCACGCCATCTTTTCGTGCTTTTGCATGAGACCTATCAAAAAGTCGTTGGTGCCCATGTCTTCGTATTTCTCTTCGCACGCGTCGGCGTCCTTGCGCAGGACCTTTATCGTCTCCTCGTGGTCCTTGCAGAGGTTTTCTATCATCTTTGCCGCGTTCGGGTAGTCCTTTGGAGACTCTTCGAGCCTCGCATATTGCGTAAATTCCTTGAGCGTCGCAATAGCCTTGCCGCCAAGCGTGGTTATGCGCTCTGCCACCTCGTCGATACTCTCCTCAAGCTCCTTGTACTGCTCCTCAAAGAACACGTGAAGGTCGTGAAAGTGGGGCCCGTATACGTTCCAGTGGTAGTTCCTGGTCTTTGTGTAAAGGACGTACTCGTCGGCCAAAAGGTTGCTGAGGATGCGAATAACGCTTTTCCTGCTGCTCGCTTCTATCCCGATGTCAGGCTCGATGCCGGCCTGCATGACGTCAGATTCCACTAGCTTGGACATGCTGAAAGGTGTTTTGCAAAACTAATATCAGTTTAGAATCACTTGCAATAATCCTCACGCAAAATGTTCCGCCTTTACCGTTGTTTCGCTGATTCTTTTGTGCAAGATTTTACCGGATAGAGATTCTCGTTTTTATTGCAGTATAATCATAATATAATATTGCAATAAAATTACCGCGTTGCAAGAAAAACATAATAGCATCGGTGACGAATTTTAAGCGACGGACCAGTGGCCCGAGATTCTAACGAAAGCATTACTTTTCGCATCGAGTCGCGCAAGCTAAAGACGCTGCGCGACAATGCGCTTGAAAACCAGGTCAGCCTGAACACTCTTGTGAACCAGATACTGACCGCATATACCGAGTGGGACATGATTGCGCTAAAGGCCGGGTACGCCACGCTCCCGAAAAACGTGCTAAAGGAGCTCTTTAATGCGATAGACGAGGAGACTCTGGTAAAGATAGCCGCCCTGACTGCAGACTCTTCAAAGGACATACTGCTCCTGATGATGGGCGAGGTGACGCTTGACGCATACTTTTCCCTCCTGAAGAACAGGTCCAAGAGGTCCGGCTTTAGCCTGCGCGAATACGAAGAGGAAGGCACGAGAAAGCTGGTCGTCCAGCACGAGATGGGCAGGCACTGGTCGGTCTTTTTCAAGGCGCACCACGAGCAGGTGATCTATAACGCCGGCTACAAGGCAAAGGTAGAGTATACAGACAACACGCTGGTCCTCAGCGTCGAGACGTGACTGAGCCGGCTAAATATTTAATTTGGAGGCGAGCCTAGTGTCCCAGAGCTTGGCAGATTCCGGGGAGGGAACAGTAAGGATAACGTTCAGCCTCAGCCCCGAGCTGGCCAGAAAGCTAAAGCAGGAGGCAGACGACTCTAACGTCAGCTTTAGCGCGCTCATGCGCCAGGTGCTAGAGCAACACATCAGCTGGACGAGCGTCGCCGGCAGGGCGGGCTTTACGCCAGTGCCAAGGCAGATGGTGACTATGGCCTTTGAGCAGCTGACCGACGACCAGGTAGGCCGGGTCGCGCAAAACGTCGCCAAGAACCGGTCCAAGGACATCCAGCTCCTCATGACCGGCGAGTACTCGGCCCAGTCCTTTCTTGGCAACATCGAGGCGTGGGCAGCGCAGTCGAATATGACCTACAAGAAAAAGGTCACCGGCGGCACGTACGAGCTTGCAATCCAGCACGACATGGGGAAAAAATGGTCGCTCTACATGGCAAGGATGTGCGAGGCAGTGCTGCGCGACTCGTTGCGGAAAAAGCTGGAATATAACCTGTCTGACAGCATCATCATCCTCAAGGTCGGCCTGAAATAGGCTCACAGGCAGAGGGGTTATTTTTGAGCCAGTTCCGTGTTTGGCCTTCCCCCAATGCCGGGCGGCGGGCGGGTGAACGGAACCGAAACCCCGGCGCCGCATGCGTTATATGACAAAGGCGCCTTGTTTCTTATAGCAGTTTGGTATTGCATGCAACCCTTTTACTGCATTGCAATAAATTAAGACGCACGTTGTAAATACTATTAAATATTATTTTTGCATCTAAAATTCTGCATTGTATATTTTTAGAGCGCTGTTGCTACCTGCGGTTCTCGTGGTTTTCGCGTCGCTTTTTGTCGCCCCCGCCTATGCGCAGGGCGGCTCTGGCGTCAACGCGCTGGGCTCTGTCGTGATATTTCTGGTCAGCCTGGCGATCTCGACTGTCGTTATCTATGTCGTGACGAAGCTGTTTGGGGAAAAGGAGGGGATCGGCAGGGCGCTCTTGACGGCAATAATAGGCACCCTAGTCTACTCTGTCGCGTATTTCCTGCTCGGGACGGGCTGGCTGGCGGCCATACTGGGGGGCATCGTCTGGCTCCTCGCTCTCAGGTGGCTGTACGACATCAGCTGGCTAAAGGCGCTTGGCATAGCCGTAATAGTGTGGATAGCGGCGACGGTCGTGGGGTTCATCCTCCCGACCGCGCCGGGGCCGCTGTGATCTGCCATGCTTGAAAAACTCGCCGGCTCTGTTCTCCCCCCGCTTCGCACCGGGGCCCGGGCAAACGTCGTCCACACCGACCTTGACCCGTGCGGCGGCGCCGAGCAGCTGGCCGTGGCCACGCTCCAGGCGCTCGTCGAGATGGGCATACAAGTCGACCTGACGGTTGCAAAGGCGCCCGACCTGAAGAGGCTCGAAAATGCGTTTGGCAAAAGGGTCGGCAGGATATTTGACCGGATAAGGGAGATAAAGCCGCTTGGCCGGATCTTTGAAGCAGATCCTGGCGACTATGACCTCACTATAAACACCCACGGCGACATCCTGCCGTATTTCACGGAATCGTTTTCGCGACGCAACGCCGTCACCTACTGCCACTATCCTGTCGCGGCAGACTATGTGCGCGACCGCGACCAGGCGTACCTGCAGAGTTTTGCCGCCATGGGGCTCATCGACAGGGCCGACGACGCCACGTGGGGCCAGATAGCCGAGCATTACAGGCTCATGCTGCAAAATTCCCTGGTCGTGACAAACTCGCATTTCAGCAGCCGCGCCATCGCGCTCTATACCGCGCACGAGCCGGCAATAATCACGCCGCCCGTAAACGTCGAGGAGTTCCGCGCCATCCTGTCGACAGCACCAAGGGGCGACTCTGTGCTTGTGGTGTCGCGCATACACCCGTCCAAAAAGCTTGAAAACGCCATCGCCCTTGCCGGGCTTCTCAAGGAGAGGGGCGTGGGAAAGGAATTCGTCATAGCCGGCAACCTGAGCGGAAGCGACCAGTGCGGGCAGCAGTACCACGCCCGGCTCCTGGACATGGCAAAGGCCTGCGGGGTGTCAGACTATGTCAAGATAAAGGCAAACGTCAAGCTGGACAGGCTGTATTCGCTCATGAAAAAGTCAAAGGTCTATTTCCACCCCCTGCCAGGCGAGCCTTTTGGCATATCGGTGGTGGAGGCCATGAGCGCCGGCCTCGTGCCGGTCGTGCCGGACACCGGCGGCCTGACTGAGTTTGTGCCGCGCGGCTACCAGTTCCATTCGCTAAGGCAGGCGGCAGACATCGTCGCGTCGTCCATGGATGCCACGGCCGCCGAGAGGGAGGCGCTGAGCGACTCGGTCAGGGGGTTTTCCCTGCCCGAATACGTGAGCGCGTTCCAAAAGTTGACGGGCAAGATGCTGGACATTAGCGCAAGCCCTGCCATAACAGCCTAGGCCGGCTCTTCTGGCAGTGGGGCGTCCCTGTCCACCTTGTACTTGAACGCGTCTTTGTAGTCGAGGCCGACGATGACGTTGCGCCCGACCGCGATTATCTTTTCCTTTGGCACGTCAAAGCGCCAGTCATAGTGCCCCCACACAACTATCTTGTCGCCGGACTCTTTCATCACGTGGCCGAGGTGCTCTTCGTCCTGCGTCCTCACGCCCTTGTTGAACAGCGACTTTGGGTACTTGCCCTCGTACGTGGCAAGGTCCACGTCCTGCGCGAGGTCGGCAGCCGGCAGGCTGCTGTCAGTCGGCAGCGGCTCCTCCCTGCTGACCTTGTACTTTCTCGCTATCTCGTAAAACGGCAGGTCTATCAGGACGTTGCCGGAAGCAAACTTGATCTGCGAGACCGGTATGTCATACCTGTCGTCGCCGGCGCCAAAAACTACTATCTTGCTGTCGGTTTCCCTGACAACATGCCCAACGTGCGGCGAGTCAAGGGCCTTTACACCTTTGTTGAAATATTTTCCTGAAGCCATGTAATACAGTGCTATGAATGAAAATAATATTTAAGGCGTATGCATAGCATAGAATTTTTTTCCAGACGCGTGCCCCTATTTGCAGGTGCCGACTGGCCTTGTTGCAATGCAATAAAAAAATTGCAATGAATTCACAATTGATTTAAGTATTAAAATGATGCATAACATATGTCTGCAACAAACTATGGATCTGACCCGAAAAACGATTTGAATGAAAATGTAAAGCGCGAAAACAGCCAGCGCGCGACTTTTGAATCTGGCACAGGCGCTCCGCAGACCGCCGAACACATTAGAGATTCCGCGAACAACATCCGGGATTCGGCAATCAAGCTTAGAGAAACCATAAGGGCGCTGCGCGAATCCGGCGCCATCAAGGAAATCGGCGCCGCAGTCCGCGAAGCAGCGGCCGCCGCAAGGGACACTGCAAGAGAGATCGACGAGACTGCCAAGGACCTTGAGAGAGAAGGCGTCATCAAGGACACAGCCTCTTCGTTAGGAGGGGCGGCGCAATCCGCCGAGAACATGCGCAGTGCGGCAAAGGAAGGCATATCGAAAACTGGTAGCACTCAACACAGCGAGACATATTAGCGGGGGTAAATGGATTGGAAAAAAAGAACGAGGCTAGACGCGATGTTGAAGAGGCCGGCAGAGATGTAAAGAGGGGCCTGGAAGACGCGGGCGACAAGATGAAGGCAGGGTTAAACGCGGCCAAGAACAAGATGGAAGACACCGACCGCAACATCGATCTCGAATACCAGAAGGAGAAGGCCAAAGAAAAGCTGAAGTGAGATGGGCACCAGCAAGATAAGCGACATAAAGGATACCGCATCGGACACTGTCGAGATTCTGCGCCAGCTGGGCACCCCCGGCGTCCAGGAGACGCTGGACAAGGCCCGCACCATGACGATAACCGTCAAGGAGATGATGGAGACGATGAAGTCGGCCGAATGGGTCCAGAACCTTGAAAACATTCGCAAGATGATGGACGACATTAACAGCTCGTCGCTTGCCATGCAAAACACCGTCCGGGAGCTGAAGGAATCCGGCGTGCTCGACGAAGCCAAGTCGTTCATGCAGTCTGCAAAAAAGACGATGGACTCATTTGGCAGCGGGCAGGGCTCCGGAACCAAGCAGGACATCCACGAGGTGGTGGTGTCTTTCAGGGAGATGATAGACTCGTTCAAGCTCTTGACAGACGAGATAAAGGCAGTCGCGGCGGAATCCAAGCGGCCTGGCGGCACGGTAAACGAGCTGGAGCAGACTGTCAGGGACGTGTCCAGCGCGTACAGGACGGTCAAGCGCAACGTCGCGCCTGCCTCCACCTGATTTGTCCGGGGTGAATTGAGGTTGGCGCAAACAAACGAAACGGAAGCCCGGCCGCCCAGCACTGCGAGGATAACGGCAGTCATCTACATCCTCGGAGTTCTGATGGTGGTAGGCAAGTACCTGCCGGCGATAACGGCGTTCTTTGCCGCTCTCAACCTGGTCCTTGCCGCGTACGACTTTACTGCCGGCGAGACCGGATGGATGATACTGCACCTGATATTTGGCGCCGGCGCCGTGATATTCCTCGTGCAGCTGTACCAGAGGCGCAACATCCACAGCTACGACTACCACAACCACAATGGCAACATACACTACCCTGCAATGGAGAGGTGATAAGATTGAGCACTGACAGCAATAACCCGTCAAAGCGCGGCAAGGCGCTGCACGACGCGACGCAGGGCCAGTTCGGCGAAGAGCCCCGCGCAAAGCCGATGCCGGAAAAGCCGGAGGAAGGCGACCTGAAAGGCGGCCAGTCCAAAGCAGCCCGTGAAAAGTCCTGCAGAGCCTGACGCGGCAGACGGAAAACGTGCTCGTCCTGCAGGGCGGAGGGTCGCTTGGCGCTTTTGCCTGCGGCGTGTTCAAGGCGCTTTATGAAGGCGGCGTGAAATTCGAGCTTGTCGGCGGGACGTCGATAGGCGCGGTGAACGCGGCCGTGATCTGCGGAAGCGACGACCCGGCAAAAGACCTTGAGGATTTCTGGATGGAAGTGGCCGAAAGCAACTACCGGCTCTTCCCGGAGGTGTCTTTTCCCTATTACGACTATGACAGGCGCGCCTTTGGCACAAAAGGCATGCCGGCCGGGCCCCTGAACGCGATAATGTTCGGCGTGCCCAAGATGTTTGTCCCCCGCTGGCAGGTGCCCGGCGACCTGCAGCTGAAGGACTGGTGGATGATGCTGGCCGGAAGCTGGACCCACTTTTATAGCCACGAGCCCATTGCCCGGATGCTTGAAAAGTACGTCGACTTTGGCAAGCTGGGCAAGGCTGGCGGCACGCGGCTCATAATAACGGCAGTCGACGTCATGACTGCCAAGTCGCTAAAGTTCGACAGCGCAAGGATGGAGATAAAGCCAAAGCACGTCCTTGCAAGCTGCGCGTATTCAAGTTACGGCTTTCCGTGGGTACAGGTCGAGCCGGGCGTCTACGCGTGGGACGGCGGCCTGCTCAGCAACACGCCCTTGAAAGAGCTGGTGGAGGCGTCGCCCCGGAACAACAAGAACGTCTACATCGTCGAGAATTACCCACGCAAGATAGACCGGCTGCCTGCAGACTGGGGCGAGGTGCTCGACAGGACGAGGGACATCATATTCAGCGACAAGACCGTATACGACCTGCGCTCCTGGAAGCACATGTCTAGGCAGGTCGACCTGATAGAAAAGCTGTACGCTGTCTTTGAGCGCAACGGGCGGGACGTGGACCCTGCAGTCGCTGACAGGATACGGCGTGAATACGAGGAGCTGGTGGGCAGGCACGGCGCCGAGATACTCGCAGTCTATAGAATAGCGCGCAGGAGGATGGACTCGCCATACCTGCTGAAAAACGCCGACTTTACCGCCAGGGCCGTCAGGGGCCTGATAGCGCAGGGCGAGCAGCGCGCCATGGAGAGGCTAAAGGGGGGCGCAGACGACATGGAGCCGGGCGAGCTTTTAAAGCTGCTGGACGGGTCATAAGTCTTTAATTTTTTTCAGCCGAAAAATCTCTGATGGCAGTAGTCAAGATAATGGAGCTGGTCTCGTCATCGCCAACCAGCTGGCAGGACGCAGTCGACAATGGGATAAAGCGCGCGGTCCAGACGGTCCGCAACGTGTCTGGCGTCGACGTGCTCACGTGGAAGGTTGACGTGCAAAACGACAAGATAACAGAGTACAGGGTGTCGATGAAGGTGGCGTTTGCAGTCGAAGAGGAATCCGGCTAAAAGAACCGCCGCGGCGAGTGCTTGTTGTAGATCTCGGCGTTTATCTTGCCGAGCAGCTTTTTCTTTGCCCTGTCGGCTTTCTTGTTGCCCGCATAGTCTTTTTCTTCCACGAGCATGTGGAGCCTGAACAGCTCGTCGACGCTGAGGGCCTTCAGCCCCTTGTCCGAGACTATCTCGAGCAACCTCTTTAGTTCTTGCTCGTCCACCGGGCCTGAGTGCCTGCGCGCACTATTAAAGGCTGGCAGGGCAAAGGGTAGGCGTGAAGATAAAGACGCTCGTCCGCTCTGCGGGCTTTAAAGAGATCCTGGACGCCCGGCTTGCCGAGCACGGGTTTGCGTCAGAGAAGGTGGACCCGGACCTGCCTCTTGCGCCCCAGCTTGCCGACGCGCAGGTGCTCGTCTGCGGGCTGCAAAAAATAGACAGGGAGATGATAGATATGTGCCCCAAGCTCTTGCTGGTGCACCTGGCCGGCATGGGCTACGACAACGTCGACTTGGACTATTGCTCTGCCCGGTCCGTATTTGTCGCAAACGTCCCGCTTGCAAACGCCGTGTCCGTGGCAGAGCACACTTTGTTTCTGATGCTGTACCTTGCCAAGAACAGGCAGGGCGGGGCCGGCGGCGCCATGAAAAAGAGGGTGCACGGCGTCCTGGGAAGCGAACTGTACGGCAAGACAATCCTGGTGGTGGGCCTCGGCGCGACGGGCACAGAGGTCGCAAAAAGGGCCAGGGCGTTTGGCATGAGGGTGATTGCGGTCACAAAGGACCCTGTCGGGCAGGGGCGGGAAAAGTCGTTTTCAGCCGACGAGATAAAGGGGCCTGGCGCGCTGCTTGAATGCGTCGCCCGGGCCGACTATGTCTCGCTCCACGTCCCGCTGACAGAGGAGACGAGGGGCATGATAGGCAAAAAAGAGTTTGAGGCGATGAAGCGCTCGGCGTTTCTCATAAACATGGCCCGCGCCCCGGTAGTCGACAGGGAGGCGCTTTATGGCGCGCTCACGGGCAAGATAGCGGGAGCGGCTTTTGACGTGTTCTGGGAAGAGCCGGCAAGCCCTGGTGACAGGCTGCTGAAACTTGACAACTTTGTGCTCACGCCCCACGTCGCGGGGTGGACAAGAGAGTCGGTGGACGCGGTGGCCGGGATAATTTCCGCAAACATTCAGCGCGTGTCGGAAGGCTCGGGCCCGCTGACGCCGGTAAGCCTCCAACAATAGATTGCTAGGTGGATATTTTCCGGCTCAAGTCGTCGTACCATGTTAAATAATATTTTTCGATCTCACTTTCATGAATTTTCGCAACGCCGCGATTGCATCATTTGCGGCCGCGCTTTTGCTTGCGATGGCGCCAGCCGCGTCGTTTGCCCAAAGCGCGTCCGAGCTAACTACTGCCCTCGGACTAGAGAGTTCACAAGTCGCCTCGTCGGACCTTGCCACGAGCAGCGACCAGGGGGTCGCCATACAGACCGATGCCACGGGCGGGTTCCCCACAGAGGGGCCCAGCTATGTTGTGCTGAGCTCGGGCTGCGCCAGCGACCTTTTGCTGGCAAACAGCGAGGGAGACCACAGCTGCATCCTCGAGGGGCTGGACACCTCCGAAGGGGAAGACCTTGTCCAGCTCGCGCTCACGCTCAACGTGCCTGCCGGCTCTTCGTCAGTGTCGTTTGACTGGAGGTTTTACAGCGAAGAGTTTCCTGAATTTGTCGGGTCGGCCTTTAACGACGCTTTCTTGGTGGAATCCG